>NZ_CP107996.1:0-326000 GCF_036088315.1 Streptomyces sp. NBC_00344 | reverse complement strand
GTGCAGCACTTCGCCGGCTCCGAGCGAGGGGAGTGGTACAACCACGTGAATCTCACCGTGCACCCCGACGGCGGTCACTTCATTCCCTGGGAGATCCCGGACGGCTGGGTCGCCGACCTGCGCCGCACCTTCCGCAACCGACGCTGAAGCAATTCTTGGGGCGGTCATCCGGAGACCGTTCGGCAAAAGCGGGGTGCCGGTCGCGCGGTTCGTCGCGTGGCCGGCACCCGGGGTCTCGCAGTGGGTTAGTCCCCGCCTTCGTGGTCGCTGCCCGCGTCGCCGGTTCCGGTCTGGGTGTTGGCCGTACGGTCGACCTCCAGCCAGGAGTCGGCGTGCGAGTTGTCCACTTCGACGGCCGCGACGTGGGTGGGCACGGATACCGAGGACGCGACCAGCGGGCCCCCGGTCGCGGCGGCAGCTGTCCCCTGGCCGAAGGCCGCGCCGATCGCCAGGCCGGCGGCCACCGAGAGGACGCCCCGGACGCCCGCGACGAAGTGTGCCCGGTACGCGGGTGGCCCATCCGACGGGTTTGTCCCGCGGGGGGACCCGACGGGGGTGTGGGTGGTGGATGGTTCGAAGGACGATGTCACGGTCTGGCTCTCCTCACGGCCACCGCGACGAGACGGTGGCCGTTGGTGGTCATGGCCGTCGGGCGGCCGGACGGTACGTCAGGTGAATGCCTCAGAACGAAAGCCGGAGGCTGACGTCAGACGCCCAGGAGCGAGGGGGAGTCGTGGTGACGGCTGATGTTCCGCTCCAGCAGCTTTGTCGACTCCGGTACCCCGATGCCGCGCCCGCCGCCCGCATCCGGGAGGCGTCCGTCCGCTTCCTTCAGATTCCGCAGAGCCGCATCGATGGCCTCGTGTGCGGCGAACAGGCAAGGGGTGGAGTAGATCGCCACGTCCACGTCCAGCGCGTCCAGCTCCGGAAGCGACAGGCGCGGGGACTTGCCACCGGCGATCTGATTGAAGAGCAGCGGCTTGTCGCCGATCACCTTACGGATGCGGCGGATCCACTCCACGCTGCGTACGCCGTCGACGAGCACCACGTCGGCGTCGGTCTTGGCCAGTGCCTCGGCGCGGTAGAGGATGTCGTCCTCCTCGACCGCGTCGGTGCGGGCCACCACGACCATGTCGCCCCGGCACTCCAGGACCATGTTGAGCTTGTCCAGGTACTCCTCGAACGGCAGGACCTGCTTGCCGTCGGCGTGCCCGCAGCGGCGGGGGCGCTTCTGGTCCTCGAGGATCACACCGGATGCGCCGGCCCGGTCCAGTCGCTGCACGACGTGGCAGGCGACCTCCGGGTCCACGTAACCGTCGTCGATGTCGACGAGGAGGTGCCGGCCCGGGAAGGCCAGACGCAGCCGCTCGACGAACGCGACCATGTCCGGCCATGCGATGTAGCCGATGTCGGGAAGGCCGTAGTGCGAGGCCGCGAAACCGAATCCGGAGACGAAGAACCCGTTGTAGTGGTCGGCAGCGACGGACGCCGAGTACATGTCGTAGATACCGATGAGCGGTGTGGTGCCCGGCGCGGAGATTTCCTCGCGCAGCGCGTTTCCATAACGCATCGAACCTCCAGATTTTTCATTTTCAAAGAGCATTACCGCCCTTTGCTTGACCGTAAATTTACAGATCCTTGAAGTTTCGTCCCGGCGTTGTCGGGCTTCGCTCGTGAGCTCTAAGGGGATGCGGCGCCCCGCATATCTATGCAGAATCGTTTCCACCACAGGGCCGATCGGATGATTGAAACGGACTTTCGCCCCGGGAATGTCTGGGCGTGTCGCCCATCCGCCGGCCGTGGTCCGCCGCCCGCACCGGGCCTGGGTGGCAGCCCTCGGCCAGGAGATGGGACAGCGCTTTCCGCCGTGTGAAAACAGGCCCTGGTCGATGGCGGCCGAGCGCCCCCGCGGCCGATACGGCGGGCGCCGGTGCGGGGGGGGCAGAGCGGGTTCCGGGCATGAGCCCGTACCCCGAACGGGCCATCCGGGTGGCCGGCGGAGGCGACCCGCTGTGCAGTGGTGCACGGCGGCCGGTTCCTTGGCCGTCAATGTGCGCTGCCGGAAGGGCGGCCGTTCTGGAGGAGCCTTCCATGAAGAGCAACACCACAAAGGCGGCCGCCATGGCCGCGGTCGCTGTGATCGCTGCCGCGGTCAGCGGGTGCTCCAGCGGGGGCGGGTCGACGTCACAGGGGAGCGCCGCGGGTTCCTCACCGTCGAGCAGTATGCAGGCGTCGAGCACCTCGACCGCATCCGCGGTGAAGACGGTGATGCTGAAGAACACCCCGTTCGGCAAGATTCTCGTCAACGGGAAGGGCCGGACGCTCTACCTCTTCGAGGCGGACAAGACCAGCAAGTCGACCTGCTCGGACGCGTGTGCCCAAGCGTGGCCGCCGCTGATCGTCAAGGGCACGCCGACCGCGGGCAGCGGGGTGCAGACCAAGCTGATGAGCACGTCCGTCCGCAGCGGGGGAAGCAAGCAGGTCACTTACAAGGGCCACCCGCTCTACACGTACCAGGGCGACCACAAGGCCGGCCAGACCAACGGACAGGGGCTCAACCAGTTCGGCGCCAAGTGGTACGTCGTGAACGCGGACGGCAAGAAGGTCACAGCCAAGCCGACGAACAGCAGCAGTTCGCCGACGAGCTCGAGCAGTCCCAGCGCTTCGAGCAGTTCCGGCGGCGGATACTGAATCGGCTCCGTCCGGGCTCGGCGCGGCCCGGCGACGACATCGCGGGTCCCGGCGAAAGGGCGCCCGTGCCAGGTTGAAATCCGGGAGTCCCGGTCCGATGTCCGGACCTGGGACTCCCGGCAGCGTTCCTGAGGGGCGCCCCTCAGGAATCAAGCACGGCGGCGACGGCTTCGATTTCCACCAACTGGTCCGTGTAGCCGAGCACGGTGACACCCATCAAGGTGCTCGGGACGTCGTGGTCACCGAACGCGTCCCGGACCACCTCCCAGGCGGTCACCAGATCCTGTCGCCGAGTGGACGCGACAAGAACCCGTGTGCTGATGACGTTGTTCAGGGATGCCCCGGAAGCAGTGAGAGCACCCACCATGTTCTCGAGGGCCTTGGCCGCTTGCCCGGCGTAGTCTCCGGCGGCCGCCGTTGAACCGTCCTCGTTCAGCGGACACGCGCCGGCCAGGAAGATGAGACGAGCGTCGGCCGGTGCCGTGGCTGCGTAGGCGTACTCGGCCTCGGTCAGGGAGGCGGAGCGGATCAGAGTGATGGCTCGGGCCATGGGCTGTTGGATCCTTTCGCATCGGGCATGAGAGCGCGGCCATCCTGCCAGGGCCTCCCAGCCGTCGCCTGCCCATTTCTGACGCGGTGCCAGGGCGCCCGCCTCCGGACCCGAGTTCCGCTCAGGGGCCCGGGCTTCACCGAGTCGCACCACCGGCCTCTTGGTCCGAATTCCGCCAGCACCTCAGAGTGCGAGCCGTCGACACTGAACTCATGACCGCTTACACGCCTCTCCCCATTCCGCCGGCCACGCTCAAGGAACTTCGCGACACCGACGACGCGGGGCAGCCGCTCCAGCCCGGCACCGCGAGCGAAAACGGCATTCCCTTCCACTGCGTCGGCAGCCCGCTGCGCTGCTGTCTGCGGACCATCGAGCCGGGTGAGCGGGTCGCGCTCGTCTCGTACGCGCCACTGCGGCGCTGGGCGGCGGAGACCGGCGCCCAGCCCGGGGCGTACGACGAATCGGGGCCGGTGTTCATCCATGCCGGGGAGTGCGAGGGGCCTCGAAGCACCCACGACTATCCGTTCGCGCGGCAGGGGGCACTGCGCACCATCCGTCGCTACGGCGCCGATGGCCACATCGTCGGGGGCCGCTTGTTCGAGATTCCCGAGGACGCCGGTGGCGGGTTCGACCAGGCCTTCGATGCGGCGTTCGCCGAGCCGGAGGTGGCGCTGGTGCATGTGCGGGCGCTGGAGTACGGCTGCTTCCAGTTCGAGGTACGGCGGCCGTAGCGGTACCCGAGTACTCCGTGATCCGTACCTGCCTGAGTGGGCGGCGGCTGGCGTCGAGTCGGGAACGCGCATGTGCGCCATAAATCGAACACATGCTCTACTGGGGTCATGGACCGCACTCCTTTTCCCGACGACCTGGTGGCGGCGCAGCGGGACTGGATCCGCACCTACGAAGCGCTCGCTGCTCCCCGCCCGTGCGACGTCACCGGTCTGCGCCGACGACTCCTGCGGCTCTCGGCCCAGATCCTCACCCACCCCTTCTGGCACGTAAGCGGAGGACGCGCGGCCGACCGGGTGGAGCTCCACCGGGTGGCCCGCGCCTGCGAGCGGACGCGTAGCGGCACGGGAGGCGTCACGCGGGTCACGTAGTTCGGGCGTCGCCCCGGCGGTCCGCCTTCAACCGACGAACGCCGACCGGGGAAGGCCGCACCGGTGACCACGAACCGGCCGGCGCACACATGTCACGATGGTGAGGCCGTGCTGCGCGCTGACTGAGGAATGTGGCGGGTGGCGGGCGGCCGCGGTGCGGGAGGCCGAGCACCGATCCACCACGGATACAGGTCGGCCCTCAGCCGGTGAGGGCGTCTTCCGGTGGGGCCGATGTACGGCACATGCCACGTCCAATGGCGCGCGGTACAGCGACTGAAACGCAGCTCCCACATTCCGATCCAGGGGAGGGGCTGGCGCAGTTGCGATAGCCGAGATCGCGTTCAGTCATGCAGGTCGCCTCGAAGTGAGAGATCCACCTGTCAATACCGTCCGTCAGTTCTCTACCTAGGACCGGCCGCGAGGCTTACCGCGCTTCGCGCCTTTGGGGCCTCCGGAACCGCTCCGTGCGTTCTTGCTCGTCGACTTGCCGGTGGCGGGTTTCCGGCGCGCACCAGCTGTATCGGGTCGCTTGGCCTGCTTGGCCTGCTTGGCCTGTTTGGGCTGTGCGGAGGCGGGAGAGCGTCCCCGTGAGCTGTTGACCGTGCGCCCGCGGACGATCCCGATGAACTGGTCCACCAGATCAGTCGTCTCGTCCTGTGGCCACGACAGCGCGATGCGTGACTGGGGGGCTTCCGGGACCGGCCGGTATGTGAGGTCTTTGCGGTGATGGAGGCGGGCGAGTGACTGCGGGACGAGGAGGAGTCCCACCCCCGCTGCCACCAGTTCGACGGCGTCCGCCGTGGTCGCGGGGCGTTCGTTCGCCGCAAGGCCGGGCCGGTGCTCCCAGCTGAGGGTCTCGTCGAGCGGGTGCAGCACGATGTCGTCGGCCAGATCGTCTTCGGACACCTCGTCCACCGCCGCCAGGATGTGGTCCTTCGGGATCACGACCACAGTCGTCTCGGTGTACAGGGGGATCGCACTGAGATCCGTGCCGTCCACCGGCAACCGTACGAATCCGGCGTCGGCGCCGCCGCCCCGCAGCACCTCGAATGCTTCGGCGGGGGACACCGCGACAAGGGTCAGCGGGACCTCGGGCAGCCGTTCGTTCCAGATCCGCACCCACTTGGTGGGTGTGACCCCTGGGACGTACGCGAGCCGGAACGAAGGGGGTACTTCCGAGCCTGTCACTCGGCCAGGTTACCGGGCGTGGTCGGAGGTATCGCACACGCTCGCTACTCTTGACACCATGAAGTCCCACCAGACCGCCCAGACGATGAAGCCCGCCACTGCGGCGAAGAAGCTGGGTGTGTACCTCGAGGCCACGCCCGCAGAGTTCCAGGAGGGTGCAGTCTCGCGTACCGAGTTGAACGCGTTGCAGGCCGATCCGCCCGAGTGGCTGCTGGAACTGCGGCGCAGCGGTCCGCATCCCCGGCCGGTGGTCGCGGCGAAACTGGGTGTCTCCATCGCCGGTCTCGCCCGTGGCGGAGTCACGGACGCACTGACCACCGAGCAGATCGACGCGTTGAAGAGTGATCTTCCCGACTGGCTGCAGAAGGAACGCGCCACCCAGGCGGAGGTCCGGAAGGAAGCGGTGCGGATCAAGGAGAAGAATGCGGAGCGGGACGATCAGTCCCGCCGGCCGCGTTCCTGATCTCCGGCCCCGGCTCTGCCGGGGCTGTCGTCGACGGACCTGCCGGAGGACGGGGCTTCGGCAGAGCCGCAGTATGGCGGAGTCCACGCCGGTACTGATGACGGCCGGGACGCTCGTGACGGCGGCAGCGATGGTCCGTATCCGCTGGGCGCCGGTGGACCCCCTGCCGTTCGTCAGGAACCATCCGCGCCGCACGTCAGCGCCGTCGTGGCATCGGACGGTGACCGGCTGAGGACGATCGCCGGTGGCGAGCCCAACTCCGCGACAGGAGCGCCGTATGGGCAGCCGGAATCGTGAAATGGACGCTCCGGACGCCGAGTTGCCGGACACCCTGAACACACGAGGCCCGAAGCGTCTCCGGCCCGCGAGGAACCCAGGCCGGCGGTGAGATGCCGGTCGCTGTCGGCCCCAGTAGCAGCCAGGTATCAGCACGTTGACAAAAACGCCAGTTCGGGCAGATGGCCGCGGATATATTGTCACCCCGTGATCGACTATGACCGTGAGGCCACGCATTACGACGCCTCCCGCGGAGGTGAGCCCCGGGCAGCCGCAGCGGCAGCGGCGGTCGAAAGGCTGTTGCCGGAGGGTGTGCGGACGGTGGTGGATGTCGCCTGCGGCACCGGGATCGTGACATGGCGGCTGCACCGCCCAGGGCGCACCGTTCTCGGCGTGGACCGCTCACAGGGAATGACCGCCGTGGCCGCGAGCCGGCTGCCTCGTGGTGTGGTGTCCGGGGACGCGACATGTCTGCCGGTCGGTTCGGTGAAGGCCGACGCGGTGGTGCTCATCTGGTTGCTGCACCTGCTGACCGATGTGGCGCCGGTACTTGCTGAGGCCGCTCGGGTCCTGAGCCCGGCAGGCACGCTCGTCACGACGGTCGACAAGGAGGAGGCCGCGTTCACCACGGACAGCGACATCGCGCATGTCACCGCGCCCCTGCGTCGCCAGTATGCGCGCCGCGCACCCGATCAGTTGGATGTCGTGGTGCAGTTGGCAGCCGGCCACGGGCTCCGGCCCGTTGGTGAGACCCGCTTCGCGGGAACCGGACAGGGACAGAGCCCCCGAAGGTGGCGCGAACAGATCAGCAGGGGCCGTGTCCCGTGGGCCGGAGCCGCCGATCCGGAGCAGGTCGAGGGGGTCTGCCGGGAGCTGGCGGCATTGCCGGATCAGGACATCGATCGCCCCGACCCGGTCTACCGCCTCATATCGCTGTCCTGAGCTCCCGCAGCTTCGGCTGCATCAGTGCATCGGGCAGAACCCGGGCGCCATCGCCCCGACCAACGGTATGACCCCTTGAACCGCCGGTGACCGCGGAGTGCCTCGCTGCGGTCGGATCTCACACAGCGAGGCACTCGGAAACATCGTTGCGCCGACTCGCGCCGAGGGAGCCTCAGCGGTGGTTGCTGCTGCGGTGGTTCTTGCTCTGGTGCTTGCTGCTGCGGTTGTTGTCGCGGCGGTTGTCGTCGCGGCGGCGGTGGTGGTCTCCGTTCCGGCCGTCGTCGTAACCCCTGCCGAACTCACCGTTGATGCAGGTGTTGCCGAAGGTGGGGTTGAAAGCGCCGATGAGGTTGACCGAGTTGCCGCAGACGTTGATGGGAACGCTGATCGGCACCTGGATGACGTTGCCGGACAGGATGCCGGGGGAGCCGACTGCGACCCCCCGGGCGCCGCCGTCGGCGGAGGCGCCGGCGGCACCCGCCAGGATCAACGTGCCAGTAGCAGCCAGGAGGGCGGCGCTTTTGAATCGCATGTGCGTGCATCCTTCGTGATCGTGGCGTGCTCGGATACGGGCGTATCCGCACGAGGACCTACGGCCCATCATGTGATCCTCAGCTCACAGGTGGCCTTTGCCCGATGCGGCTCACCGTGCTTCACCCGAATGCTTCTGGGCCTCCCTGACTGCCGCTACCGCTGTGGTCGTTCCCGGTCCGGGGACGCTCGCCGTTCCCGCAGCACCGCCACCGTGCGCTCGCACCAGTCACGGTTCCCCCGCTCGAAGGCCAGACCGCGCAGACAGGTGAGGTACGGGCCGATCCGTTCGCCGTGGCGCAGAAAGTCCTCCTCGCTGATGCTGCCTCGCATCTTCCGCAGCAGTGAGTCGAACAGTCCGATCTTGGCCTCGGCGAAGGCGGTCCGCTCGGTGAGCTGCTCGATGAGCGCCTCGGTGCCGACGTGATCGGCGGCCTGGACCTTGACGAGCAGGTCGTCGCGGACGAAGGAGGGTTTGGCGGCGGCCGCCGTGAACTGTTCCAGTTCTGCCAGCCCCTCGCCGGTGACCCGGAAGAGGCGTTTGTTCGGTCTGCTCTCCTGGACGACCTCCCGGCCGTCGATCAGCCCCTCCTGCTCCAGCTTGGCCAGCTCGGAGTACAGCTGCTGCGGCAGCGCGTGCCAGAAGTTCGCCACACCCATGTCGAACGCCTTGGCGAGCTGGTACCCGCTCAGCTCCTCGTCGAGCAGAGCCGCCAGCACGGCGTGACGCAAAGCCATCGGACCGTCTCCTCCACACCTCTGTTCATGGAACCTCAGTCATGATAGTCAAGAAAATGACTAGTCATAATGTTGATTATCAACCAGACGATCCATCCCGATCAAGGAGAAGCCATGACCACTGTGGACCGCTTCCGCGGCGCCGTCGACAGCAGCGACCTCACCGCGCTCAACGACCTGTTCACCGAGGACATCCGGCTCTACAGCCCTGTGAAGTTCACGCCGTTCGAAGGCAAGCCGATGGTGATGGGGCTCTTCGGAGTCCTCCTGCGTACCTTTGAGGACTTCCACTATGTCGGGCATCTCGACGGCGTGGCTGAGACCAGCGCCGATGGAACGGAGGCGCCGGCCGCCGTGCTGCTCTTCCGGGCCACCGTGAACGGCAAGCAGATCCACGGCATCGATCTGCTGCACCTCGACGGCGACGGGCGGATCAAGGAGTTCACCGTGATGGTTCGCCCGCAGTCGGCGGTTCAGGCCCTGGGCGAGGCGGTAATGGCGGGCCTGGTGGCCGACGGCCTCGTCCCTGCCACGGCCGGTCACTAGGGGCTTTCCCGAAATCCGTGGTGGATCAGCCCGCGGTGTCGGATGCCGGTGTGCCGCTCGGCGAAGGAGCGTCCTCATCCCGGACGTATCCGGACGTTCCGACAGCGTGGCGAGGTGTCGTGGCTGTCGTCGCGCGCCCGCGAGGGGTACGGCGCAGCCCTTGGCCGGGGGAGTGGCCCGCCCTGCGGGCGGGCATGTCGGCCGGCGGACGCGGCAGGACGGTCCGGACCGGGTGAGTCCGGGGAGGGCCTGCGACTATTCGAAGCGCGAGGTGTCGCCCGCTCCCCGGCGTACGATCTCGGCCTCACCGCTGGAGAAATCGATGACCGTGGTCGGCGCGGTGCCGCAGTCGCCGGAGTCGACCACGGCGTCCAGCACATGGTCGAGCCGTTCCTTGATCTCCCAGCCCTGCGTCATCGGCTCGTCCTCGTCCGGCATGAGCAGGGTGCTGGACAGCAGCGGCTCACCGAGTTCGGCGACCAGGGCCTGAGCGACAATGTGGTCGGGGATGCGCACCCCGACGGTCTTCTTCTTCGGATGCAGCAGCTGACGCGGCACCTCCTTCGTCGCCGGGAGGATGAAGGTGTAGCTGCCGGGGGTCGCCGCCTTGATCGCGCGGAACACATCGTTGTCGATGTGTACGAACTGGCCCAGCTGCGCGAAGTCCTGGCAGACAAGGGTGAAGTGGTGACGGTCGTCGAGGTTGCGGATCGACCGGATCCGGCCGATGCCGTCACGGTTGCCCAACTGGCACCCCAGCGCATAGCAGGAGTCCGTCGGGTAAGCGACGAGGGCGCCTGAGCGGATGCTGTCCGCCACGCTGTTGATGGTGCGCCGCTGGGGATTGTCGGGGTGCACGTCGAAGTACTTCGCCATCCGCCAAGCCTATGTGATCAGGGCGGTCAGGTCAGCAAGCGGAGTGCGCGGGAGCCGTGCCGGTGCCCGCGCACTGCCGGTGTCCCGCACCGCCCATACGAGCGGATGTCCCGGACGTCGCCCCGGTCCTCGGCCGGCCGATGCGTGCCCGGCCGGGCGTCGCGTGGGCGGGAACCGCACAGCGCCCGGGCCGGCAGCGGCCCCGCGGGTCAGGAGTAGAAGTTGCGCGGCCAGCGGTGCTTGGCCAGTACGGCGAGCTGGTCGGCGGTGAGGAGACGGCCGTCGCTCAGAGCCGCGTTGCGCTCCACGTTGTGCAGGGTGCGCATACCCGGGATGACGGTGGAGACCGCCGGTGAACTCAGCACGAAACGCAGCGCATGCTCAGCGATCTCATCGGGGGCGATGCCGAGATCGGCGACGATCGCGGCCACCCGCTGTTCGACCTGTGCCGGGCGGTCGCCGCGGAAGTAGCGGTTACGAAAGTCGCCTTCCGGGAACGTCGTGCCGGCAGTGATACGGCCGGTGAGGCCACCCTCGTCCAGCGCCACCCGCACAATGACACCGACGCCGTTCTCCTCGCAGGCCGCCAACAGTGCGTCGGCGGGTGCCTGGTCGAAGATGTTGTAGATGACCTGCACGCTGTCCACGGCGCCGCTCCGTACGAGTGCGAGCGCGCTCTCGGGTTCATGGTCATTGATGGAGACGCCGAACAGGCGGATTTTCCCCTCCTGCTTCAGTTCGCCGATCGTCTCCAGCCAGTCGCCGCGGCCGATCCAGTCATCGTTCCAGACGTGGAACTGAAGTACGTCGAAGTGGTCCAGGCCGCTGGTAAGCAGACTGGTCTCCAGGCTCGTCCGGATGTGCTCACCCGGGAAGGTCCCGGCCGGGTCCAGACCGTCCGGCGCGGGCCACACGCGGTTCTTCGGCGGCACCTTGGTCGCCACGTGCACCTCGTCACCGGCCCGTTCACGGACGACACGGCCGACGATTCGCTCACTCTCTCCGTAACCCCGGGCGGTATCGACGAAATTCACCCCGAGGTCGATGGCCCGGTGCAGCGCGCGTACGGATTCGTCCTCCGTGGCACCCACCCAGCTGGACTCACCGATGCCCCACGCGCCGTAACCGATCTCGGACACGGCCAGTCCACTGCGTCCCAGCTCGCGGTAGCGCACAATCATCCTCCACGTCATGGACCTTGACCCGGTCCGAGCCGGCCCGGGCCGGGAATCACGTCGACGATAGGTGACCGCGTCGTCGGAGTCAGGCGGTTTCGCGGCGCCGTGTGGAGACCGGCCGTGGTTCAGGCTGTGCTTCAGGAGACGCCGCAGCGGGCGATGAGTTCGGTGCGGCCAGGCAGTCTCCATCGCAGTGGGCCAGGAGAGCGAAGAGGAGCGAGTCCCATGCGCATCGTGATCAGTGAGTTCATCAGTCTGGACGGTGTCGTGCAGGCGCCGGGCGGACCTGACGAGGACAACGAAGGTGGCTTCGCGCACGGCGGCTGGTCACACCGGTTCTTCGACCCGCCGTGTCACCCGGGATGCGCGTGGTGTTGTCCCACGCCAGATCGTCGTCGCCCAGTGTCGCGGACACGACGTATTTCGGAATGGCGTTCATCTGGTCTGCGAACGGGTCACCGGCCCGCTCCGGCCACGCCGCGGCCATCGTCTGCCAGGTGCGGCGTCCGAACAGCAGGGCTTGCGCCCTGGTCATCGCATCCTGAACGGCACCGCCCAGCACCTCCGCAGTCGACCGTATCCGGGAACTGCACGAGACCGAGGGCGGAGACCTGTTGGTCATGGGCAGCCCGACTCTCGTACGCACTCTTCTGCGCGAGGACCTGGTCGACGAGCTCCGGCTCATGATCATGCCGGTGGTCCTCGGCGGAGGCAAGACGATCTTCCCTGGAGACGGCATGCTGCGCACGCTCGAACTGGCCTCCACGGCCATCAGCGGCACCGGTGTGCATGTCTGCACCTACCTGCCGGTTTCGGCATCATGAGCCGGGTCGGGCGCTTCCACCGGTGTTTCCCCCCGGCAGACCGGTCTCAGTGGTTCGGCCGTGCAACCGGGCATGGAGGCCCATCCGGGCAGGGGGTCAGGAACGTGTGAGCGCATCCATCGGCGCCGCGGGAACTTCCTCGGTGGGGGAATGGCCGCAGGCGGGCAGGGTCAGGCTTTCCGCCCTGTCGGCGGCGAGCCGCATCGTGTGCCCGGCCTGCTCGCCCGGGCACTGCGCGGCGGCGGTGGTCAGCACCGGGGCGTCAGCCTGCGCTTGGCGCGCCGCTTGTTCTGTACGGTCGTCACGTCGGCGGTTCGGTAGAACGCGAAGCTTGGCGCGCAGTGCTTCGGGGCCGGCGGGGTCGGCGGCGAGGGTCTCGACCCAGAGGTCCTCGATAACCCGTTGCGGCGCGTGAATGCCGAACGCGATGATCGCGGGATGGCTTCGAACCCCTCCGACGGCCGCGCCGGCATTACTGCCGCGCTGGTGAAACGGCTGATCGCTGAGCAGTTCCCGCAGTGGGCCGGTCTCCCGGTGACCCCGGTGGAGGTTGACGGCTGGGACAACCGGACCTACCGACTGGGCGACAGCATGACCGTCCGGCTGCCCACTGCGGCCGGATACGTACCGGCTGTCGACAAGGAGAACATCTGGCTGCCCCGGCTGGCTCCGTCGCTGCCGGTTGCCATCCCGGCGATCGTGGCCAAGGGCGCCCCCGGCCATGGTTATCCCTTTTCCTGGTCCGTACGCGGCTGGCTCGAGGGCAGCACCGCTGCCATCGGGCCCATCGATGACATGGCTCGGTTCGCAACATCGGTGGCGGAGTTCATCCTCGCCCTCCAGCGCTGCGACACCACGGGCGGTCCGCTCGCCGGGGAGCACAGCTGGTACCGGGGGGCGTCGCCGGTCCACTACGACGACGAGACCCGCCGCTGCCTGTCCGCGCTCAGCGGGCGCGTCGACACCGAGCGGGCGACCGCGGTCTGGGACTCGGCTCTGGCCGCCGAGTGGCACGGAGCGCCCAGGTGGTTCCACGGCGACGTCGCCCCGGGCAACCTGCTGGTCGTGGAGGGCGAGCTGGCAGCCGTCATCGATTTCGGAACCTCGGGGGTGGGGGATCCGGCCTGCGATCTGGTGATCGCGTGGGGGATGTTCCAGGGCAGCAGCCGGGAAGCGTTCCGCCGGGCGGTTGCCCAGGATGACGACGTCTGGGCACGGGCCAGGGGCTGGGCGCTGTGGAAGGCCCTGCTGGTGCTGGCCGGCTGCGTCGACACCGACGAGGTGCAGGCCGCCGTCAACCGGCGAGTGATCGACGAAGTCCTCGCTGACCACGACCGCCTCGCCGGCGACGGCACGAACGGGCGTCACCCGGACGTGTTGCGGAAGTAGTGGCCCTGGTCGAGATCGTCGATGAGTCCGGGTCGAGTCGGCTGCCATCCCAGCAGCTCGCGGGTCAGCGCACTCGATGCCGGGGCGTCGGCCGCGAGGAACGCGCCCAGCCAGCCGAAGTGCTCGGCTGTGTCCTCGGGGGATATGGCGGCGACCGGGAGGCCGAGGTGCCAGCCGATCACCTCGGCGATGGTGCGGACCGGCACGTCCTCGTCGGCGACCCCGTGCAGTACGGATCCCGCCGGGGCGATCTCCAGGGCGAGACGGAAGAGGTGCGCGGCATCGAGCCGGTGCACAGCGGGCCAGCGGTTGGAACCGTCGCCGGCGTAGCCGGATACGCCCTTGTCGCGGGCGATGGCGATCAGGGTCGGGATGAACCCGTGATCGCCTTCGTCGTGCACTGAAGGGGACAACCGCACGACGGACGAGCGGACGTTGCACGAGGCGAGGGAGAGCGCCGCCCGCGCGCCGGCGGCCCGGGGCGACACGCCCGACCCGGGATCGGGTGTGTCTCGTTCGGTCGCGACGCGCCCCGGCGTGAGCCCGAGCGTTCCGGACGCGATCACGAGCGGCCGGCCGGAGCCTTCGAGCGCGGCGCCGAGAGTCTCGATGGCCTGCGCATCGGTTCGTGCAGCGCTCTCGTACCGGGAGAAGTCGTGGATGTAGGCAAGGTGGATCACGCCGTCGGACGCGGCTGCACCTTCGCGGAGGCTGTCGAGGTCGTCGAGAGCACCGCGGAGCACCTCGGCCCCGGCGGCGGCGAGGGCATCGGCGGAGGCGTCCGAGCGGGCGAGCCCGACGACCCGATGCCCCGCGCCGATGAGCTCGGGGACGACGGCCGAGCCGATGAAGCCGGACGCGCCGGTGACGAAAACACGCATGGGAAGAACCTCCGGGTGATCGACCGTCCCCGCCTCGGGATCTGCGCCCGGACAGAACGATGTCAGTTGCTGTCATCAACCGTAGCACTCGATGTCAGGCACTGCCATCACGTAGGATCTGGGTATGGGTCGATGGGAGCCGAACGCACGCGGCCGCCTGGAGCAGGCAGCGCTGGAGCTCTACAGCGAGCGCGGGTTCGAACAGACCACCGTGGCGGAGATCGCCAAGCGGGCGGGACTCACGGAGCGAACGTTCTTCCGGCACTTCGCCGACAAGCGCGAGGTGCTGTTCGCGGGAGCGGGGTCGCTGCAGGAGCTCTTCGTGACCACCCTCGCAGGTGCGGCTGATTCCGCGGCGCCGATCGACGCGATAGCAACAGCACTGCAGGCCGCTGCCGCTCCGTTCCAGGCGCGCCGCGAGTATGCACGGCAGCGCCAGGCCGTCATTGTGGCGAACGCGGAGCTGCAGGAGCGTGAGCTGATAAAGCTCGCGCGACTGTCCGCGGCACTCGCCGATACGTTGCGTCGGCGGGGTGTGAGGGACCCGGCCGCCAGCCTGGCCGCCGAGGCGGGTACCGCTGTGTTCAAGGTTGCGTTCGAGCGCTGGATCGAGGCGCCCGACGAGCAGGAGCTGTCGCAGTTCATCAGGGAGTCGCTCGACGAGCTCAAAACCCTGACTGCGGGCACATAGTCGCCTCCGCTGTACGACCGCGACGTCCCGCCTGCGGCCCGGAGGGCCCCGCTACGTCCCCCGCCCAGCGAAGCCGGCCTTCGGTAACGGGACAGGGCCGGACGCGTACAGCGATTGCCCGCCCCTCAGGGGCGGGGGGAGTCGGTCATGCGGCCTCCTGTGCGGCTGACGCCGGCCGTGAGCCCGCTGCTCTGCCCGGGAACCTCGGGGGGCGAACAGGACGGGTCCGCACAGGCCCGCTCACAGGTCGTAGTCCAGCGTTTCCAGGTCCCATACCTGCGCCGGCAGCCCGCCGCCCGGGGTCAGTTCGGCCCAGATCACCTTCCCGGTGGCGGTGTACCGGGTTCCCCAGCGTTCGGCGAACTGGGCGACCAGGAAGAGCCCGCGCCCGCCTTCGTCCATGCCTGCCGCGTAGCGCATATGGGGAGATGTGTTGCTGGTGTCGGAGACCTCGCAGATCAGCGTGCGGTCCCGGAGCAGCCGCACGTGGATGGGCCCGGTGGCATAGCGGATTGAGTTGGTGATCAGTTCGCTGAGGATCAGTTCCATGGAGAAGGCCATCTCGTCCAGTCCCCACTGCGTCAGCTGCTCGGTGACGGAGGCACGCATGCCTGCCACGGCCGCCGGGTCCGAGGGCACCTCCCAGTCGGCGATCCGGTCGGGCGGCACGACCCGGGTACGGGCGACGAGCAGCGCGATGTCGTCGCTCGGGTGCGGCGGGAGCAGTGCGTCCAGCACCGCCTCGCAGGTTGCCTCCGGCGACTCGTCGGACTGGGCCAGAGCGGTCTGCAGGAGGTCCAGGCCCTCGTCGATGTCGCGGTGACGGTCCTCGACGAGCCCGTCGGTGTAGAGCACCAGCCGGCTGCCCTCGGGCAGCTGCAGTTCGGCGGTCTCGAAAGGCAGCCCACCCACACCGAGCGGCAGGCCCGCGGGGACGTCGGGATAGTCCACGGTGCCGTCGGGGTGTACGAGGGCGGCCGGCAAGTGGCCGGCGCGGGCCATGGTGCACCGGCCGGAGGCGGGATCGTAGATCGCGTACAGACAGGTCGCGCCGGTGATGGGCGCGGCGTCGGTCGCCGACTCGCCCAGGTCGATGGTGCCGACGAGTTCGTCCAGGTGGCCCAGCAGCTCATCAGGGGGCAGGTCAAGGGCGGAGAAGTTGTGAACCGCGGTCCGCAGGCGGCCCATGGTGGCGGCGGCATGCAGGCCGTGGCCGACGACATCGCCCACGACAAGCGCGACACGGGCGCCGGACAACGGGATGACGTCGAACCAGTCGCCGCCCACCCCCGCCTGGGCCGGAAGATAGCGGTACGCCACATCCAGGGCGTTCTGCTCAGGCAGGGCGCGGGGGAGCAGGCTGTGCTGGAGCGTGACGGCCATGGCGTGTTCACGGGTGAAGCGGCGAGCGTTGTCGATGCAGACCGCGGCGCGTGTGGCCAGTTCCTCGGCGAGTGACAGTTCGTCCGGTTCGAAGGGGTCCGGTTTCTCGGAGCGCCAGAACGCGACGACCCCCAGCAGGACGCCGCGGGCGCGCAGTGGGGCACTGATGAGCGAGTGGATTCCGTAGGCGACCACGTGTGCGGCTCGCGGCGGGTCCTGGGCCTGCCATCCGGAGTCCGCTTTGAGGTCGGGTGCCAGTACCGCCCGCCCGCTGTCGAACCCGGCGGCCTGAGGTGAAGAGGGGACGAAGGTGATCGTCGCGCCCGTGGGGAAGAGGGGATGGTCGTCCCGGATGCCCACGGTCGCCACCCTCCGCATCTCCATGTCGCTCTCCGCGGTCGGCTCCTCGCCCCGCAGGACGGCCTCGGACAGGTCGACGGTGACGAAGTCCGCGAACCGGGGGACCGCCACCCCGCCCAGCTCTTCTGCCGTCCGGGTCACATCGAGGGTGGTGCCGATGGCGACACTCGCGTCGTAGAGCAGCTCGAGGCGTTGACGCGAGATCTCGGCCCTGCCCGAGAGCGCCCGCAGCTCCGTGTAGTCCCTGAGGGTGGTGACACTGCCCGGCGGCCCGCCCTTGCTGTCCGTGGGCCGGTTGCTCAACGCGAGCAGACTGCCCCCCGAGCGCACGATCTCGTCGGTGACGGTGTGACCGGCGGCCAGCAGGGACGCCACCTGCGTATCCAGGCCGAGCTCGGTGACCCGCTGCCCCTCTGCCTCACCGGGCAGTTTGAGCAGACGGCGCGCCTCGTCGTTGACCAGCAGGAGCCGGTCGTCCCCGCCCACGATGAGGACCCCCTCGCGCACGGCGTGCAGTACCGCGTCATGGTGCTCGTACATCCGGGTCATCTCGGCGGGCTCGAGCCCGTGTGTCTGGCGCCGCAGCCTCCGGCTCATGAGGGCTGTTCCCACCGTGGCAAGCCCAAGTGCGGCGGCGGACGCGCCCAGGAGGAGCGGCAGCTGACGGTTGACTGCGCCGCTGACCTTGTTGATGGTGATCCCCGCGGAGACCAGGCCGACAACCTTCCCGCTACCGTTTTTGACCGGAACCACGGCCTGTACCAGAGGGCCGATGGTTCCGTTGACTTTCTCGGTCAGCGAGCGGCCGGCCTGGGCGGGTGCAATGGTGCCGACGAACTTCTTTCCGATTCTGTCCGGCTTGGGGTGGGTGTAGCGGATTCCGTCGGTGTCCATCACGACGACGAAATCGACGCCGGACCCCTTCCGTGCCGCCTCCGCCCGCGGCTGGAGTACCGCAGTCGGATCGGGGGAGTTCAGCGCCGCGATCAGCCCGGGCGAGTTCGCGAACGTCTCGGCGACGGCCAAGGACCGGTTACGGGCCTCCGTCGTGCTGTCGTGCCGCGCCTGCAGTACGAGCTCCGTGACGGCGACCGCGACGAGCAGCAGCACGATGACCACTTGCAGAGCGAGCACCTGGCCGGCGACCGTGCGTCCCCTGAGCGCGGATTGCACGCGCCGGTAAGGCTGCGGCGCAGCCTGGCAGCCGTCCGCCGTTCGCTGCTCGCGTCGACTCTGAGGGCGCCGACCGGCGAACAGGGAGACCGACAAGGCCCTGAATCGACCCATCAGTCGGGCCATAGGATTATGTTTACACCGACAGCACTCGCCCGGCCAATGGTACGGCGGAGGTTCCTGCATCCTGTGAGGTCGTCCGGGCATGCCGGTCCACCGTATGTGGCTCATTCTGTTGTTGTTGTCTGTGGTTCGTGGGTGTTTCGCCGGTGGCTCGGCCGGGCGAACGGGATCTCAGCCGGAGACGGGGGAGGTCTTGCTGCGGGCCGCCGCGAGTTGCACCGGATCTTCGGCGGGTGGGCCGGGGCCCCAGCGCTGCGGGTCGGTTCACTCTGTCGGCCGGTGGTACGGGACGCCGGGCGCGTCGGGGACACCCCCTGCACTGCGGTCGTCGTCGGGCGCTTCAGCCGTTCCTCGTGACCTTGTCCCCCTGCCGGCCGGTGATCCCATCCGCACCTGGGAGCGAGCGCGGCCCGCTCCACGAACGACAGTGCGGCAGATCATCAGGGGTGGAGCGGGCCCGCTGCTTCCGGCGTCCGGCGGTCAGGACGCCGGCATGACCGGCCCTGGCGTCGCGTCACACAATGGATCATGATGTGGGCATGGCAGGCGCTGGCAGAAGAGCCGAACTGTTCCCGGGAGCTGAGAGCGGCCGCCGGTTCAGCAGTTCCGCGACCGGAGACGAGCGGCGCATGCTCATCGACGTCCTGGGGGCCCAGCGCGCCACGCTGGAGCTGAAGTGCGCCGGTCTGGGCACCGAGTTGTCGCAGCGCTCCGTTGAGCCGTCGACGCTGTCGCTGCTCGGTCTGGTCCGGCACCTCGCCGATGTGGAGCGCCGCTGGTTCCGGAGGGTATTGGCCAGGCAGGAAGTGCCGCCCCTCTTCTCGTCGGAGTCAGATCCGGACGCGGACTTCGACGGCGCCGTGGCCGCCACCGTGGTCGTCGCGGTGGCGTGGCAGGCGTGGCGTTCCGAAGTCGCGTTTGCCGACGGGTTCGTCACCGAGGCACCCGACCTCGATGTCGAGGGTGATGACGCATGGCGCGGAACGGTGTCGCTGCGCTGGGTGCTCATCCACATGATCGAGGAATACGCCCGCCACAACGGCCATGCCGACCTGCTCCGTGAGCGGATCGACGGAGCGGTCGGCCTGTGAGCCGAGCAGCCGGGCCTTCCTGTCGGACCGCCGGCCCCCGGTCGGCCTCTGTGGCGTGATCCGGACCCGCCCCGCTCTCACCAGGAGGGAGTTGGTCCGGCACTCCACCTGGAGAGACCCGGCTCGTGTCTCGTTCATTCGTGCGGAGTTGTTCCAGGTGTGCGAAGAAACGTGCAGAAGGACTGTTACCCGGACCTGTCGGCCGTGCGGGTGGTGCGCCGGGGTGGTGCAACCGGTGGTGCGCCGGAGTATGCAAGGCCTTTCTGCTGATCTTCCGACGGGTGGGTGTAGCGGTCAGTGAATGTCAGGGGCACGCCGATCGCCCTTATATGTCTGATACAGGCGTCGGTCACGCAAATGTCCGTGTCCGGTAACGCACTCCGTGAGGACGGTCTGCGAGCCGGACGGTCGTTGCATGGTGTGGGTCCTCGGTCCAGTAACGGGCCGGGAACCCACACCGCACCCCAGCCACGTTGTCGGCTGGTGGGGCACTGTCCTTGAGGGAGCATCACAATGTCTGCTTCTCGCATCTCCCGCCGTCTGGCAGCCACCGTTCTCGCGGCGGGTGCCGTGGTCGGCGCTACCGCGCTGCCGGCTGCCGCTCACGACGGCGACCGTGGCCGGCACCACCAGGCCGCCCATGTGGTCATCAGTGACGTCCGGGCCGACAGCCCCGGGCACGAGAACGGAACGAACCGTTCGCTGAACGCGGAGTGGGTCGAGATCACGAACAACTCGCGGCGCAGCGTGGACCTGGACGGCTGGACCCTGCGTGACAGGGACGGCAACCGGTACCGCTTCGACGACGTCCGTCTCGGCGGCCGTTCCTCCATCCGCATCCACACCGGCTTCGGCCGCGATACCCGAACTGACCTCTACCAGGACCGTCACCACCAGGTGTGGAACAACCACGACGCCGCGACGCTGCGCGACGCCCACGGCAGGACGGTCGACACCGAGTCCTGGGGCCGTGGGCACCACCACAGTCGCTGACCCGGCTGTCGGGCGGTCATGAGCGGCTCACCATCAGCCCGTTGACGTCCGGACATCCAGCAGATTGTTGAACCGTGTGCCCCCGGCCGGCCCGACCTGCCCGGGGGCACACGCATGAGAGGGCCGCCCGGCCACCCGCCGCGGGCAGGTACCCCGTCGGATTGCGGCTCCCGCTCGCCCTGTACGTGTGCATGACGCCCTCGCTGCGGCATGAGCCGCTGTCCGTTCAGCCGAAACCCTCTGCGGCGCGCAACCGGTCGGACGGAGGCGAAAGGTGCCGGACGCCGGGATGTGGCACGGTGAACATGCAGTCCGATGGATCACCGAGAACCGAATACCGAGGAGGAGATTCCGTGTCGAATCCGCCGCTGCCCGAGACCGCGGTCGTCATGCTGGAGAAGCCCAACTCGGCCGTCATCGCGACACTCCGGTCCGACGGCCAGCCCGTGTCCACGGCCACCTGGTACCTGTGGGACGAGGGCCGCATCCTGGTCAACATGGACGAGGGCCGCAAGAGGCTCGACCACATCCGCAACGACCCCCGGGTCACGCTCACGGTGCTCGACCAGGGCAACTGGTACACCCACATCAGCATCATCGGACATGTCGCCGAGCTGCGTGAGGACAAGGATCTCGCCGACATCGACCGGCTGGCCCAGCACTACCTCGGAAATCCCTACCCGCAGCGGGACCGCGGCCGGGTCAGTGCCTGGATCGAGATCGACCGCTGGCACGGCTGGGGCACACTCAAGGAGAACAGCCAGCCCGGCTGACGGGCGTGCCCGGCGTCTGCCGCGCACCCGTTGTGCGTTGGCGGGATCTCCCGGCTTCACCACCGGGCAACGGCTGTCCCTCTGCTGCGCCATCGTGCCTCCGGCGGCCGGTTCAGCCAGTGGGAGGGATCCGGGCCGGATGCGGGCGAGAGTAGTGGTGCGCTGGGCCAGCTGAGTGCGTTCGTCCGTCCTCACGGTGGGGGCAGAACGGGAGGGCCCCCATGTACGCCGCAGTGGTCCACTCCTTCAGGCCCCGCCCCGCTCCGGGAGACTCCCGACCCCCACACTCTCGGTGCAGCACGAGGTACTGGCCGACGTCCTGGCGGCCGGACCGCACCCACGGGTGCGCCCGGCCGCCGACGGCAGCCACTGCACCTCGGACGGCACCCTGCCGCTGATCCCCGGTGTCGACGCCGTCGGCCGCAACGCCGGAAGGGTAACTGCCCTCCCTCGCCCAGGAGATCGCCTCGGGTGGGCGTGTCCCCGCTGCCGATGCCGCTCGACCAGGTCGAGCAGGCGTGGAGCATTCCGGCCGATCCCGATCGGCGTGTTGTCCTGATCCCCTGACACCTGCACGGCGCCCTTGCTCAGAAGACTCCGGCGGAGCGGAGCCCGGGGCCGGTGCCCCGGGGGGCGTCGCCGCTCGCCCAGCGGTTTCGAGTCGATCAGCGTTTCATATCGGCCGCACACCCAAACCGGCGGCGTACACGCACGGGTTGGGCGCGTGCGGAATCTGCAGACGGCCGCGGGTGAGGGAATTGTGCGCGGGTACACGGACGGGCGGTTCCTTCGAGGTTCGCGAGGGGGAACCAGGAAGGACCTGCCGGGGTGAGGGGTTCGTCGCGGTCGAACTGCTGTGGGCGCTAATGTCGCAGTGAGTACAATTCAACCGTAATTGAGAAGAGGGTTGGCGATGGGCGCGCTGCTGTTCAACGTGACCACGGCGGGACTGATGGTGCTGATGTTCAAGGCCGGTCTGGCCCTGGTCGGTCCGGAACCGGTGGGCCGCCGCCGCATCCCGTGGGCCGCCGTAGCGCTGACCGCAGTCGCGCTCGCCGCCGTAGTGACCCAGCTCTGCTGGCCGGGTGCGATGGGCGCTCTCGACAACGACCCGAATAAATCGGGCTGGTGGCGTGTGGTCACATCGGTCTTCATGCAGAACGGCGGCTTCCTGGGAGCAGCGTGGAATATCGCCACTCTCGCCGTCATCGCCGCCCTGGCGCAGTGGTTCTGGGGCGCTCCCTTAATGGTGGGCCTGTTCGCCGCGGGTATCTTCCTGCCCCAGCACATCGACCCTCTCTTCGGCGCTTCCGGCGGGGTCAGCACCGACCCCCGGAACTTCGCCGGGAGTTCGGGCGCCACCTACTTCCTGGCCGCGACCCTGGCCGCTGCCCTGCTGCTGCGCCCCGGCGCTCCGACCGAGACCCGGAAGCAGCGGCTGCTTGCCCTCGCCGTGCCGGTCCTGGGGCTGACTCTGTGGTTCGCCCAGTCCAACGGGCATGGGCTGGTGGCGTTCTACGGCTTCGCCCTCGGTGCGCTGGTCCGGTTCCTGGCCCGTCCGGTGCTCCGTCCCGGCCTCAACACCTGACGGTGCAGGCGAGAGGCCGGCGCGGGGACCGGAACCGGGGACCGCGATGGACGAGTCAGACGTACGCAACTCGGCCACCCGTGCTGCTGCTTGCACCGCTGCGTGGTTCTGCCGTGACGGATGCCGTCGAACAGAGCACCCACCACAGTGTTTCGGTCCGCGCCGGCAGCGCCGCGGCGCTGCCGGCGATCGGTCGGGCCGGGCTCAGTCACGGTCGAGGGCCGTGCAGACACAGACCTTGTTGCCATCGGGGTCGGCGAGCACGGTGAACGACGGCGCATGTGAATCGTCGACGACGACCCCACCGGCGGCGACAGCGGCCTCGATGCGCGGCTCGGTCACCTCGGGAGCCAACCACAGGTCGACGTGCCAGCGTTGGGCCGGGGGCGTACGAGCGGCGGCAGCCTGGAACCACACGTTGGGGACACGGTTCGTCGGATCAAGGACCGTGTCGTCCACCACGTGAGCGGGATCGCCGGTGAGCAGCGCGGACCAGAACGGGGACAACGCGGTGTCGTCGGCGGTGTCGAGCGCAAGCTCGAGCTGGGCCACCTCGCCGGGAACGGCGCTCAGGCCGTGCTTTCGGGCAAGCCCGCTGATCGCGCGGGCCAGCTCGAGATCCACCGCCGTGACCCACCGGCCTCCGGTGGCGTCGTCAGCGGTGGACACGGTGACATCGAGGAACCCCCGCCCCAGCCGGAACTCAGGGTGCCGGCCGGCAGTGACCTCCGCTTCCGCGACCGCGGACACGAACGAGGCCCCAGTGGCGAGATCGGCAACGCGATAGCGGGTGGCGAGGGCCTGAGCGAGCTTTCGCCAGTCGCCGAGGTCTTTCTCGATCGCTGCAAGGATCTCCTGCGTGCTGAGCATCTCCATGCTTCATGGTCCCAGCTGATCCCGGAGACGGCATCCGGCTCGTCACATCCGGCGCGGCTTCCTCCTGGTCGTCACGGGTGCCTCCGGCACATGATGTGCTCCCCGCCATCTGCCGTGGCCGTGTGTCCGAGCCGGCGCGTCTCACCTGCCTGCGGACCCGGCCGCGGGCAGAATCGCCGCGCCGGAGGACTCAAGAACGGAAAGCCGGTGATGCCGAACCCAGGTTGCGCCTCCGCTCGCCGCATCCACCCGAGGCACTGCATGACGGCCTCGACCACCTCGGGATCGAGCGGCGGGGCATGTCCTGCCGCCATGGTGGCCACGAACTGCTCCAGCGCCTGTCCGATCTGCGCGGGCGTCCACTCGCCGCAGCCCGGCGCGTACGTCCACGGCAGCGGGGCCGGCAGGTCGGAGTTGCCAAAGGCCGCGACGGACACCGCCGTGATGTTCAGCGCGCGCAGGCCCTGATCGACAACTGACAACCAGTCACCGCGACGTGGCGTGAAACAGCTGTTGTCCAGCAACGAGCCGGGGAGGGAACACAGTCGTTCGTACGCATAGCCGTACTGGAAGGCGTGCGCCTTGTCGTCACTGAAGGGGCCGCCTTGGACGACCGCGTGCAGTGCCTCGTACACGGAAGGAGCACCGTGCTCCCTCTCGGATCGGAAATAGTCGTCGTCATGCGCAAGGTCGTCCCTCCGAAACGGCCGCGGATGACCTCGAGCAGCTGATCATCGCCAGACCCGATCAGAGCATGCGTCGCGGCTGCATCGAGCAGGTACACACTGAGCGAGGAACTCATGCGACGACCTTAGGCACGGCCACTGACACTGCCGTGATGCGGTGCTCAGGCAGTCGTCGGCGAGGCGCTCGCCGGTGTCACGGATCGGGGGCCGGCTGCGGCGATGGACTGTGCTGCCGTTGAACCTCATCGTCCGCGGCAGTCAAAGACCCTGACCGTACATACGCAGGAGGAATCATGCGCACACTCGCGATCACGCAGAACATCACCGTCGACGGCTCGATCGAAATGATCACGGACTGGTTCGATCCGAAGGGTCAGGCCAGCGCTGACATGAGCGATGTCCTGGAAGAGAGCCATCGGCAGGACAGCCGGGCCGACGCCTTGCTCGTCGGCCGGCGGACGTTCGAGGACTTCCGCAGCTACTGGCCACTGCAGACCGACGACACCTCGGGCATCACCGACTACCTCAACGGGGTCCAGAAGTACGTCGTCTCCACCTCGCTCACGGACCCGCGGTGGGAGAACTCAACCGTGCTGCGCGGCGATCCGGTCACGGAGGTGAACGAGCTCAAGATGCGGGACGGCGGCCAGGACATCGTGCTCGCCGGCAGTATCACCTTGGCGCACTCGTTGATCGAGGCGGGTCTCGTCGACGAGTACCGCCTGTTTGTCCATCCGGTGGTCCAAGGCCGGGGCCGCCGCCTGTTCCCGGACGGTTACGAGGTCCCGCGACTGCGGCTCCTGGAGTCGAAGGCCTTTCGCAGCGGAATCGTCCTTCAGCGGTACGCGCCCGCCGGACGCTGAGCCTCGGGTGCCCTGCGGTCATGGCCCCGGTCGGTTCGGACGCGGGCCTTCGGCTCTCCAGCCGCGCAAGCACTCCGGCCCAACGGTGGCGCCCTCGAGCCACGAAGCAGGGTTCTCGGGCGCCGGAGGGACCGAGGTCAGGCCGGAGGCCGATTCCGCAGGGCGAAGTCGAGGGTCTCCAGGGCCCACGACCAGGAGGCATCCGCCTCGCGTGGGGTGTGGCGGAATCCGCCCGCGACCTCCAGGCTCACGTACCCGTGGAACGTGCTGTGCAGGAACCGCACCGCGTCCGTCTGATCGGGTTCCGGCAGGTTGTAGCCGCGGAGGATCGCCCGTGTCATCTCCGAGTGTCTGGGCGCGGCGCTGGCGGCCGCCGTCTCCGGATCGAGTTCGAACTGGGCCGCGGCGTACCGGCCAGGATGCTTCTTGGCGTAGTCACGGTAGGCGTTGGCGAAGGCCACCAGTGCGTCCTTGCCCGCCCGGCCGGCCAGCGCGGCCGCGGCCGCGTCGGCCAGTTCCTGCAGGGCGAGCAGCGCGACCCGCACCTTCAGCTCCCGCGCGTTCCGGATGTGCGCATACAGGCTCGGATCCTTGACGCCGAGCCTGCGCGCGACCGCCGAGACGGTCAGATCGCCAAAGCCGATCTCGTCCGCGAGGTCAGCCGCTGTCCGGGTAAGGCGTTCCGGGGTGATGCCCATCCGCGCCATGCGCCCTCCGTAAACTAATCAAATAATTGGTTTGCCTAAATATATTAGGCCAGTTAGCTTCGATGATGTGAGACACCTCAGTGAGACCGATATCCGCTCGTCGTTCGTCAACTGCTCCAAGGGCGAGGCCAAACGTCTCGGCATGCCGAGGGATCTTGAGGAGCGCCCATGGGGCGACCTCGATTTCCTCGGTTGGCGAGATCCCGGTGCCCCCGAGCGCGTCTACCTCGTCGTTGAGCACGACGGTGGCCTCGTGGGCCTCGCGCTGCGCGCGGTGACGGCAGCCAAGCGCGGATTCACCTCCCGCAGCATGTGTTCGCTCTGCCTGACGACCCATACCAGCGGTGGCGTGGGGCTCATGACCGCGCGCCGCCCCGGTGAAGCCGGCCGCCAGGGCAACACCGTCGGTCAGTATCTCTGCACCGACCTGGCCTGCTCCCTGTACATCCGGGGCAAGCGGAAGACGGCGGCCGGGTGGGGCTTCGAGGAGACGCTCTCCCCCGACGAGAAGATCGCCCGCACTCGGAGCAACCTGTCCGCCTTCATCGACCGAGTGATCGCGTGACGGCATGGTGTTGCCTGGGTCGCCGTTGTCCGTGACGGGCTGTCGGTTGATCCCGGACTGGACGGCGTGGAGATAACCACCCCCCGCGGCAGGCAGGTTGGTGCCGATAGCAGGCAGCGTTCGCCGCGAAGAGCGTCCGGTCGGCGAGATGCGCGAGCGGTGTCCCATGGTTCGGCACCGGCCGATTGATCTCCCGTGAATGCCCTCGGCGGACGTGTCCCAGGGATCTCCAGTACGACTTATCGTCACTCCTAGTAGTTGAGCAACTACTTTTGGTAGTCTCCAGGAAACGCTGTCACATCAAGCGTCACAGCCGCACTTGGGGGCCCGTATGCGCCACACATTCGTTCCTGTCGTCGTCGCCGTTTTGGCAGCGGCCCTGAGTACCACCGCAGCCGCACCCACGGCCGGTGCGACACATCCCGCATCGTCGGCTCGGGTGGGGCAGGGCCAGGTGTGTTTCTGGACCGAGCCCTCCATGCACGGCACGGCGTGGTGCTACGGCCCTCCCGGCTACGCCGACGCGGAGAACGGCACCCGCCGCCATGCATTTTCCTTCGAGTCCAAGGTTAACGGCAGTGTTTACGCGATCAGTTACGGGCCTGGGGCCGGTTGTCTGTACCGGGAGATCCGGAAGGACGACTATGACGAGAACTGGACGGCCTGGGCCGGGAAAATCGATGGTGTGAGTCACGACAAGCTGGGCTGTGAGCCGGGCTGATCGGCACGCCATGCACTTCCGTCGACACCAGGCCGGGGCTGCTCCGCGGCCTGGAAAGCGGTCGCCCCTACGCGGAGCCGCCCGGCCGGCCCTTCTCCTGGGAGTGCTGCTGCCGGCGGCACTCGGCCTTGGCGGCTGTGCGGCCGAACCCTCGCCGCCGCGGCTCAAACCGGACGACGTGGTCAACTCCGCCCAGCAGTTGCTCACCGACCGCTGCCTCACCCGGCTGGGGCTCACACCGCCCCGCCCCGGACAGCGACCGCCGAGCAAGGCTGAGGGACGGCGCGTCACGGACGCGCTCTTCGGCGCCGGCCACACCGAGCTGACCCTGACCCTGCCCACCGGCTACGTGGTACGTGCGCACAGTGACGGCTGCCTCGCCGCCGCTCAGCGGACTCTCTACGGCGATCAGCGCCGCTGGTTCCGGGCCTCGACCATCGTCAACAACCTCCGGCCCGAAGCACGTTACCGCGGCCGTAGCCTCGCCGCGGTCCGCGAGCTGCACCGCACCGAGGTCGCCGAGGTGGCCCGGCTTCGGGCCCGGGCCCTGCACCAGGCCATCACCCTGCTCAGCCAACAGCGACAGAAAGAGAACCACCCGACATGAAGAAGCCCATCATCCTGCTTTCCGCTGCTGTGCTGGCCTTCGGCGGGACGCTGGCGACCACGGGCGGCGCGAACGCCGCGGAGTGCCCCAGCGGTCAGTTCTGTGCCTGGACGGACCGTGACTTCGGCGGGCAGCGGACCAACTGGTCAGGGGACGACGGGGACTGGGAGGACCCCATCCAGGACCAGGACTCCTCCTGGGCCAACCACGGGATCTCGGGCCCGGGCATCAAGGACCACGTCCAGGTGTACGAGAACAAGGGCTGGGTCGGTCTCGGGACGGTATGCCTGGCGCCTGGCCAGGAGATCAGCTACAACAGCTGGGGCAACGACAGCGGCGACTCCCACACCTGGAAGATGAGCTGCTAGTGCCGTATCAGGCAACGTTCGCCCCGTCTTGAGTTGCCCCGTGCGCCTTGCGGTGGGGTGGGCGAGCTGGAAGGCTCCCACTCATGCCGATCTTGGTCAGGGCCGCAGAGCGGGAGGACGTGCCCGCGCTTGTTCGCCTGCGTCTCGCGAATGCTGAAAGGCATGTCCAACTCGATCCGGCCATCTACCGGGTGCCCGACGTCGAGGCCGTGCGCAGGCATTTCGAGGAGGTGCTTGCGACCGAGCCCAAAGTGCTGATCTTGGTCGCCGAGGCGGTGGGCGAGGTGGTGGGCATGGTGGAGGTAGTCCTGCTGGCGGACCCCCCGGACCATCAGATCCTGGCTCCCCGCCGCGCGGCCGAGATCCACACCGTCGTCCTGGACGGGCATCGCGGCGAGGGCGTCGGGGCGGCCTTGCTGATGGCGGCGGAGAAAGCCGCCGCGGAGCGCGGTGTCTTGATCATCTATGCCGGCATCTTCGCGCCGAACAAGGGAGCCGTTCGCTTCTACTCTTCGGCTGGCTTCGGGCCGCGCGGAATCTTGCTGAGCAAGGAGCAAGGCGCGCCCTCGGCAGGCTGATGCATCTCCGGCCGGAGAGGGGGTGCCCAGCTGTTATGCGATGTTCGCCCGAGCCTCGACCTTGTGGAGTCGTTCGTCAGCGGCGTGGCTGTTCCGCCAGATGATGTAGCGGCGGATCATGCTTCCCTGCTCCTTGTGGGTGGCGTGGTCGGTGCCGTCGAGGGTGAAGTAGCGCAGGGCGGTGAACTGGGACTCGATGCGGTTGAGCCAGGAGCTGTTGGTCGGGGTGTAGGCGATCTCGACGTTGTTCGCAGTTGCCCAGGTGCCGACCCGCTGGCATTTCTTCGTGGTCAGGTGCGGGGAGAAGTTGTCGCAGACGATCGCGACGCGGGCCTCGGGCGGGTAGAGGCTGCGCAGGTAGCGGCAGAACTCCAGGAACTGTGTCCGCCTCTTTACCGGCTTGATGTGGCCGTAGAGCTTGTCTTTGGTCAGGTCCAGGGCTGCGAACAGGTGCCGTACTCCGCCGTAGCGGTTGTAGGTGGCCCGGCGTCTGCGGCGGGGTTCGCGGTCGGGGTCCTTGTGCCTGCCGCCGCGCTCGGCCCACTGCCGACCGGGTGGGGCATCAGGTTGAGCGGGCCGAACTCGTCCACACAGAAGACCACTTCAGGCTCGTCGTCCTCGGGTATCACCTCGCCGTCGGCGATCGCATAGAGGTGCTCGACCCGGGCCTTCTTGGCCGCGTAGTCGGGGTCGCGGGAGGTACTCCAGGTCTTTATGCGTTGAAATGAGACGCCTTCCTCGCGGAGCAGGATGCACAGGCCCTCGTGGCTGATGTCGTCGACCACCCCCTCGGCGACCAGGAAGTCCGCCAGCTTGGTCAGGCTCCAGGTGTGGAAAACGGCAGGTCGTGCTCGGTGGGCTTGGACTTGGCGATCTTCTTGATCTCGCGCCGCTCGGGCAGCGTGAAGGTCTTCGGCCGGCCGCCCTTGTACTTGGGGTAGAGGGAGCCGAAGCCGTCGGTGTTGAAGTTGTGAATCACATCGCGAACCCGGTCATAGCTCGTGAACGACACCTCGGCGATCTTCGCCACCGGCATGCCCTGCGCGGACAGCAGGACCATCTGGGCCCGCCGCCAGGTCACCACCGATCCGGTGCCCCTGCGGATGATCCGCAGAAGCCGCCTGCCTTCGTCATCGTCGATCTCACGGACACGTACTCGTTCTGCCACCCGCACAGCCTGACGGCAACACGCCGCACGGAACAGGACCTGAGCGGCACGTCACATCACGACAGGGCAAACGTTGCCTGATACGGCACTAGGAACCTTCCCGTCCGGCTGCCCCGAACGGACCGGCGGGCACGGGGCAGCCGGACGGGGCCGGGCCCGACAGCATGCCGGTCACCAGAAGTGAGGTTGCCGTCAGTCGGGGTTGCCGTCGCCGAGGAGAAGCTCCCAGCCGCCGCCCTGCGGCTCCCTCCCGCCGTGGCACCCACGCCGTACGTCCATTCGGCCGCACCGGCGGTCGGGCTCCTCGCCTGAGCAGGGACGACCGCGTAGAAAAAGCAATGAGGGCGCCCTGGTGCCCCGGAACCGCCGTCCGGCACCCGAGAAAGGGACAGCTCTCTCATGAAACGCAGGATCCTCGGCGACACAGGTATCTCGGTCAGCGACCATGCGCTCGGCGCGATGATGTTCGGCGCGTGGGGAAACGGGGACCACGACGAGTCGGTCCGTATCATCCACCGCGCCCTGGACGCGGGAATCAACTTCGTGGACACGGCCGACGTCTACAGCCAGGGAGAGTCGGAGGAGATCGTCGGCAAGGCACTCAAAGGCCGCAGGGACGCTGTCGTCCTGGCGACCAAGGGTCACAGCTCGATGGGCGAGGATCCCAACGACAGTGGGAATTCGCGTCGTTGGCTCACCCGCGCCGTCGAGAAGAGTCTCCAGCGCCTCAACACCGACTACATCGACCTCTATCAGGTCCACCGCCCCGACCCGGACACCGACATCGACGAGACCCTGTCGGTCCTGTCCGATCTCGTGCGGGCAGGCAAGGTGCGCGCGATCGGACACTCGACCTTTCCGGCCGAACAGATCGTCGAGGCCCAGTGGGTGAGCGAGCGGAGAGGCCACCTCCGCTTCCGCACCGAGCAGCCGCCGTACTCGATCCTGGCCCGGGGCGCTGAGGGGTCCGTGTTGCCCACTGCCCAGCGCTACGGCATGGGTGTTCTGACCTGGGGTCCGCTCAGCGCTGGATGGCTCTCCGGCAAGTACGGGAAGCCGTCGGACGTCAACCTCGCGGCGGGCAGCGGACGGGCGGCCATGGAGCAGCACAAGTTCGACCCGTCACTTCCTGGCAACGCGGCCAAACTGGAGGCGGTGGCCAAGCTCATGGAGGTCGCCGATCAGGGGGGTCTGTCGCTCCGGCACATGGCGATCGCGTTCGTACGCGCCCACCCGGCCGTCACCTCCGTGATCATCGGCCCGCGCACGGCCGCCCACCTCGAGGACCTGCTGGACGGCGCGGAGGTCGAGCTGAGCGGGGAAGTCCTGGACCGTATCGATGAGATCGTTCCGCCAGGGACCGACCTGAACCGGGACGACTTCTACTACACACCGCCGGCACTGTCCGACAAGACGCTCCGGCGCCGCTGACACCACAGGCCACTCGGCGCTCACCAGGGCGGCGCCGATGTGCGGTGCGTCCGTACTACGGGTCTCGTCCGGGCGATCCGCGCCGGTGCGGCCCGGTCGTCACCCGGCCATCTGCCAGGAGAAGGGTCCGGTTCCCGGGCGGGTATTGGCCTTGAGTGTCCCCGGTCGCCCAGCGTCCGTACGCGCCGAGCACGCGAAAAGCCCTCCGATGAGGATGGACGCGGTCCTACGGTTTCGATGGCACAGGGGCCTGGTCTTTCTTCCAGGGGCTGACACCCAGCTCTCCCGTGGTTCCGAGGTCGATTTCCGGTGTCACGGTCACGGTCGGAGACCCTGGTTTCGCCGTCACTTCGGCGTAAGGGGCGTTTACGGGACTGCCGGAGCCGGTGGTGTTGCGCCACGCGAGAGAGGCGGATGCGGATTCGCCCGGCTGCAGCGTCACAGCCTGCGGCCGGGCGTCCTCGGTGACCGCCGTGGAGATCTGGTCGGTGCCGTGGAGTATCCGCACGGAGTCCACCGGCTTCCGTTTGTCGTCGAGCAATCGGAGGTGCGGGAAGCCGGTGATGTGGTAGACACCGGTTCCGCAGTTCGTCAGGTGGAGTCCTACGACACGCAACCCCATTGCCGCATCACCTTCGTCGGCCATGACGCGGGTTCCGGCGGGCGGACATACCCCTGGTGAGACGGGCGCCTCATCCGCAGGGACCGCCCGTACCGTGGCGATCCGCAAGTCCTCGTTCCCGGGACCGGGCAGTGGCTCTCCGGGACTGACAGTACGTTTGACGGTCCGGCCGGGACGTACCGAAGCCACTGTCTGCCGGAAGTTGTCCATGACCTCCCCGGAGTCGTTCAGGAGATTGAAGGTGATGGTGTAGGTGAACGGCTCGGTCCCGGTGTTGGTCACCTTGAAGGCGGCGTTTGAAGCGGGGGAGGGGCCGCAACCGCCTTTGATGATGCTGACGTTGTCCCGCTTCCATCCCGTGGGATCTCCGTCGGGAGGCAACGGTGTGCATGTGGATGTGGCGGAGGGACCGGAAGCGGCGTTCCGCGCACCGCATCCGCCGAGGGCCACGATGCTTGCGAGGACAGCGGACAGGGCGAGAGGTACGGCGGGACGCATTGGCTCAGGACATCAGGCGCCGACCTTGCGTGCCGTGAGGGAGGCCACAATGTCGGTCACAGTGCCGTCACATCGACGTGCCCCGGCCCAAGGGCCGCCCCGTCGCCCGGAAGTGGTTCCCAGGCTGTGGTCCGTTGCTCCGCACGGTCGGGCAGGGGACAAGCCGGCAGTCCGTCCGTGGGTGAGGTCGGATGCGAGGCAAGGGACGGGGCCGGCTCTCCTGCGCGGCATGCCGTCTCCGAACAGGGGCCGCGGATGTGACTGCCGGCTTGTGTGCTCGTTGATCGGTCGTGAGAAAGGGGAATTGACGCGACGGTGCTCGCGCAGGCCTTGTTCGGCCTCGCCGGCTGCCTTGTCACCCCCGACATGTTCGAAGCTCCAGCTAGGACCTCCCACTCATGCCTGAAGGTTCCGTGCCGTCCGAACCCGCCGAACCCAACGAACTGCGCGAAACCGTCATCATGACAACACTCACCTTGGTTGCAGGGGCGGTTGACGCAATCACCTTCCTGACCATGGGGCACGTGTTCGCCGCACTCGCGACGGGAAATGTGCTGTTCCTCGCCTTCGCGCTGGCCGACGGGGGCCAAGTTCCCGTCGCCCGGTCCGCCGTCGCCCTGAGCGCGTTCACCGTAGGGGTTGCTGTGGCATCCTTCGTTGCTCACCGGCTCGTGACGCACCGGTGGTTCCCGGCAGCACTGGTCGGCGAGGCAGCCCTTCTCGGACTGGCAGGGACACTGGCGCTCCTGCGCCACGGGATCGGCTCGCTCGCCCACGATCCTGATCTGGTGGTCATCGCGATCGTGGCCCTCGCCATGGGGATGCGGGCTGCCTTCGTACTGCGCGCCGCGGTCCCCGGCATGCCGACCTTGCTCGTGCAGATGTCCTTGGTGCGTCTTCTTGCGGATGTCGTCACGCACCTGCGGCTGCCGGCGGGCCGAGAGGCGGCGCTTCAGCGGCTCGCGCGTATCCGTCTCGGCGCGACGGTCGGTGGGATGTTCCTGGGCGGGGCCCTTGGCACGCTCATGGTTCCGTGGGGCACCGGCCGCGCACTCATCGCGGTGGCCGCCGCCGTACTGGTCCTGTCGGCAGTGCACTTCAGCCAACCGCGCCACCGGCCTCCCGAGGCGGGCGAGCAGCCGGGGTAGTGCCGGGCGGCGCTGCCCCCGGCCCGGTGCACGCGGACGCGGGGCTCCGGCGTTGCATGTTCGCATTCGGGGAGTGGTCGGGTGAGCGGTCGGGAAACCCGAGCGCAGGGCCTCCCGCCAGGTCCCGGTCACGGCACCGTGCACAGCCGGGGCCGGTCGGGGACCGCCGTACCGACCGGCCGAGGCGATACGAGACCTCGTGGGTCCGGCCTCGACCCGGAGCGGGAGCCGGGGGAGGGGCTCGGTGCGAATTCGCCGGTGGCTGTGAAGGCGGATTCGGCCCTTGCGGAGCACCCGCATGTCCGGCACCATGACGATCATGAAGACCCACCGAAAGGCCCATGCCGCGTAGGCGGCCCAGCGCGCTTCGCGCCGGAGACCCGGTGGTGCCTGTTCAGGGCCCCTGGGCCGTCCGGATTCCTGGGCTGTCCGCGCGCACCTGCGCCGAGATCCAGCGCGCGGAGCACGACTACGACGACCCCGTGGGTGCCCTGTGGAACGGCGCGGTGGAAGCCGCACTCAGGAACTACCGGGCGTTCCTGCGACAGCCGGGCCGCTATCTCGACCTGTGCTTCGAGGTGTCTCCCCACCCGGATTCCTCGCTCGTCAACGTCGCGAACGCCCGCGACACCCTGGACGAAGCGCTGCGCTTGCTGCCCTTGCCCGCCCGCGCCGAACTCGGGCGCCTTCTCGCGCCCCTCGACGCCGAGTTGCGACGCCGGACCCTGCCCGACCCACACGCCCACCGGCGTTTCTGGCGCGGTCGTGGATGGTGGCACCAGCGCCTCTACGACGGTGAGTTCCGGTGGTGACGGGCCCTGGCTCGACTGCTTCTCGCCTCTTCTCGCCCCTTCGGCGGCCGGTAGCCTCGAGGTGATGAGGACATCACGCAAGGCGGCGGCGACTGGGCGGGGATCCGCAACGCCGGGCCATCGGGTGCCTCGGCTGGACGCTGCCGGTCCTGCTTCTGGGCGCGGCGGTCACGCTGGTAGCGCGATGAAGCACCCGCAGGGCAGTTCGGTACGGACGTCCGGCGCTCGGATTGCACACGGGACGGCACGTCAGGTGCCGTCGCCCGGACGTCCTTGAGCCGGTGCCGATGCCGGCATGCCCTCCTCGAATCGGCGACCCTTCGAATCGACCCGTTTCCGGGGCCGGGCCGAAAATGTTCCGTCGTGCCATCGCGGCGGCCCGGTCACGCCTGGTCAGTCATCGGCCGAGATCTGCCAGGCCGGGCCCTGCGGCGACGCCCAGGACACCGGGTCCGCGTGGGTGGTGGGCGGCAGCACGTTGCCACGGAGGCCGGAGTCGGCCCGCAGACCAGTCCCTTCGGTACGTGCATCGGCGTCACACGGCGCATAAGGCCGGCTGCCCACGGGGCCAGGGCGTCACCGGCAGGCTTCAGCGTGGCGGCCGCGCCCTGCTTCCGTAGTGGTCGGCCACCACCCTGGCCATGGCGCCGGTCGGGTCGGCGACCACTTCCTTGCCGGAGAAGAAGACATGGCCGCGCACCCGGCTGTAGTCGCCGGCAAAGGTGAGGTGGCGCGAGAGCTCCGCCGGATCCTGCCAGGGAGCGGGTTGCGCCGGGTCGCCTGCCTTGTACAGCGCCTCGCCGATGTAGAGATCGACGTCGGTGCCGCTCACCACATCGTTCCACCAGGGCACCAGCTTGGCGTAGTCGGCGGCAGCGAAGCCGATGTTCCAGTACACCTGCGGGCAGACGTAGTCCAGCCAGCCCTCCCTGACCCACTTCCTCGTGTCGGCCGACAGATCGTCGTAGGTCTGGACTCCGGCCGTGGTGTCCGAGCCGGCCGGGTCGGTGGCGGCATTGCGCCACACACCGAACGGGCTGATCCCGAAGCGCACATGCTTCTTGATCTTCTTGATCCGGGCGGCGGTCTCCCGCACCAGCCGGTCGTTGTTGTCGCGCCGCCAGGCCGCCTTGTCGGGGAAGCCGGCACCGTAGGTGGCGTAGGTGGCGTCATCGTCGAAGATCTGACCAGCGACGGGGTAGGGGTAGAAGTAGTCGTCCCAGTGCACCGCGTCGATGTCGTAGCGGTGTACGGCGTCCAGGATCGCGTTCTGTACGAAACGCCGCACCTGGGGCATGCCGGGGTTGTAGTAGAGCTTTCCGCCGTAAGGGACAACCCAGTCCGGGTGGAGCCGCGCCGGGTGTGTGGGCACCAGCCGGGAGAGGTCGGTGTGATTGGCGATGCGATAGGGGTTGAACCAGGCGTGCAGTTCGAGGCCACGCCGGTGTGCCTCCTCGACCGCCGTGCCCAGCGGGTCCCAGCCGGGGTCCTGCCCCTGCACGCCGGTGAGGCATTCTGCCCAGGGCTCGAACGGTGAGGGCCACAGCGCGTCTGCGGTCGGCCGCACCTGAAGGATGACGGCGTTCAGTTTCCTGCGTACGGCGTCGTCCAGATACACCAGCAGTTCGGCGTGCTGGTCGGCGGCGGACAGACCGGGCTTGGACGGCCAGTCCGTGTTGGCGACTGTGGCGATCCATTCGCCACGCAGCTCGCGTCGCCTGCCGGCTCGTCCGCCGTGGCGGGCTGCTTGCGGATCTGCCACGGCCTGGCCGGTCAGCATCAGCCCTCCGACCACGGCAGTACCTCCGGCGATCAGTGCCCTGCGGCTTATGTGCCCCATGTGTCTCCCCCAACTCAGTGAGTGACTGCTGTCCCAGGGCGCCATTCATCCGCAGCCCGGGGGTGGCGTCAAGAGCTGGGCCGCACGTCCCAGATCATCAACTGGTCCAGGAGGCGGAGGGTTCCGAGGCGACGTGACCGGGAGAATGAGCGGTCATGGATGACATCCCGTCATGCGCGGGTCCGTCCGCTGCGGGGCGCGAACCGGGGGTGAGGTCCCCATCCGTTCCGGCGCCGAGACCGTCTGCCGTCCGGCGTTCTTGGAGGTGGGCGGACACGGGTCGGACCTCAGCGGGTGCGGCGGATGCGGGGAGCTCCCGTCACCGACATCACCAGCGAGTAGAGCGTCGTGGTGGCTGTGATGAAGAGGCGGTTGTTCTTGGGGCCGCCGAAGGCGATGTTGGAGACCGCCTCCGGGACGCGTAGTCGGCCGATCCGGGTTCCGTCCCTGTCGTAGCAGTGGACTCCACCGAACATGGCGGCCGCCCACAGCCGGCCCTGGTTGTCGAAGCGGATGTTGTCGAATCGGCTCTCCCCGTCAGTGGCCTCGGCAAAGACCGTGCCGTCCGAGAGCGAGCCGCCCTCACGTACATCGAAGACCCGGATGTGTCCGGCGCGAGTGTCCGATACGTACAGTTGCTGCTCGTCGGGGGACAGGACCAGGCCGTTCGGCCCGTTGAACCCGTCTGCCGCCAGTGCGACCGTGCCCGTAGCCGGGTCGACCCGGTAGACGTGGCAGGCGCCGATCTCGCTGTCCGCACAGTGACCCTCGTAGTCGCTGGTGATGCCGAAATCGGGGTCGGAGAACCAGATCGTGCCATCGGAGTGCACGACCGCGTCGTTCGGGCTGTTGAGCCGCTTGCCATCGAATCGGTCCGCCAGCACGGTGATGGTTCCGTCGTGCTCGGTGCGCGTGACACGTCGGTTGCCCTGCTCGCAGCTGATGAGGCGGCCCTCGCCGTCGAGGGTGTTGCCGTTGCTGTGGCCTGCCGGGGCGCGGAAAACACTGACAGCGCCGGTCGTCTCGTCCCAGCGCAGCATCCTGTCGTTCGGAATGTCGCTCCAGAGGAGCTGGCGCCAGGCCGGCAGGTAGAGCGGGCCCTCGGCCCAGCGGCAGTTCTCGTACAGCCGCTCCAGCTGTTCGTCCCCGTGGGTGCATCGTCCGGTCTGGAATCGGTCGTCCAGAACTTCGTACACCGATGGTCGCGATGAAGTAGACATGTCCAAGCCTCTCTGGCTTCAGCTGAATGAGATTTAACAAAGAAGTGATATATCAGAACGTGATATGGCGTCAACCGTCGATGGCGCCGACCGGAATCCGGCGGTACGTCATGCAGGCCTGCTGCGGCGGCCTGTCTGCAGGAACCGGTAAGCCGGCCGTCCGTCGTCAGTGAGCAGCAGGCGCGAACGCCGGGAACCGGCTGACTCAGGCCCGGGGTGATCGTGTGGGGGCAGCGTACGGTCGCGGACATGGCGGCGAGGGTGGGCAGAAGGGCATCCGCGGCGCAAGCCGGCGGCCGGCAGGCAACTCCCGTTGCTCCGGAACGCACTTGCCGCACCGATGGCCGAGGTTTGTCTCCCGATAGGAAGTGACGGGCATGCGCGTTCTGGGAATGATCAGTGGTACATCGCACGACGCGATGGATACCGCCGTTGTCGACCTCCGCGACCAGGACGGTGTGCTGGAGGGCAGGGTGCTGCACACCGGGGCGGTACCCTACGAGACCGGCCTGCGCACCCGGATCGTGCGTGCGCTGCCGCCCCATGAGGCCGGGGTGGCGGAGGTGTGCCGTCTCGACACCCTGATCGGGCAGGCCTTCGCCGACGCGGCCGCGGCAGCGGTTGCGTCGGCAGGACCTGTGGACCTGGTGTGCACGCATGGCCAGACGTTCTTCCACTGGGTGGAAGGCCGCCGGGCTCGTGGGACCCTTCAACTCGGCCAGCCCGCCTGGATCGCCGAACGTCTTGGCGTACCGGTGGTCGCCGACCTGAGGTCACGTGACATCGCCGCCGGCGGTCAGGGTGCGCCACTGGTCTCCCATCTGGACACCCTGCTGATGGCGGGGATGTCCGACCGGCCCGGTGCCCTCAACCTCGGCGGCATCGCGAACCTCACCACGTCGGGTCCCGACCCCGTCGCGTTCGACACCGGGCCGGCCAATGCCCTTCTGGACGCGGCGGTGGAGGAAGCGACCGGACAGCGCTTCGACAAGGACGGCCGACTCGCGGCGGGAGGCCGAGTGGTGCCCGACCTCCTCACGGACCTCATGGACGAGCCGTACTACGGGTTCGCGGCGCCGAAGAGCACCGGCAAGGAACTCTTCAACGGGGAGTATCTGCGCAGGATGCTGAGTCACCATGCCGGGCTTGAGCTGAACGATCTGCTGGCGACCCTGGCAGCCCTGACGGCGGCCACGATCGCCGACGAGGTGCACCGGCACAAGCTCGGCCGGCTGCTGGTCTCCGGCGGCGGGGTGCGCAACCCGGTGCTCATGGCTGCGCTCGGCCGGGCGCTGCCCGCCGTTCCGGTTACGACGACCGACTCACTGGGTCTCCCCTCGGACGCCAAGGAGGCCATCGCCTTCGCGGTGATCGGCTGGCACACGGCGCACGGCCTGCCGGCCACCATTCCCTCGTGCACGGGGGCGACCGCGGCACGGGTGCTCGGCACGATCGTGCCCGGGTGGGGGCCGCTGAGCCTGCCGGAGCGGGCCGGAGGGGCGGCGCCGCGGGCCGTCCGGTTCCTCGCGGAATGACTGGGAACGCGCCCGGGCACCCGGGCTGCCCCGGGTTCCCGGGCCGCATCGGATCCGTCACGCGGCAAACCGTCGACCGGTACGAATGCGGTCCATCCGTGGCCCGGACGACGGCACCCCAACTCAATTGCGGCCAGGGATTCTTCAGTGATCTGAAATGTCCTGCCACAACCCGGAATCTCATCACTTGATTCGGAAATCCGCAGGCGATCAGGAGCGCCACGATGCGTCGAAATGCAGTTCCCCGAAAGGATACGGGCCGGCCTGGCGCTCGAGCGCCATTGGTTGAACCAATAGTCGAAATCCGCGAAGGACACAGTTCAACATCCACTGGGCTTCAGCTCTTGACTGTCCTTTGGAGGGCTCCGTACGTTCCTCCGGTCTAGACATCTCTGGGGAGTGGTCATGCGGAAACATCTCATCGGTGCCGTTGGTGTATCCATGGCCCTGAGTCTCACGGCCTGTGGCAGCGGGAATTCGAGTGACAGCAACTCGAGCGACGGCAAGGGGAAGACCCTGACCGTGTGGATCATGGAGGGAACCAACCCCGACGCGAAGCCCTTCTTCGACGAGGTCTCCGCGGCCTTCAAGAAGAAGACCGGCGCGAAGGTCCGTGTCGAGTACCAGCAGTGGGCCACAGCGCAGAAGAAGTTCACCACCGCGATCGAAGGCGGGGCGAGCCAGGTCCCCGACGTCGCGGAGGTCGGCACCACGTGGATCCCGCAGTTCGCTGAGACCGGTGGCCTGGTGGATGTGAGCGACAAGGTGAAGAAGGCCGGTCTCAACAACGACCTCGTCGAGGGACTCGCCGACGCCGGCACATTGAACGGCAAGCAGTACGGCATGCCCTGGTACGCCGGCGTGCGCGGTCTCGTCTACCGCAAGGACATCTTCGCGAAGTACCACCTCAAGGCACCGACCACCTGGAAGGAACTCCGTGACACCGCCAAGGTGCTCAAGGAGAAGGAGCCGGGCATGACCGCGTTCCCGGTGGCCGGAGGCGCGGAGATGTTCGCAGCGCCCTTCATCTGGGGGGCGGGCGGCGACCTGGCCAAGCTGGAGGGGGGCAAGTGGAAGTCCACCATCAACTCCCCCGAGTCGGTGAAGGGCATCACGTTCTACACCGACCTTGCCAGGAAGGACGGGGTTTCTCCGGCGAAGGCCACCACCTGGACCGAGAAGGAGGTGGCGACGGACTTCGAGAAGGGGAAGGTCGCCATGACGATCTCCGGCAACTGGACGCCCAAGGCCTTCGTCCAGGCGGCGCCGGACCTCAACGGGAAGCTCGCCGCGGCGCCCATCCCGGGTGAGAACGGCGGAATGAGCAAGTCGTTCCTCGGCGGCTCGTACCTCAGCACCTTCAAGGGAAGCCACCAGGACCTGGCCTGGCAGTTCGTCCAGATGGTGACGACCGGCAAGTTCGCCACCAAGTGGGCCGAGCAGACGAACTACTTCCCGGGACAGAACTCCCTGCTGAAGAAGGTCCAGGAGAAGAACGACCCGCTCGTCGCGCCGTTCGCCAAGCAGATGACCGAGGCCGGAGCGACCGTGCCCAAGACACCGGCCTACGGAAAGATCCAGGCATCACAGGTCGTGCCGAAGATGGTGCAGTCCATCCTGACCGGCAAGCAGAGTGTGCAGGCGGCAGCCGACCAGGCGGCCAAGGAGATGGACAAGATCTTTGCTTCCTGAAGCCACTCCGCAAGGCCGCGCGGCCGCGACGACCCCCGCCGAGGAGTCGCCGCGGCCCCGTGGCCCGAGGCGCACGGTGACCGCGCGCCGCAGACGACTGATCTCCACAGCGCGTCCCTGGGTGCTGTTGACCCCGGCCCTCGTGGTACTCGCGGGCCTGCTGTTGTGGCCGCTGGTCAAGGTCGTCCTGCTGTCGTTCCAGGACTACCAGGTCAAGTTCGGCGGTGGTGTCGCCACCTTCACCGGCATCAGCCACTACCGGGAGCTCTTCGCCGACCCGCGGCTGTGGAAGACGGTGCTGCCCAACACCGTTGTCTTCGCCACCGCCTGCGTGGGCCTGACCGTCGCCCTCGGCACCCTGGCCGCGCTGCTGCTGCAACGCCTTGGCCCGTTCTGGCGGGTCATCTGCTCCACCGCGATCATGGCCGCCTGGGCCATGCCCGCCGTCACCGGAACGTACGTCTGGATCTGGCTCTTCTCGCCGAGCGACGGCATGATGAGCCATTTCGCCGGCTCCCTGGGACTGATCGATCCGGACACCACGAACTGGTTCACCGACCGGCTCTCATTTTTCGCCATAGCCACCGTGAACGTCGTCCACCACGGTTTCCCGTTCGTCGCCATCACGGTGCTCGCCGGCCTGCTGACCATTCCCAGAGAGCTCTACGAAGCGGGGATGATCGACGGGGCGAATGCCTGGCAGCGGTTCTGGAAAATCACGGTGCCGACCATCCGGCCGATTTTCCTGGTGGTCACCATTCTGTCGACCATCTGGGACTTCAAGGTCTTCACCCAGATCTATCTGATGCCCGGTGGCAGTGGCAGCAACGAAGATGTCTACAACCTCGGTGTCTGGTCCTACCAGAGGGCGTTCGCACAGAACGACTACGGTATGGGAGCGGCAACTGCTGTTCTGCTCACCCTGCTGCTCCTCGCGATCACGGTTGTTTACATCCGTACGCTCTTCAAGGAAAGTGACGAGCTGTGAAGCGGACGACGACCTTCTCGCGTATCGGGCTTCCCCTAGCCGTTGTCGCGCTCCTGGTGTTCAGCCTGTTCCCGGTGTACTGGATGGTCACCACCGCCCTTGACCCGAACGCGGTCACTCGTGGTGCCGACCTGCTGCCGAGCGGCATCAGCTTCAAACACTTCAGATACATCTTCGACCAGGGGAACTTCGGCCCTTTCCTGCTGAATTCGCTCCTGGTCGGGTTCGGCACGATCGTCGTGGCCGGTCTGCTCGCGCTGTTCGCCGCGGTCGCCGTCGCCCGCTTCCGCTTCCGGTTCCGCACTTCGGTGCTGATCCTGGTGCTGATCGTCCAGATGGTGCCGTTGGAGGCCCTCGTCATCCCGCTGTTTCTGCAGATGCGTGACTACGACCTGCTGAACAGTCTGCTCGGTCTGACCGTCGTCTACATCGCCTTGTCACTGCCATTCGCGATCTGGACACTGCGCGGCTTCGTCGCCACCGTGCCCAAGGAGGTGGAGGAAGCGGCCTATCTGGACGGGTGCTCCTGGCCGCGGATGTTCTGGTCGGTGCTCCTGCCGCTCGTCGCTCCCGGTCTCGTGGCGACCAGCGTGTTCGCGTTCATCACCGCCTGGAACGAGTTCGTCTTCGCCTACACGTTCATGAAGGACAGTTCCCAGTACACGGCGGCGGTGGGGCTGTTCCAGTTCTTCGGCGAGAACTCCACGGCCTGGGGACCGGTCATGGCCGCCTCCACCCTCATCACCCTGCCGGTCCTGGTCTTCTTCGTCATCGTCCAGCGACGCCTGGCCTCCGGACTCGCAGCTGGTGCGGTGAAGGGGTGAACGCCCGCGAGCGTCAGTTGCTGCGTCAGGTCAACGGCGTCCTGCTGCCGGGCTTCCACGGCACGGAGCCACCGGCCTGGCTGCTCCGGGCGATCGACGACGGCCTGGCCGGAGTCGTGTACTTCGCGCACAACGTGCCGGACCTGGCGACGGCAGCAGCTCTGTCGGGCCTGCTGCACGGGCGGCGGGGTGACCTGATCATCGCCGGCGACGAGGAGGGCGGTGACGTCACCCGGATCGAGGCCGCACAGGGCTCCTCGTATCCCGGCAATGGGGCGCTCGGCCAGGTGGACGACCCCGCTCTCACCGAACGGCTGGCCCGTGGCATGGGCCGCGATCTGCGCCTGGCAGGTATCGGCCTGAACCTCGCGCCCGACGCGGACGTCAACGCCGATCCGGACAACCCGGTGATCGGAGTACGGGCGTTCGGCGCGCATGCCCCCATGGTGGCCAGGCATACCGCCGCCTATGTCACCGGCCTCCAGTCGGCAGGCGTCGCCGCCTGCACCAAGCACTTTCCCGGTCACGGTGACACCACTGTCGACTCGCACCTCGACCTGCCGCAGGTCGACGCCGGACTCGGTCTGCTGAGACGCAGGGACCTGCTGCCCTTCGCCGCCGCGATCGACGCGGGCACCAGGTGTCTGATGACCGCACACATCAGGGTGCCTGCTCTGGGCGACGCCCCCGCGTCGCTCAATCCCGAAGTCACCAGACTGGCACGCGAGGAACTGGGTTTCACCGGTGCGATCGTCACCGACGCGCTGGACATGGGTGCCGTGGCCCGCGATCCGGGGTTCGGCCCGGCCTGCGTACAGGCCGTGTCCGCCGGCGCCGATCTGCTGTGTCTGGGCAACCCCGTCGGGTCCGATGACGAGGCCGCCTATCTCACCGCTCGCGACGCGTTGCTGGACGCCGTCTCCAGCGGCCGGCTCCCCACGGCCCGCCTGGCCGACGCCGCACGGCGAGCCGGGGAGCTGGCGGAATGGATCGGCCGCGCCAGGACGGTCGAAGTTCCTCAGGACGAGCGTGACATGGCTCTCTCGGTGGCCCGTGCGGCGCTGTCCGTGCGGGGCGATGTGCGTCTCACGTCGGCACCGCACGTCGTCGACCTCCGGCAGCGGATCAATCATGCAGCAGGGCGTCACGCACCCCATGTGCAGAAGCTCCTCGCCCGAGCGCTGCCCGGCCTTTCGGCCACCGGTTCTCCACCTCCCGGGCCGACCGTGCAACGTGCCGACAGCGCGCTGCGGGGTGCGCAAGGGCGACCGCTGGTCGTCATCTCCCGCGATCCGCATCGTGACGGCGGGGACATGCCACTTCTTGCCGAGCTGGTGCGCCGGCGCCCCGATGCGGTCGTGGTTCTCACTGGCTGGCCACATGAGGTGGAATCGCTGGCGCGCAACACCGTGGTCACCTACGGATCGGGCAGGGTCAACGCCCAAGCGACTGTCGAACGTCTGGTCGGCTGACGGGACCTGGCGGCCGGGTGCAGGGCGCCCGGTGCCTCCGGAAACGCACGGCGGCAGGCCCGCGAACGCCGACCCGGGGGGCTCGTTCCGCAGGAAGGGAACCGGCGGATCGAGACCAACACTCCATGCGGAGTACAGTTGTTGACCGATCCGAAGGCGTGTGGTTCTCGGGTTCATGCTGATGTGGCTGGCGGGTTCACGTGTACGCCGGTGATGGTTGCATGCCGGCGGTGGCCCAGGAGTGCCGCCAACCCGCGTCCCCGGTGATCGGCCGGGTGTGTGACGGCGGACGGGTTTCTTCACAGCGTTCGCAGACCGGCTGAGATGGATGAGAGGCGCGCGACCGCGGGGACTTGCCCGGCTGAAGGGGCCGCACGGGAAGCCGGAGGGGCAAGGTCTCCGAAGGAGGCGCCCGTTGGTGCAGGCGCGATGTCCGTTGGACCGTTTGACGCTGCCCTCGGGGACCTGGTGGTGGAGCCGGTTGTGGCCTTATGTAGAAGGGCTGTGCCCCATCGGCAGGAGGACCCTGTGCACGACCAGGACAAGACCCGGCAGGACCAGGACCAGAGCGGACGGACATCCGCTCGTGGACCGGTGACCAACACCCGTGGCCCCGTCCCGGGCATCCTCGCTCTGCAAGGGGCCGTTGGCAACGCAGCCGTCGTTCAGATGCTCCGGAGCACCGGCCACCAATACGTCCAGGAGGAACACCGCCACGGCGACGGCTGCGCCCACGAGCAGCCGGCGGTGCAGCGATCCGCTGTCCACGATGTGCTGAGCGGGTCGGGGCGGCCGCTCGCTACCGACATCCGTACCGAGATGGAGACCCGGCTCGGCGCCGACTTCTCCGACGTGCGTGTGCACGATGACAGTGCCGCCGGCGCATCGGCCGCCGAGATCGGTGCCCGCGCCTACACCTCCGGCAGTCATGTCGTCATCGGTGACGGCGGAGGTGACAAGCACACCCTGGCCCACGAGTTGACCCATGTGATCCAGCAGCGTCAAGGGCCTGTCACGGGCACGGACAACGGCTCGGGCCTGAGGGTCTCCGACCCGTCCGACCGGTTCGAGCGCGAGGCCGAGGCGAACGCGCGGCGTGCGATGAGTGAGGCGCCCCCGCTGCAGCGAGCGGCCGAGGCGTCCGCCCCGGCGGTGCGCTCTGCCGGTGCTCAGACGCTGCAGCGCATGCCCAAAGCGCCGAAGCGCACAGGGAAAAGCCGTGCAACGAGCCAGTCGGCGAAGGATCTGCTGGTCAGCGCACTCACCCATACACACGGATGGCAGGCCTACGGCGGCGCGCAGAACAAAACCGTGCACCTCACGAACGCTCCGAAGGAAAACAAGGATGCCAACCTGAAGGCGAATGAGAAAATATACAAGGGTAGCGATAACACCCGGCAGCCGAAATCGTACGCCGGGAACCGCACCATGCAGGGCATGCGATGGATTTCCACCCTTGCGAAGGACTACCTGACCTCGATGTCGGCAAGTGCGGCGGAAGAGGTGCAGGCCACTGTCATCGACGGCACGATGTACATCTCGGCCAACAGGAACACCCATAACGAGTTGCTGCGCGGGCTGGCCGGGCAGCACAAGACCGGCAGGGCGTTCGCGAAGGCATTGATAGAAGCGGTCGGTGATCAGGATGCACCGGACCGATTCCCGCGCCACGCCGGAAAGCTGGCGGACCGGGTGTCGAACGCGCCGGCCGACAACACCGGGGACTACGGCGAGATAGCTTCCGTTGCGGTCAAGGTACCCGACGATGTTTCGAAGGACGACGACGGATTTCACGCGGAACGCCGGCTGGCAGCGTTGCCCGGCTTCGACGCCAAGAAGACAATCGGTGTCAAGCGGCCTTGTGTGGTCTGCTTCACGCAAATCTACGCGGAACTGCAGGAAGATGGAGATCTCGAGGTGTACCCGGGTCCGTTGTGGCCCAGTGCGGCAGCGAACAAGGGTATGGAGAACTACAAGGAAGAGAGCGTCGCGGACTACGCCAAGTATCTCCATGAGACGGTGGAGAAGGCCGGTGGCACCCGCATCAGCTTCACTCAGGCCGGTGAGTACACATGGGATCAGAACAGTGACTCCGATACGGACCGCGACGGCAACCCGGTGAACCAGGGACAGTCGGGCAGCGAAATGGAAATTGATTCGGAAGGCTGAAGGCGCGGCGCCACCGCCCTTCCTGTGCCCGCACCCTCTTCATCAGGGTGTCGGACAAGGGAAGCGCCTCCCTCTTTGCCCGTCGGCACGTTCAGCGTCTCTTGCGAGTTGGGCCACGAGACGAAAGCGATCGCTAGAGCCAGCCCGCTCTTCGGCCGTCCCGGCCGGTCGGTGTCCGCCAGACCCTCCAGCCGTGACTCCCCGAACCGCTCGCGCCACTTGACGACCGTCATCGCCGACACACCCAAGTCATCGGCGACCCCCGCATACACAACGTCCGGCTCGGCACACCGCTACACAATGCACGCCCGCACGGCCCACCTCGATGCCCTCTGCGACCAACGGACCAGCTGATCACGCTCGTCAGCAGTCAACACGAACTCGACGAAAGGGCGCCCCCAGAACAACATCCGGAACCCAGGCAACTTGATGCCCGAATTTCGGGCCCCCGAGGTTAAAGATCAAGTTAGTGCCGGTGCACCGCCTGCTCACGAAGGGCTTGGATTAGTGTCGTGACGTGGGGCCGGTCGTTTCGGCTGATTGCGGCGACGCCGATGTGCCGGATCGGCACCGGCGGCTTGATCGGGACGGTGCGCAGGCCAGGGATCTCCGGGGTGAGCGCGATGGAGGGGATCAAGGAGATTCCCATGCCTGCGGCGACGAGGGAGCGGGCGAAGAAGTAGTCGGTGGTGGTGCCTCGCACTTCCGGGTCGAAGCCGGCGCGCTCGGCGAAGCGGCGAAGGTACGCCTCGGTCTTGAGGCAGCCGAGCACCCAGGGTTCGGCTGCCAGCTCGGCGAGGTCGAGCACGTCGCTTCCGGCGAGTCGATGCCTCTCCGGCAGGACGACGTGCAGGGGGTCTTCCAGGAGTGGGGTCCACTCCAGGCCGGAAGTGGGGCCCGGCCCAATGGGTAGCGGGCCGTCGAAGTGGTAGGCGAGTGCGAGGTCCACGGCGCCCTGGCGGACGAGCGGCAGAGTGCTCTCGGGTTCGCCCTCCCTGACGTGGAGCACGGTACGGGGATGGGCTGCCCTGAGCCGGGCGAGAGCGGTGGGCAGCAGGAGCCTGCCGCCGCTGGTGAAGGTGGCGATGGTGAGCTGTACGCGCCCCGTGCTGAGTTGGTTCACCTGCTGTTGTGCGTGTTCGAGCTCTGCGGCGATGGATTCGGCGGCGCCGACCATGATCTGGCCGGCCTGAGTGAGAGTGACGCCGCGGGTGCTGCGGGCGACGACCTGAGCGCCGAGGCTGCGCTCCAGTATGGCCACGTGCTGAGAGATGGCCGAAGGGGTGAGGCGGAGAGCCATGGCCGCCTGGTTGAAGCTGCCGTGCTCCGCCACCGCCCGCAGGACGCGAAGCCGCTGCATATCAATCAACAGTTTTCCTTAATACGCATCCAGTAGGACGGCACTTCTGCTGATGACGGTAGACCATCCAGGATGGGGGCATGGAAAAGATCTGCGTCGTCGGCGGAAGCCGGTACTTCGGAAAGCTCCTGGTGAAACACCTGCAGGCGGCAGGCCACCAGGTCACTGTGATCAACCGCGGTTCCACCCAGCCGCCCGCCGGTGTTGAGCACCTCATCGTCGACCGCAACGACGAGGCCGCTCTCACTGCCGCGCTCGGCTCCCGCACCTTCGACGTGGTTGTCGATCAGGTCTGCTACACCCCCGTGCAGGCCGCTATCGCCGCCCGCGTATTCGACGGCCGCACCCGGCGCTACGTCATGACCTCCACGATCGAGGTCTACGATCCGGCGACCGCCGCGCTGCAGACTGTGCCGGCGGGTACACCGGTGCCGGAGGAGATCGTGGACCCGGCCGCCTGGCTCGTGGCCATGGACCTGCCCTGGCACGACGACGCCTACCTGGAGGCGCACTACGCCGAGGGCAAGCGCCAGGCGGAGGCCGTCTTCACCCGAGCCGGCAGCTTCGCGTTCTCCTCCGTGCGCAGCGCCCACGTGCTGGGCGGTGGTGCGCAGGAGTTCACCGGCCGGCTGGCGCACTACGCCGCGCACATTGCCCGGGGCGGGGCGATCACTGTTCACACGAGGGCGCTCCCCACGGTCTTCATCCACTACGAGGAGCTGGCGGACCTGCTGCTGTGGGCGACCACGGCCGACTTCACCGGTCCGATCAACGCCTGCTCCGACGGCCCGCTCGACGTACACGACCTCGCCGAGATCATCGCAGCGCAGGCCGGCCGGGAGCCCGTCTACCGGACCGTCCCGGCGGGCGAGGAAGCTTCGCCCTTCTCCTTCGACCGCCACTACGCCATGAGCAACGCCCGCGCGAAGGAGCTGGGCTTTTCGTTCTCCCGCGCCACCGAATGGCTGCCCGGCGCCGTCGCCGAAGCCCTTACCTCCGAGCCGTCACCCACCGCCTGAGGAGCACGTCGCCATGCAGTACCGCACCATCGCAGACACCGCCGTCAGCGCCATCGGCCTGGGCGCCATGCCGCTGTCCATCGAGCACCGCCCGGACGAGGCGCGGGCCATCGCCACCGTCCACGCCGCCCTCGACGCCGGCGTCACGCTCATCGACACCGCCGACAGCTATCAGTGGCACGCCGACGAGGTGGGCCACAACGAGCTCCTGATCGCCCGCGCCCTGGCCCGCTACGGCGGCGACACCTCCGGCGTCCTGGTCGCCACCAAGGGCGGCCGCGGCCGCCCCGGCGACGGCAGCTGGACCGTCACCGCCACCCCCGCACACCTCAAGCAAGCTGCCGAGGCCTCCGCCAAGCGTCTGGGCGTCGGGACCATCGGCCTGTACCAGCTGCACAAGCCGGACCCGGCCGTGCCCTGGGCAGAGTCCGTCGGCGCGCTGAGCGAGCTGCTCGACGCCGGCACGATCCGCGCCGCGGGAATCTCCAACGTCACCACCGCGCAGATCTGCCAGGCGCATCAGATCCTCGGTGACGGCCTCGTCTCCGTGCAAAACCAGTACTCGCCCGCCGTCCGCGACAGCGAGCCCGAGCTGCGGCTGAGCACCCAGCTCGGTCTCGCCTTTCTGCCGTGGAGCCCACTCGGTGGTATTGCCCGCAGCTCCCTTGACGGCCCCTCAGGCCACACCCCGGTCGGCACCCCCTTCCACCACATCGCAGCCGAGCGCGGCGTCAGCCCGCAGCAGATCGCCCTGGCCTGGCTGCTCGCCCGCTCCCCGGCAGTGATCCCGGTACCGGGAGCCAGCCGCCCGCCCTCCATCACCGACTCGGTCAAGGCTGCGGAGCTCACGCTGAGTACGGAGGAGCTGTCACGGCTTGAGGACGCTCTGCTGCCTGAGGTGGGTCACGGTCCCTTGCCGGCTTGACCGAGGACGGCTGGGACCTGGTGCCTGTCGCTGTTCCGGCGCGGTCGCCGGCCGGCCGGGGTGTCGTCGGGGCGGTACGGGCGGATGCTGCCGATGCGACCTCGGACGGCGAACAGCTCTTGAGCTGGGAGTGGACGCAGACGTTCTTGCGCTCGGCATGCCAGTAGATCATCACGTCGTTGCCGCCGTACCGGACGTGTACCAGGTCATGTAGGTGCTGGACCAGGAACCGAGTGCGGACCCCGGCCTCGAAGACCTTCTCGTGAACGCTCCCACCCCTGCGTCGACTATTCGTTCGGTTTGACGGAGGAGGCAGACGCAATGCAACGGGACCGTCAGCAGGCAGGGCGGGCAGTTGCCTTCCACCGCGGGTCCGAGAGAGGAGACCAGGGCCGAGTCGTCGGACTGCGGTGCCGCGACTCCATGGCGTGATGGGCAGTCAGTATCGTTGCTCGAGCGACCTGTTCGCTGCTGGCATGATTTTCCGCGCGCGGCGGCCTGCAGCGAACCGTTGCAAGGGGCATAACCGCAGGCGGGTCGCTCGGAGTGGGGGCCCGGACGGCGTGTGCCGAAGACTCATGCCGCCCAGCTTCGCCTCACCTCTCACATTCCACTATTGACATGTTGGTACTGGACCTTCTAGTTTTGACATGTCGGAACGGAAACGCTGAAGCGGAGACCTCAATGTCCTACCTGCGCACCTTCCTCCCATGGATCATCTTCGCTGTGCTGCCGTCGGGGGACTGGCAGTGGGCGGCGCTGGCCGCCTTGGCCGTCGCGGTGGCAGTGATCGTCCAGCAGGTCCGGACGGGTGCCGGATGTGACGCGCTGATCATCGAGCTCGGCTCCGCCGTCTTCTTCGCGGTACTGGCCGCCATCGCCTTCGTCAACCCGGACTCGGGCGTGCACGACTACTCGGCGGCGCTGTCATCGGGCACGCTGGCGGTCATAGCCGGGATCTCGCTGGCCATCGGTAAGCCGTTCACCCTGGGCATCGCCAAGCGCACCACCCCGCCCGAGGTTTGGGGGCTCAAGCCGTTCATTCGGACCAACGTCATCATCACCGCCGTATGGACCGCGGGCTTCGCGCTGACCGCTGTCGTGCTCGTCCTCGTGGCGCATGCAGGAAACGCCCACTCGACGCTCTCCACGCTCATCCAGATCGCCGGCTTCGTGATCCCGATGCTCTTCACCGTCCGCTACATCGCCCATGTCCAGGCCAAGGCCGCTGTCCGATGATCCCAGCGGAAGAGTCCCGGCCCCACCTGGCGGGCAACTACGCCCCCGTCGGTGAAGAACTCACCGCGTACGACCTGCCGGTGACCGGGCAGATCCCGGCCGAACTGGCCGGTTGGTACCTCCGCAACGGGCCGAACCCCGCTGACGCCGCATCCGGGCACTGGTTCTTCGGCGACGGCATGGTCCACGGCGTCCGGATCGAGGGCGGTCGGGCTGTCTCGTACCGCAACCGCTGGGTGCGCACCCGCAGCTTCACCGACGGGGCCCGGACCTACGACGACCACGGGCACCGCGATCTCACCGCAGGCCCGGCCAACACCCACGTCATCCGACACGCGGGCCGGACCCTCGCCCTGGTCGAGACGGCCCTGCCCTACGAGCTCACCTGCGACTTGGAGACGGTCGGGGCATACGACTTCGGCGGCAAACTGGGCACCGCGATGACCGCGCACACCAAGGCGTGCGCGGCCACCGGAGAGCTGCACTTCTTCGGCTACGGGATGCTGGAGGCCCCCGGCCTCACCTACCACCGTGCGGATGCCTCGGGTGAGCTGGTGATCAGCAGGCCTGTCGAGGTGCCCGGGCCGACGATGATGCACGACTTCAACCTCACAGCCGGGCACGTCGTGTTCATGGACCTGCCCGTGGTCTTCGACCTGGACCTGGCCACCGCCGGGACCATGCCCTATCGATGGGACGACGGCTACGGCGCGCGGTTGGGAGTGCTGCGCCGCAACGACCCGTACGGTGAGGTGCGTTGGTTCGGCATCGACCCGTGCTACGTATTCCACCCGCTCAACGCCTATGACGCGCCGGACGGCACCATCGTGCTGTACGTCATGCGCTACCCGGAGCTGTGGCGGCGGACCGGCGATGTCGTCGACCGCAAACAGCAGGCCACACTCTGGAAGTGGACGATCGATCCAGGCACCGGGACGGTCCGCGAAGAGCAGTGCGACGACCGCCCCGGCGAGTTCCCCCGAGTCGACGACCGGCTGACCGGGCTCGACGCCGCTCACGGGCACGTGACGTGCGGCAATTCACTGGTGCGATACGAACTGGCCAGCGGTGCGGCGACGGAGCACAGCTTCGGGCCCGCCCGCACGCCCGGAGAGGCCGCCTTCGCCGCCGCCGACAATGCGGCGGGCGGCCCGGGCTGGCTCCTGACATACGTCTACGACTCCGCCACCGGCCGCAGCGACCTGGTCATCCTGGACGCGGACGACCTCGCTGCGGCCCCGGTCGCCACCGTTCATCTGCCGGCCCGTGTGCCATACGGCTTCCACGGCAACTGGCTCGCGGACTGAGCGACCGACCCCGCACGGCTCCGGCTGCTCAGCCGGGGCCCGAAGCACGCCCGAGGCCCCGCCCGGAGATTCCGGACGGGGCCGTGTGGTTCCGCAGTCGGGCGGTCAGCCGCTGGTGGTGCGGCGTCGTCGCCACCAGATCAGTGCTCCACCGGCTGCCAGGAGCACCACAGCGATCCCGGCGACGGCGAGGACCTGGGTTCCGGTGTCGGCGAGGCCTCCGCGGTCATCCTTGCCTGCCGGGCCGGACGGGCTCCGCGGTCCGTCCGACGGGGTGGACGAACTCGGCGGGCGAGTGTGAGTGGCCGGGCTGGAGGGAGCGCTGGTGTGGGTCGGTTTCGGACTCGGCGTGCTGCCGCCGTCCCCGCCCCCGGCCTGCTGTTGCCCGCCGCCGCCGAGCAGCAGCAGGTGGTCGTTCTCGGCGTTGTCCGTCATGGCCTGCACGCTGGTTCTGGTGGACCTGGGCAGGTGGCGGTGCTGCACCTGGAACTCGCCGCGGCTGATGTTCCGCTTGGGTGCCTTGGAGAAGTCGACCCCGCCCATGACGCAGGTCTTCTGCTGCCCGGCGAACTCGCAGGGGTAGCTGTAGTCGCCCTGCGTGAACGACTTCACGTAGTCGTCATAGGTCTGCTTCGGCCTCCACGTCCTGTTCGGGCTGCGCAGCGGCCACCGGCTCACGTTGTTGCTGTTGATGATCGTGTGGTACTCCGACGGTGCCTGGGCGTCCTGCTGACGGACGTACTCGGCGGCCACGCGCGCACTGTAGACGCGACGCAGATCGGCGTACTCAGGTGCGGTGTTGACCCGCTTCTCGATGTCCGGCGTGATGGTCTGCCGGGCCAGGTCGGCAGCGGTCTTCTGCTGCTCCTTCGTCAGGTGACAGTCGCCGTTCGGACTCGGGGTCTTGAAGTTGATCTCGAGCGTGTTGACCTTCAGCGGTGTGTCGAGGATGTAGAGGCCGCCGGCGTCGGCGCGGACCTTGGCCTGCTTGGGCACGATCCAATTGCGAAGCGAGGTACCGCACTTCAGCCCGGCGGCCTGCATGGCGGCCCAGTACTGCTTGCCCAGACCCTGGCGCGGGTCCAGGTCCTTGGCGTAGTCGTGCTTCATCTGGAGGTCGGCCTGCAGCAGTACGCGACCGGCGTCGGTCCTGCCGAACGTGGCGTCCATGATCTTGTCGGGCTGGTCCGGGTTGAGGTTGACCCAGAACTTGTCCGGCGTCAGGGCGAGCCAGGCGAAGAAGCTGTCGGAGATGAGCTGTGCCTTGGCCCTGCCGCCCCATCCGTACTGCGGGGACTCGTCCTGGACCTTGTTCGCGGAGAACGCGTACGGCAGGCCCTTGCCGTTGACCGGCTTGCCGACGTAGGCGAGGTCGAGGGTGGAGAAGTCGACACCGCCCGGACCGCGCACTCCGTTCGCGCGGGGTCCGTTGACCCCGATGCGCTTGATCTGCTCGGCCATGTCCTTCGGGGTGGCGGGGGACTGGCCGACCGTCCGCGAGGCCCCGCCGGCGGCCTGGTTGTTGCCGCCGGCGGCGAAGTTCGGGTCGCTCCGCGTCACCCCCTTGACGGCGTTGTACCTGGGGAGGCTGGTGGATCGGTGCTCATAGGCGGTTACGCGGGGGCGCCCGCGGTCATCCATCCCGAACTCATCGGCCAGTTTGCCGAGGTACTTCGTGGTGGCTGAGTTCTTCGACTCGCCGTTGACATAGGTGACGCGGGAGTTCTTGCGGGCAGGGTCCTCGAGAAATGCCTTGTTGGCCCTGTCCTGGTCGGTGTCGCGTCCGGGACCGGCCTTGAACTCCAGGAACTTGTCCTGCTTGTAGTTCACGGCGTCGAACTTGCGGACCATCGGCTTCATCTTGCCGGTCTTGGGGTCCTTGACCATGACCGTCCGGCCGTTTTTGTCCTTGACCTCGACCTCTTCGTTGCACAGCCAGTCAGGGCCGAGCAGACCGAGATCCTTGACGGCCTTCTTCTCGAAGAAGGCCCCGCGTTTGTTGTTGTTGTTCGGCAGGATCCACGCGTCCGACAGCCACTTCTCGAAGCTGCCGTAGCGGGTGTCCGTCCAGGACTTCCGCGCCATGTAGTCGCGGTACTGGGCGTAGACACGGTCGGGTGTGTTCTTGCCGTACTGCGTGTACGGCTTGAGCCCTTCGAGGAAGTTTCGCTGTTCCTCCGGCGTGCCCTTGAGCGTGAGGCCGTCCATGGCCTGGCGCGGGGCGTCGTACGCATAGGAGTCCCAGTTCCGCTTGTCACGGACGTGGATGTTCTGCTCCCACGGCTGGACAGGGTTCTCGGCGCCGGTGAAGTCGTACTTCTCGTCGCAGCGCTTGCCCTTGTCGGCGTATGCGGTGCCCGAAAGTAACGGCAGGCCGACGACAGTGAGGACTCCTGCGGTGGCCAGGGTGAGAGCGGTGTGCGTGATGGATCGGCGGCGCCTGGAAGGCGTGGGTATGAGTCGGTTCACTGTGGGTTCTCCGACGGGAGCCCGGACGATGATGTGCGCGCGGCGCCAAGGCCCCCGTGACATGTATGGCGCCGCCGAATCCCAGACACTAGTTGGCGCCGCGGACAGGAGTCGCACAGTTTCCCGGGCGTGCCGCCAGTCAACGCCCTTTGCACACAGTTTCGTTACAACGGAAGTGCCGGGCGATCTAGGCTCTGACGGCATGGATGCGATCGACACGCCCGAATGGGCCGACAACCCCCGGCTCAGCGCCTGGCTGGGCACCCAGCGGGACGACTTCCCCGCCTGGTCGCAGGAGCACGGCGGAGGCTGGGACTTCACCCCCGCCTCGCTCGACCGGCTCGAGGAACTGGTCCGCGCCCGGTTCTCCGCGTGGAAGGAAGCCGACCTGGCCCGTGACACGGTGCTGCTGCAGGTCGCGTCGTGGTATCTGGGTGAGGTCCAGGTGCGTCACTGCGGAGCGCAGTGGCGCTGCGACCCGGATGAACCGGACCAGCTGCCGGTCGCGGGAGGGTACCCCCTCGTGACGGTCCCCCGTGCGGCGCTGAGCCACGCCGAGCAGGAGATGCTCGCCCGCGAGGAGGAAGAAGACGGCAACCCGACCCCGGTGGTGGATCCCGCCGCCACGATCCGCTCTCTCTTCGCCGCCCCGGACAACCACCTGCGCGACGTGATCGGCTGGTTCGACGGCTTCCGGAGCTGGCTGCGTGACGCATAGCGGATCGGAGGCGCACCTTCGCCTCCGCGTCCCCGGTGCCGCACTGTGGCATGTGGTGAGGTCCAGCTCGGCAGGCACACGCGACGGCCGGGACCTCGTCGTGGGCCGAGGAACACGCGACCGGACCGGTCAGGAATCGAGAAGCGCGGTCACCGGGCCGCAGCTAGCGTGATCGCCATGGACGTCACCCACTGGGCCCTCCTCCCGCGCAGCGACGCGGACGAATCCCTGCCGTGCCAGGCCGTACGGCGCGACTGCAAGGGAGTGGTCCCGGTGGTGGCCGTCCTTACCTCGCGAGCCGTGCCCGCCTGACGAACGGTCGGCACAGAAAGCGCCATCCGCAGTGATCGGCTGTCGCTCTTCGGCTTCCGGTTCGTCCTGGAGCCGGAAAGCGACAGCCCGATCGGACCTACGACTTCAGGAGTGACCATGACCAGCTCTTCCACCCAGGGAATCAAGACCGTGCTGCACCCCGTGTCCGACCCGGCGAAGGCCAAGGCGGTGTACGCCGCCCTGCTCGGCGTGTCGCCGCAGACCGACGAGTCGTACTACGTGGGCTTCGAGGCCGAGGGCCAGCAGATCGGCCTGGTGCCCGGCGGCGGGCCGCAGGGCATGACCTCACCGGTGGCGTACTGGCACGTGCCGGACATCGAGGCGAAACTGGCCGAGGTGACCGCCGCGGGCGCCACTGTGAAGGAGCCCGCGCACGACGTCGGTGGAGGCCGCCTGGTGGCCACCTTCACCGACGTCGACGGCAATGTCCTCGGGCTCCTTCAGGACCGATGAGTGCCGGCCCCCACCCCCTCGCCCGGCATCGCCGCCGTACCGGGCACCGGCTCGCCCGCGGACCGACGTCCGAGCGGCCGGTGCTTCGGCGGGCGGTGCGCCGTACGTGGGGCCGCTGCCCGCCGACCGGGACGGCGAGGGGCAGCCGCGGGCCACGCCCCGGTGAAAGCCCTGGCTCCCACGCAGGGGAGAACCGGACAATGGAGAGCGGACGCACCGCTCGCGGCCGGTCGGATCGAGCCGGGCGACACCGGCGGAAACCGCGAAGGCGGATCTGCCCGACGGATGGAGACACGATAAGCATGGCCACCAGGACGCAGTCGCAGTCGTCTGCGCCGCATGTTGCCGACAGCCACGATCTGATCCGTGTGCACGGTGCTCGCGAGAACAACCTCAAGGACGTCAGCATCGAGATCCCGAAGCGCCGTCTGACGGTGTTCACCGGTGTCTCCGGCTCGGGCAAGACCTCACTGGTGTTCAACACGATCGCCGGGGAGTCGCAGCGTCTGATCAACGAGACCTACAGCGCCTTCGTGCAGGGCTTCATGCCGACGCTGGCGCGCCCCGAGGTCGACGTGCTCGAAGGTCTGACCACCGTGATCACCGTCGACCAGCAGAGGCTGGGTGGCGACCCGCGCTCCACGGTCGGCACCGCCACCGACGCCAACGCGATGCTGCGCATCCTCTTCAGCAGGCTCGGAAAGCCGCACATCGGCCCGCCCGGCGCGTACGCCTTCAACGTCCCCTCGGTCCGGGCGAGCGGCGCGATCACCGTCGAGCGCGGTGCCAAGAAGACGGTGAAGGCGACCTTCAACCGCACCGGTGGCATGTGCACCCGCTGCGAAGGCCGGGGCACCGTCTCGGATATCGACCTCACCCAGCTCTACGACGACTCCAAGTCGATCGCGGAAGGCGCGTTCACCATCCCCGGCTGGAAGTCCGACAGCTTCTGGACCGTGCGGGTCTACGCCGAGTCGGGCATCCTCGACCCGAACAAGCCGATCCGCAAGTTCACCAAGAAGGAGATGTACGACTTCCTCCACGGGGAGCCGACCAAGGTGAAGGTCGAGGGGGTGAACCTGACCTACGAGGGTCTGATCCCCAAGCTTCAGAAGTCATTCCTGTCGAAGGACAAGGAGGCGCTGCAGCCGCACATCCGCGCGTTCGTGGAGCGGGCTGTCACCTTCACCACCTGCCCCGAGTGCGATGGCACCCGGCTCAGTGAGGGGGCCAGGTCGTCGAAGATCAAGCGGATCAGCATCGCGGACGCCTGCGCGATGCAGATCAGCGATCTGGCCGAATGGGTCCGCGGTCTCGACGAGCCTTCGGTGGCGCCGCTGCTTTCCGCGCTGCGGCAGACCCTCGAATCGTTCGTGGAGATCGGCCTCGGCTACATCTCGCTCGACCGGCCGTCGGGCACGCTGTCGGGAGGCGAGGCGCAGCGCGTCAAGATGATCCGCCATCTCGGCTCCTCGCTCACCGACGTCACCTATGTCTTCGACGAGCCCACCGCGGGCCTGCATCCCCACGACATCCAGCGGATGAACGGCCTGCTGCTGCGGCTGAGGGACAAGGGCAACACTGTGCTCGTCGTGGAGCACAAGCCGGAGACGATCGCGATCGCCGACCACGTCGTCGACCTCGGCCCCGGCGCCGGCGCCGGGGGCGGCGCCGTCTGCTTCGAGGGCACCGTCGAGGGACTGCGGGCCGGCGGCACCGTCACCGGCCGTCACTTCGACGACCGGGCCGCCGTCAAGGAGACGGTACGCAAGCGCACCGGCACGCTGGAGATCCGCGGCGCCTCGGCGAACAACCTGAGGGATGTCGACGTCGACATCCCTCTCGGGGTGCTTGCCGTCGTCACCGGTGTGGCCGGCTCCGGCAAGAGTTCGCTCGTGCACGGGTCGATCCCCGCCGGCGAAGGTGTGGTGTCGGTCGACCAGAGCCCGATCCGCGGTTCGCGGCGGAGCAACCCCGCGACCTACACGGGGCTGCTCGACCCGATCCGCAAGGCCTTCGCGAAGGCCAACGGCGTGAAGCCGGCCCTGTTCAGCGCCAACTCCGAGGGTGCCTGCCCCACCTGCAACGGCGCGGGCGTCATCTACACCGACCTGGCGATGATGGCGGGCGTCGCCAGTACCTGCGACGAGTGCGACGGCAAGCGCTACCAGGCATCGGTGCTCGACCACCACCTCGGTGGCCGCGACATCAGCGAGGTGCTCGCGATGCCGGTGACCGAGGCCGAGGAGTTCTTCGGTGCCGGCGAGGCGCACACTCCGGCCGCGCACAAGATCCTCGACCGGCTCGCCGACGTGGGGCTCGGTTACCTCAGCCTCGGCCAGCCACTCACCACGCTGTCCGGCGGCGAGCGTCAGCGGCTGAAGCTGGCCACCCACATGAGCGGGAAGGGCGGCGTCTACGTCCTCGACGAACCGACCACCGGCCTTCACCTCGCCGACGTCGAGCAGCTGCTCGGCCTGCTCGACCGGCTCGTCGACTCCGGCAAGTCCGTCATCGTCGTCGAGCACCACCAGGCGGTCATGGCGCACGCCGACTGGATCATCGACCTCGGACCCGGCGCCGGTCACGACGGCGGGCGGATCGTCTTCGAGGGCACACCCGCCGACCTCGCCGCCGCCCGCGCAACCCTCACAGGTGAGCACCTCGCGGCGTACGTCGGTACCTGACAGAGACCTCGAGGAACCTTGCATCCCGTTGTGCGCACAGTCGCATGTGGCACGATTTCGTATGTGACCAGCAGACCAGCCACAGCGCAGCACCTGCAGGATCTCGTGCGGCTGCGCCGTGTCCGTGACCGGATCGACCGGGAGTACGCGCAGCCGCTGGACGTCGAGGCGCTCGCGCGCGGCGCGCACATGTCGGCCGGGCACCTCAGTCGCGAGTTCCGGCAGGCATACGGCGAGTCGCCGTATGCCTATCTCATGACGCGGCGTATCGAGCGGGCGATGGCGCTGCTGCGGTGTGGCGACCTCAGCGTCACCGAGGTGTGTTTCGCGGTCGGCTGTTCGTCGCTGGGCACCTTCAGCACACGTTTTACCGAGTTGGTCGGTGTGACGCCCAGCGTCTATCGGCGCCAGGCGACGCGCGCGACGGCTGGGATGCCGTCGTGCGTCGCGAAACAGGTGACGAGACCGGTCAGGAATCGAGAAGCGCGGTCACCGGGCCGCGGCTAGCGTGACAGCCATGGACATCACCATTCACTGGACGTTCCTCCCGCACAGCGACGCGGAGGCATCCCTGGCCTTTTACCGCGACATTCTCGGATTCGAGGTCCGTAACGACGTCGGATACGGCGGCATGCGCTGGATCACCGTCGGCCCCGCCGACCAGCCCGGCACGTCCATCGTCCTGGAGCCCCCGGCCGCAGACCCCGGAATCACCGACGACGAGCGCGACACCATCCTCGAGATGATGGCCAAGGGCAGCTATGCCCGCGTCGTTCTGGCCACCGCAGACCTCGACGGGACCTTCGCGCGGCTGGAGGCCGGCGGCGCCGAGGTCGTGCAGGAACCGACCGAGCAGCCGCACGGGATTCGTGACTGTGCCTTCCGTGATCCTGCGGGCAATCTGATCCGCATCAACGAGGTGCACTGACCCTTCGGCGAGTGCAGCCCGGTCCCGGGCGGACATCACGGTGAGGCGCCGGGACAAAAGCCCGCGGCGGCCCCGGCCCTCCGGGCACGGTTCATCCCTGGCCTGACAGGTGGTCTCGGGGTGCGGCCGGTCCGAGATGCGGGATGTCCCGGGTGGCGGTATGCCTGAGGAGACCGGATCAGATTCCGCGGCAGCGCGCGGACTGGGCGTGGAGGGCTGCGCGATGGACGACTATCCGCTGCTGGATCTGTTTCTGACGATGCTCTACTTCTTCCTGTGGGTCATGTGGTTCTTCCTGTTGTTCAAGGTGATCACTGATCTGTTCCGTGACCATTCGCTCAGCGGGTGGGCCAAGGCGGGATGGCTCGTCTTCGTGCTGCTGGTGCCGTATGTCGGGGTGCTGGTGTACCTGATCGCGCGCGGCCGGAGCATGCGGGAACGGGATGTGGAGCAGGCCAGGGACCAGGAGCAGGCGTTCCGTTCCTATGTGCAGAAGGCCGCCGGCGGGCCAGGGCCGGGTCACGGCGGTGGAGGCGGCGGGGGCGCTCATGCCAGCGAGCTGGCGAAGCTGGCCGATCTGAAGCGCAACGGAGACCTGACCGCCGACGAGTACGAGAGGGCGAAGGCGAAGATCCTGGCTTGAGCCGCATTCACCGCGTCCGAACCGAGTGGAGACGGCTGTCGTACACCCGCCGCGGTTGCCATGATCCGTACAGCTCGGCCCCGTTCGGGTTGCCGGAACGGACAGGCGGAGTTCAGTCCTCGGCGCGGGTCACGGCCAAGGCGTCCATCTCGACCCGGAAGGCCGGATTGACCAGCCCTGCCACCTGCACGAGCGAGCAGGCGGGAGGACGGGTGGCGTCCTGGTGCTCGTCCCGCACCCGGCGGAAGGCCGGCAGATCGGCCAGGTCGGTCAGGTAGACCGTCAGCTTGACGACGTGCTGGAGGCTCGAGCCGGCCGCCTGAAGGACGGCCGTCAGGTTTGCGTAGACCTGGCGCACCTGAGCCTCGGTATCGTCCCTGCCCACCACATGGCCCTCCTGGTCCACCGGAACCTGCCCGGAGACCGCGACCATTGTTCCGGTGAACGCGACCGCATGACTGTAGCCGTTGACGGGCGAAGAACCCTCCGGACGGACGAAGTGCTGCATCGGGCTCTCCTGCAATAGGACGGCGCGGACAGGTGCCGCGGGCTTGTCGAACGTCGGTGGGACTGGGCTGCCCTCCGTCAGCCTGGTGGCGTCAGGCCGTGGAGACTGCGGACCACACGTCGCCCGGGGGAAGGCCCCCGGCACCGTGTCGCGCGGCCGAACTCGTCTCCTCGGCGGGCCACTTCGAGCAGCGGGTCTCTGACATCGGCAGCCTCAGCACACGCGGCCGGGCGGGCGGCCTTGCGGGACACCCGCTCGGTCCGCGGTCGGCCGTGTGGACGTATCCGGGGATCGCCTGATCGTCAGGTACGGGTCCCCCTCACCTTCGCGCGATCGATCGGCCGAGCGCGCAGAAGCGAGCTCATGGTCATTCACCGCTCCGCCGGAGTGCCTGAGAGAACCCCGGCGGGCTGGGTCAGCTTCGACGAGGACGGCGAGACGCGGCGGCCGGCGGGAAGGCCGGAGGCGGAGGCTCCTCCTCCTCTTCTTCGTAAGGAGACAGGTCGGTGCTGAAGAGCGGTTCGACGAACAGGTTGTGATGCTGCGGCTGGGCCGCGAGTACCGGAGTCGTGTCCGATGCGGTTGCGGGCGAACGGCGGGCAGGAGCAGTGGTCAAGGTGTTCCATCCGGTCGGGCCGGAATGGACGGTGCTGTCCCGCGGGCGCGGGTCGGCGTGTTCCATTCCGGCTTGGCCGCCGATGACGAGGTGTCGCCATGGGGCACGCGAGGTGTCCAAGTAGAGCAGATGTCCGACGAAGCGGCCCGCCTGGGGGAATGTGACGCAGTGAAAGCATTGCGGCGCCCTTCGTCCCGGGCAACTGTGGCAGGCGCGGGCACCGTTGTGCGGCAACGTCCTCGTGACACCGCCCGCCGGTTTCACCGTCGCGAGCAGCAGCGCCGTATGGGCGGGACGAAGGAATCCGCGAGGTGGCGGTATGACTGCCCGGCTCCCGGCCCGACCTGTTCGGCCGGTGCGAGCGGTCGGACATCCGCCCTCGGCGACGGCGGACCGGGTCGCTGCCTGTGGCGCACGGGACGGAGCGGCTCAGTGTCCTGCCGTGGGGTAGGCGATCCTCGTTGTGATGCGTGCGATGCGCCGCGCCGTCTGTGTGGGTGATGCCCCGGGCTGGACGATATGGCTGACCGTGAGCCGCACGATGGTCTCGACAGCGAGGCTGCGGGACTCGGCGTCGACCTCGGGCCAGGCCTCGGTCGCATAGGCGTCAAGCATGGCCATCGCAGTGTCGAAGACGGGCTCGGCTCGCGTGGTCAGATAGAGCAACAGATCGTCTTCACCGCCGCGCGCGGCCAGCATGACCGCTTTGATCAGCGAGTTGTCGACCGCCTGTCGGAGCGTGAAGCCGACCCCGGCCGTTGCTGCCGCCTCCAGGTTGTCGCGATGGGCGTCGAGCTCCCGCTGGATGCCGAGCAGGAAGCCTTCCAACTCCCGCTGGATCAGTGCTTTCCCGACGGCTTCCTTCGACCCGAACTCGTTGTAGAGGGTCTGTCGGCTCACGCCGGCGGCACGCGCGACCCCGGCGAGGCGCAACTTGCCCCAGCCTTCCGAAGCGACGAGCTCATGGGCGGCGTCCAGAACCTGCTCGCGGAGCAGCGACCGAACACTTTCGCGAAATCGTGTCATTGTGCCCCCACTTTAGCTACCAATGACTGTCCAAAGTATTGACGATTCCAGGGTCAAGTGTCTAACTACTGGACAGTAGGTGATGAGAGTGTCCGAGCGTAGCGATGGCGGGGAGGCCGTACATGGCAAGGCCGGCCGCGGGGGCAGGAGTCCTGTTGCCGCGGAAGTACGGCGCCCAGCCCGGTTCGAACGCGGGAACAGCGGGTGATGCGGAGGTCGCGGGCCGTATCCAAGAAGGTCCGCCGGTTCATCGAGCCGGTCACCGGCTCCACCGGGGAGAACGCGGTGGCGGACGTTCGCGGGCGCGGCCCGTGGCGACGCCTGGCGGCTCCTGCTCGAGCCTGGGCACCTCGTGCTCAAGCTCGACCCGCGCACCGGTGGCCCTCTCACCAAGCGCAGTGAACGCTGACCGGCCGGCATCACCTGTTGGACCTGCCGTCCGTAAGCAGCAGAGCATCCACACCCGACCGTGTCCACGCATCGGAGGTACTGATCATGACTGACACGGGAACTCAGTCCCACCCGCGCACGACGGCCGACGAGGACGCCTCGAGGCGTCTGCTGGACTCGGCCGCCAAGCTGTCGTACGACCCGTCGGTGGAGGTCGACTGGGACTCGCCGCTGCCCGGCGATCTGTACGGGCTCAATCCCGAGTGGAGCACGCTGTACGGCACACCCCTGTGGAACGAGATGACCGTCGAGCAGAAGGTCACACTCAGCCGGCACGAGGTGTGCTCGATCATGAGTACCGGCATCTGGTTCGAGATGATCCTCCAGCAGATGGTGCTCCGGGACCAGTACGTCAAGAATCCGGTGAACCCCCAGTTCCGGTTCGCGCTCACGGAGATCGCCGATGAGTGCCGACACTCCATCATGTTCGCGCGAGCCTGCGAGAAGATGGGCGCCCCCGCCTACCTCCCCCCACGAGGCGCCATCGAGCTTGCCCGTGGATTCAAGACGCTGGCCACCGCCGAGGTTGCCTACGGCGGAATCCTGGTCGCCGAGGAGATCCTCGACGTGATGCAACGGGACTGGATGCGCGGCGAGAACGTACTGCCGATCGTGCGGACCACCTCCAAGATCCACGTCGTCGAGGAATCACGCCACATGAAGTTCGCCCGCCAGGAGATGCGCGAGCGGCTGGCGGGGGCGGGCCCTGCGCGCCGCCAGGCAAGCAGCGTGGTCATCGCGATCGTGGCAGCCGTCATCGTCACGAACATGGTCAACAAGGACGTCTACGCGGCGGCGGGTCTGGACACCCGACGCGCAGTCGCCGAGGTCCGCGACAGCGAACACCGCAAGTCGATGCTGCGCTCAAGTTCGGCGCACCTGATGGACTTCCTGTCCGATGCCGGGCTGCTGTCGCGCCCCGCGATGTCCATCTACAAGCGCATCCACATGCTCTGACCGCTCCGCCGCCGCAAGGAGTACGACACAGCGCCATGGCCTACGCAATCACCCAGACCTGCTGCAACGACGCGTCCTGCGTGTCGGTCTGTCCGGTCAACTGCATTCACCCCACTCCGGACGATCCGGCCTTCGGCACCACCGAGATGCTGTACGTCGATCCACAGACGTGCATCGACTGCGGTGCCTGCGCGGACGCGTGCCCGGTTGAGGCGATTTTCCCGGTGGACAGCCTTGTCGGGCCCGACTCCGGCTACGCCCGTCTCAACCAGCAGTACTACGAGGCCCATCCCTCCGACAACACCTGGGGCGAACCGCACTTCCCCCGTTCCGTGCCGCAAGAGGCCGGGACTCTCCGTATCGCCGTCGTCGGCACCGGGCCTGCCGCCAACTACACCGCGCAGTCGCTCCTGCGCGCCGTCGGCGCCGAGGTGACGATGATCGACCGACTGCCGGTGCCCGGCGGCCTGATACGACACGGCGTGGCGCCGGACCATCAGTCGACGAAACGGATCGCCGACGCCTTCGCCGGGCTGTACCGGCACCCACGACTGCGGATGCATCTCAACGTGGAGGTCGGCAAGGACCTGACCCACGCGCAGATCGCCGCCCACCACCACGCCGTCGTCTACGCAGTGGGTGCGTCAGCCGACCGCGCCCTGAACATTCCCGGCGAAGACGCTACCGGGAGCGTCGCCGCGACGACGTTCGTCGGCTGGTACAACGCCGACCCCACAGTCCCGGCCACCGCCGTCGACCTGTCAGCGGAACGGGTCGTGGTCGTGGGCAACGGCAACGTGGCCCTGGACGTGGCACGCATCCTCGTGTCCGACCCGGAACAGCTCGCCAGGACCGACATCTCCGACCACGCCCTTGCCGCACTTCGCGCGAGCAGAGTCCGCGAGGTCGTTCTGCTCGGACGCAGGGGACCCGGGCATGCGGCCTACACGCGCGCGGAGTTCCTCGCTCTGGGGCGTCTTCCGGGGGTCACCCTGGTTGTTGACGACCACCCCGATGTCCGCAGCGCTGTCACGGCGGCGGCTCCATCATCCAAAGCGGCGCTCCTCGACGGCATCGCCATGCAAGAGGTGGACCTGACCGTGCCGCCCTCAGGCGGACGACGGATCGTCCTTCGCTTCTTCTCCTCGCCGACGGAGCTGCGCGGTGACGGCAGGGTCGAATCGGTCCGCGTCGCCCGCAACACCGTGAGCGACCGCGACGGAACGACGCACGTGGAACGGACCGGCGAGCAGGAAACGATCGCCGCGACGCTCGTGATCAGGTCCATCGGCCACCGGGGTGTCCCGATTCCCGGCCTGCCCTTCGACCCTGCGACCGGCACCGTGCCCCACCGCGCCGGACGGGTGATCGACACCGGATCGGACGGACCACTGCCGGCAACCTATGTCGTCGGCTGGGCAAAACGCGGACCGTCGGGCGGGATCGGCACCAACCGCACCTGCGCGGCGGAGACCGTCGACGCCATGATGGACGACGCGGCCGACGATCTTCTGCCCGCACCGACAGGAACGAGCAGGGACTTCGCTCGCCTGGTGCGCCGGCAGAAGCCGGGAGCCGTCGGGCTCCGCGAGATGCTGGCAGTCGACCGAGTGGAGCGGGCGAACGGACAGGCTGCCGGCCGCCCGCGGATCAAATTCGCCACGCTCTCGGAGCTGCGTCGAGCCGGCAGCCGATTTCGCCGCCTTCCCTTGTGAGGGACACCGCTTGTCACGGATGCCGGGCGAGCCGAGCGGCTGTCCACGCCGGGGCCGCGTGGCCGGTCCGGGCGCCGACGCGGTGCTCGGCCCCGGAACCGGAGCACAGGTCGCTGCGCGTGCACCGTCGGGACCGGCGACGGTCAACTCAGGTAACAGCCCCCACCGGTTGAGCGCGTGTTCCGGATGGGCCGCTCAGCGGCCGATACCTCGTGGCGCAGGAGGGCGGAGCCACTCCGAGAACCTGCGCCGCGGGGGCCGGGCGATGATGTCGCCTCCGCGGGACCGTCCTGTCAGTTGCACGCGGAGGGTGACGGGAGTATCCGGGCCGGATGCGGGCCGGATCTTGACATCGCCGCTGCCGCGCTCCAGTTGGTCGGTGTCGACTTCGATCCCCGGCCTGGTCACCAGGATCAGATTTCCCCCGATGCGCAGGTCGACATCGATATGAAGGGTGTTGTGGGTGATCATCGCATCGGTGAAGTCGAGCTTCGCTTCGCCGAATGTCAGGCGGATCTCCATACGGCGCGGAACCAGCCAGCGCCCGGTGCGTGTGACATCCCCGAAACGCTGGTCGATGCGGACCAGATCTCTGGCTCGTGGGGGCATGCCTTCGGATGGCAGGTCGGCGGTCAGCGACGCCAGGTCGTCGAAGGTGCGGGCGGACAACGCGGCGTCCAGGCGCTCGTCCAGCTCAGCTGCAGTGATCCGGCCGTCGCCCGCGGCAACCTGCAGGATCTCCACGACCTGGTCCCGGTCCAGGTCGGATGCGCGCAGCCCGCGCGTGGTGCCTTCCCCGGCAGAGCCCTCAGCCGGCTCGAGTTCACCCGTCATTCCCGCATTCTGGTGCACGGCCCGCATTCCCACAACGTCGGAGATCGGGACTCGCGTCAGGAGACGGTCGGCCGTCGCGGTCCCGTACAGCGGTGGCGGCATCGCAGGGCCGACGCGCCACTAGCACTTCCGTCGGCGGCGCTACGCGGGCGGCGGCAGAATGCGCGCGAACATGACCTCCCGGACGTTCTCGGTTTCCAGCAGGGCAAGGCGCTGCGTCTGGGGGCCGAGCAGTGCCACCCGGCCGTTCTTGTTGTGTGCGTACAGCAGATGGCCCGTGGCTTCGACGCCGTACAGCTCACGACGGACCCACACTCCTGTGGTGCCGGGGCCAGGCTCGTGGACTGCCCGGATCACCGTGTCCCAGTCGGCGCACGGCCCCACTTGGGCGGTCGGGAGTGGGCGCCGCAGGAAGTCCTCCCACCACGTCGGAGCCTCGTGCGAGGGATGCCACGGCAGCGCTGCCGCCGGCGCCCCGCCGACCCACGCGTGCGCCGCGACCACGGCGCCACGGGCGTTCGTACGACGGGACTGTACGGCCAGGTCTCGGTGCCGGGGTTCGCTCTCGAAATCAGCCAGGTCGCCCCATGGGCCGCCGGTGACGGGGTGGAAGGGCGTCATGCCGTTCTTCGGTACGCAGACCAGGGACGTCAGCACGGGCGCCGGCGGGACTGACCTGGACCCGGGCACCGGGAGGGCGGCGACGCCGAACACCCAAGGGGGGGACAGCATCTACCGGCCGGGCCCCTGAGGGGGAGTGGCGTTGAACAGTGGCGAGGTTGGTGGTGTACCCGATTCGGCCTGCGTCTCTTCCGCCTGAGGGACTTCCCGGTTCGTGGTGAAGAGCGTCCGGATTCCTGTGATGCCCAGGATCCGTTCCAGGAAGGGCGGCGGATTGTCGAGGTGGAGCCGCACCTCGCGGGCGGTGGCGAGTCGGTGGATCATCAGAAACGTGGAGACGCCCATCGAGTCGCAGAGCCGGAGCTCCGCGCAGTCGAGATGCAGTTGGCGCAGGTCCGGGTGCTCGGCCAGGCATCGGTCGGTCCGCTGGACCAGTTCGCCGCTGGTGTCGTAGTCCAGGTCGCCTTCGAGCCGCAGGTGTGCGGTGCCCGGCCCGGCTTCAACGGTGACGGTGAAGGGCGGGCGGGGCAGGGAGGTCATGCGGAGGCTCCGGGGTTCTGGCCGGTTGTGAGCAGGGCGCTGTCCAGGGCAAGACATGCCGCGTCGAGCAGCCTGGTACATCGGGGGAAGTCCTTGAGTTCGGCTTTCAGGACGCCGAGGGCGGGCTGCAGGGATCGCGCGGGGACGTGCCGGGCGGTGAGGATGCCGGCGGTCCAGGTCACGAAGGTGGTGAACAGATCGTCGTCGTCGGTGTAGAGGGCGACGGCCAGGAACTCGACGATGTGCGCGATGTCTTCGGCTGTGTGCTGGCGTTGCTGATCGGTATAGGCGGCCATCGCCGGGAAACGCTTCTCCAGCTGCGTCAGGACTTCCCTGACGAGCTGCGCTTGGGAGCGGGCGACGAGGGTGTATTCCTGGTCGGTGAGATGGGGCAGGTCGTCGATCTGCTGCCGCCCGGTGGCGAGCCCGGGGGCGGGGATGCCGTCAGCGAGCTGCTGGGCGGCGCTGCGCGCATCGGGGGCCCAGGCGTTGGCGCCGAGCAGACGTGCGTAGCGGCCGTCCGGTCCGAAAGCCGCGCCGCCGGCCAGGACGGGTACGCCGACGGCCCGGCACGCGGTGATCGCGGCGTGCGCTGTGGGCAGCCGGGTGGGAATCGAGGAGGACAGGGCGACCGCGTCCGCACCGCTGTTGTGGAGGTGTGCGATCAGGTGCGGGGTGGGTACCTGAGCACCGAGGAAGTCGACCTGCCAGCCCCGCAGCGTCAGGACTTCGGCGAGGAGGCGCGCCGGCAGGACGTGCCATTCCCGGTCCACGCAGGCCACGGTGATCCGGCCCGGGCCGGGTGTGGTGCGGGTGGCGGGGTGGTGGGCGAGGGCGGCTATGACGCGCTCGGCTATCGCGCTGGCAGCGTGCTCCTGGGCGACGGTCAGGCGGTTGGCGGCCCATTCGGTGCCGACCTTTGCCTGCACCGGAGCGATGACGTCCAGCAGGACTGTCTCGGCTTCCATGCCGCTGTCCAGTGCGGCGAAGGCGATGCTCGCGGCGCCGAATTCGTCGCGACCGGTGACCGCCTCCCACATCTCGTCCCGCAATGCCTGGGCGCCGCCCACGACGGCGGTAGTTGCGTTCATGCGGTGTACCTGCCCCGTGTATGCCCGTTCACCGCGCTGAGATGGGTGGTACGGGGTGCGGTGATCGCGACCACTGCCATGTCGTCGTGGCTGCCGTCGCGTACCCACTGGGAGGCGAGCATCTGAATCCGCTCGACGACCGCTTCACTCGGCATGTCCGCGCATTCCGCGAGGGCGAGCTTCAGGCGTTCCTCGCCGTACATCTCCGTGCCGAGCGGTCCACCGCGGGCCTCGGTGATGCCGTCGGTGTAAAGGAGGCACGTCTCGCCGGGCTGGAGCACCGTTTCCACGGAATGCGCCTCGATGTTCGGGAGGGCTCCGACCAGAGTGCCGTAGGTGTGGATCTCCTCGACACTGCCGTCGGTGCGGACCACCAGTGGTGTGGGGTGGCCGGCCGAGGTCAGACGCAGCCGCACCTGGTTCTCCGCACGCTGGACCGAGGCCATGACCATCGTCGCGAAGCGCGTGTGGTGCGAGCTGAGGAGCGCCCCGTTGAGGAGCTGCAGCATCCGTTCGTGGTCGTCGGCCATGGGCACCAATGCCTGCAGGGTGTTGCGGATCTTGCCCGTGAGGACAGCCGCGTCCAGACCCTTGCCGCATACGTCGCCCAGGACGACGAGGGATGCCTCGTCCGCTGTGCTGCCGGGATGCACGTCGTAGAAGTCTCCGCCCACCCGCTCCCTGGCCCCGGAGGGGTGGTAACCACCGGCGAACTCCACTCCGTTGATCCGGTGGAGCCGGGGCGGCAGGAGGTCACGCATGAGCGTCTGGGTGATGTCGCTCTGCTCCGCGTAGAGGCGCGCGGCGGACAGGGCGGCACCGACCCGCCCGGCGAAGAGCCGGGCGAAGATCTCCTCGTTCTCGGTGAAGCCGCTCTCTCCCGTGCCGCGCAGCAGGATCAAGGCTCCTGCGGGCATGCCATGGCCGGGCAAAGGCGTGATGACGACCGATCCGACCGTTCCGGTGAAGTCCTCCGGAAGCACCCACTCGGGCAGCGTCGCGGGGTCGATCCAGCGTGAGGGGACGGGCGGGAACCCCTGGAGCGCCTCGCTCAGGCCCGGCAGGTGGGACGGGTCCGCCGCGATCACGGAGCGGGTGACGTCGTGGCCCGCGACGGCGCGTGCGACGGGCAGCTTGTGTCCCGTCGCGGGGGTCACGACGACCGCCACGTCCGCCAGATATTCGGAAGCCAACTGCGCGGTGGCGAGCATGCACCGGTCGGTGTTCAACGAGGCCAGAAGAATATTGGAGGCCTCAGCGAGGAAGGTCGTGCGCCGCCGCTCCGTGGCGAGCGCCTCCTCAGCGAGCCGCAGCCCGGTGTTGTCGACCAGCCACCACACCACGTTCCCGTCCTGGCCACGAGTCGGATGTGCCTCGAAGCTGTGCGCCTGGATAGGTCCTGAGACCGATGGAGATGCTCCAGCGTCCTCGGTGTCCCCGCCGGGCAGCTTCGCGCCCAGGGCCGCCGCGTGGTGGGCCTGGGCCAGCCAGTCCGGGACCGCGTCGGCCATGGTGACCCCGGGCGCCACGCCCTCCAGCAGGAGGGCGGCAGCCCTGTTCACCCCGACTACGATGCCGCCGGGGTCGGCGACGATCACAGGACACGGGGCCGCGCCCCACACGTCGGACATGGGGCGTTGCTGAGTGTCCGTGACGGAGACTCCCTGGGTAGAGGCCATGAAGGGGGGCCCGCCAAGGGCGAGCCGCACCACCTTCCAACTGGAAGAAAAATTACTTACCTTGCGGCAACCATCCCGTAGGCGTGCTTCGAATAGCAACCCACCCCCCCACGCGATCCCTTCCGAAGGCTCCGCACTTTCGCCTTCTCCACGCCATGGGTTCCGAATCTTCACCAAAAGGCCATGGGGGTGGTGTGTGTGATCCACCCCTTTGGGAAGCATCGAAGGTTCGGTGTCTCACCCTCTCGACGGGCGGCCGTGCCAGTCCAGACACACGACCAGGGAGTCGTCCGCGGCAGGGCCGGGGCCGCGGTGCCCCAGCAGTTCCTCCAGCATCCCCCTCGGGACCTGCGATGCGGGCAGCAGTCGGGTGCTGGTGATCGCCTCGGCCAAGGCGTGCAGGCTGTACTTCTCGCCGGCGGGGGACAACGCGTCGTAGACCCCGTCGCTGATGAACAGCAGGCGGTCTCCTGGCTCGACGCTGAAGTCCTGCGCCGTGTAGGCCGTGTCCTCGAACATCCCGAGCGGCATCTGCGCGTCCAGCTCGATCGCCTCGACGGACCCCTTGCGCAGCCGCCAGATGCGGGGGGACCCGGCGTCGATGATCTGCACGTTCCCCGTGGGGAGGTGGAAGCGGAGAAGCAGTGTGGACAGGTACTGGCGCCCTTGGTGCTGGCCGTAGACGGCCTGGTCGGCGAGGAAGGCCTGGTCGGCGAGGCTCAGCCCGGCGCGGCGGGCGTTGCGCAGGGCGTTGACCGCGAGGTTGGTGAGCAGGGCGGCGTCGATGCCTTCACCCATGCCGTTGCTGACCGTCAGGGTGAGGTCGTCGGCGGACGTCGACCAGTCGAAGCAGTCACCGAAGATGGCGTAGGCAGGCTCCAGCTGAGCGCCGATGCTGTACTCGGGCCGGCAGCAGGATCGCCCCGGGAGCAACTGCCACTGCATCTCGGCAGCCAAGGTCAGCCGCTCGGCCCGGCGGGCCTGCAGGAACAGATCGGTGTCCCGCTCCACGACGACGATCTCGTGGCCCAGCGCATCCGCGTACCCCTGGAGGTCCTCCAGGACGTCCGCGCCGATTCCGTCCGTGCCGACGGGCAGCGTGACGCTCAGCACGCCCAACCGGTCCCCGCGGACACTGACCGGAAGACAGACCGTTACGGTGGATGCTGGTCCGTCGTGAACCCAATGCGGTTTCTGGGATCCGAAGGCACGGCCCGGAGCGGTGCCGTGTGCCGGGACCGGCGGCCGGGTGTGGGGGAGGACACCCACGGGCTGGAGCTTGGTCATGGCGTAGTCGGCCATCAGCAGCTCGACGCTCACGGCCTGGTGGCGCTGCTCGATCAGGGCGCGGGCCATGTCGAAAATTTCATGCGGCGCGGCCTCACGCAGAACGCGCTCGACCGCACTGGGTCTCTCCACCGGTACCGGCCCTGCTTTCCTTGACATATCTTCATCACACGACTGCTCACATCGACCAGTCGTAACGAGCACGGAATGCTCACTCGGGAGTGTCACATGCGCGAGGACCTCGTTCACCTCCACCAGCAGGCACCCCACACCCTGCCCGATGTCAGCCACGTCCTCGAGCTCCTGGAGGCCACCTGGGAGCACAGCCGTGACGTCCTGAGCACGGCGCCGGTCTCGGCCGCGCAGACACGTGTGATGCACATCATCGAACGCGAACCCGGCATCAATCTCAGCGCCCTCCGCCGCCACCTGTCCGCTGCCGCGCCCTCGGTCACCCGTCTCTGCGACCGCCTCCAGGCCGCCGGGTTCCTCCGCAAGACCCCGCGCCCCGAGGACCGACGCGAACTGCAGCTGACGCTCACCGATGCCGGCACCGCACACCTGCGCGAAATCCGCCGCCGCCGTGAGCAGGCTCTCCGCCAGGCCATGAGCCGCATGACACCCTCCTCACGCGAAGCCTTCGCCACCGGACTCGCCGCGTTCTGCGACGCCGTATCCGATCTCCACCTGCCGGCAGACGACTCGCTCAGGCGGCATACCGCCTGAACAGAGGTCGTCGACGGGCTGATGAGCCCTTTGTGCGAGGGTCTCTCCTTCGGCCCGCCGCCCGGAGGCCACTGCCGTTCCCGCCGGCCGGGCCCCGAGCCACGAGCCACGCCGGCGGTGGTGCTCGGTGCCTCGGGCCTTCGCGAGGCGGTGCCACCCGGCCTGATCAACCGTGCCGATCGTCCACGGCTTGCGCAGTCGCTTCGCCGAGCGTGGGGAACATGCGGAATACGGCGTCCGTTCCAGTCGTCCGGAACCGCCGCCGGGCGTAAAGGCTGAGCGGTCCCGCGATCCACGGGAGCCGACCGCCCCCGCGCAGAGGTGACAGGAACGCACTGAGCACTCCGGCGCTCATGAAGCCGAGCTGCGACAGGTCCACGATGATTTGCTTGCCCGAACGCTCGGCCGACTCGACCGCCAATGACACCAGCTCCAGTTCATCCTCCGAATCCACGTCCCCCTGCAACGCGATGACGAAGGCGAACCGCTGCTCCGACATCAACGCGATCGGACTGGGGTGGCGTGCGGCACTGGGCATGCAGTTCATTCTCCCAGGTGCCCGCCTCCTTGCTCGCCGGCGCCCGCCGCCCGGCGAACACCGGGGCGTCAGCCTGGCGGCACCTTCAGGATCGGCGCGTACGCAACAAGCGGTACGTGTGCGCTCGAGGCTCCTCTGCCGTTTCCCAGCGCGGATGCGCAATGGTGAAGGAACCACCCCGTTCCCGGTCCTGGCCGGCGGGATCGAAGGGTTCTCGCGACCCGTGTTCGGCCAGCCCGCGAACGTCAGCCGCGTACACCAGCGCCCGGTCTCCGGACCGCCGATCCGTACCGGTGCTCACACTGCGGGAGTGACCGCCACGTGGACACCACGCGTGGGCAGCCCGCGACTCACTTCACCCTGTGCGGGTTCTGTGATCCGGGCAGGCATTCGTGACCGATAGCTGGGCACACGGTGTTCGTAGCCAGCGATTCGGCATCCGACGATCGAGCGGCTGCCACCGTCCTACCAGGCCCGGATACGAAGCGGGCAGGACGAGGGCACTGCGCGTCTCGCTAGGCGGACAACGCATGCCGAGAACACCTGAAGGGGAACACACATGATTGTCCTTGGAGCCATTCTGCTCATCATCGGCCTGTTGGCCGGTGTCTCTCTCCTGACGACCGTCGGCGGGGTGCTCGTCGTGGTCGGCGCGGTTCTGTGGATCCTCGGGGGGACGGGTCACGCCATCGGTGGGCGTAAGCACTACTTCTGAGAGTCGGGTGGCATCACACCACCCGCGAGTCCGGGGGCGCATCCGGACCGGTGAACAGCAAGGCACCCCCACTGCAGGTGGTTCCGCAATGGGGGTGCGCAGCCTCAGTGTTGTCCCGGCGTCCGGTCCTTCCACCCAGTGAGTCCACAGTGCTGGTGCTGCCAGGACTCGGGCTCACCAGATGGTGGAGGAGGGCCCGAGCGCGAGGCAACCTGTTCCGCGCCTTCCCCCGGAGGGCACGGACAGCGTTCTTCATGGACCGGTGCGAAGCGCCGTCTGCCGAGGCACGGCTGAGGTGCTGGGGTCAGTCACTCGTTGACCGGCGCGGTTCAGACCTTGTCCGCCGCAACCAGCAGGTACTGGAAACTGCCATCCTTGTAGGCGTCCAGGAAGGCCTTCTCGATGCCCGTGGCCAGGGGTGACTTTGCGCGCAGTTCCCAGTAAGGGATGGTGGCCGCTGTGAGGTCGATGACGCTGACCGGGACGAGCCGGTTGGCGGCCATTTCCTTGAAATACCTGCTGCGGGGATGAATGCTGCAGATGTAGTGGGCGTTGATCTCGCTGACGGCCCGGGACGGCAGTCCGTAAGTGTCGTTGTAGCAGCCGGTGATGGTTACGTAGCGACCGCCGTGCTTGAGGAGCCTGGCGTATTCGGGGAACAGAAGCGCCAAGTCCACGTACATGGTGCTCTCGTTGTTCCAGATGGCCTGGAAGCTGTCAGTCTCGAATCCGGTGTGGAGCATGTTCTTGAGGTGGAAGCGAACCTTGTCCTCCACCCCGTGTTCCTTGGCCTGGCTGTTGGCGAAGGCGACCTGGGTTTCGGAGATGGACACGCCGTCGACGCGGCAGCCGAAACGACTGTGGGCGACGAAGCTGCTGCCACCGCGTCCCGAACCGGAGTCCATGAGGCGGTCCGCGGGGGTGATGTTGCCGAGGTGGGTCATCAGCAGATCCGCCTGGGCGCACTCCAGGCGATGGAGTTCGGCGGTGAGGCGTTCCTGACGGGTCTCCTCGGGACCTTCGAGGACGGACCAGTCCACTTCGCCGATGCCGTAGTGGTGGTGGTAGACCCCGTCCACCTCGCCCAGGCGAAGATTGACGGGGTTCATCTCCTGGTTCCAGTAGTTGGCGACCGACCTCTGGTAGAGGCTGCGCAGGGGGTGGGCGGTGGTGGTGTCCTGGACGGTCATTCTCTTCTCCCTTTGTATGGGTTTCTCAACGGGGTTCAGTTCGCCTGGTGGTAGCGGGCGCTAGTGGCGTGCCACTGCTTGCTGCCGCCCATCCACGCCCACAGACCGGCCAGGTATCGGCGCAGCTGCGGGGAGCCGGCCGCTGACAGGACGGCGCAGTCGGCTTGGACGGTGTGCATGAGTTCGTCGTGGATGGCTGCCGTACGGTCGACGGCTTCCTGGAGGGAGCAGTTGTCCTCAAGGGCGATGAGGTTGGGCAGGTTGGTGTCTCCGGGGTCTTCCTTGGCCATCGAGTAGAGGTCGTTGAGCAGGACGTTGGCCATGCCGGCGTAGAGGTAGGTGCGGCGCACGGTGGGGTCGGCGAACTCCTGGGCGGGCAGTTCATAGCCGCCGACCGAGTCGATCAGCACCATGCAGGGGTAGAAGGCGTTCTCGTAGCGGTGCAGGAGGTACTCCCACACCGCGGGCTTCCGCCCGCTGCTGCGCCATTCGGCCTCTTGCCCGTATGCGACGAACATGACCGCGAGTTCGTGGCGCAGACGGGCCACTTGGGTGGTGTCGGCGATCCGGGACAGGTGGGCGAGACTGGACCGGAAGGCGCGCAGCACAGGCTGCTGGTGAACGACTTCTTCGAACTGAGCCAGGTAGCGGGCGGGGAGCCGGACGGGGTCGATCACCGCGTGGGCCATCGCCAGGCGGGAGCCCAGGAGTTCCGGTTCCGTGTCGTCGCCCTCGTCCACCCAGTGGTCGTCCACGGCCCATTCGGCGAGTCCGCAGCGGGCCGCGGTCAGCAGTCGGTCGGGGTCGTCGCAGTCGGGGTGGGCCAGCATGAACAGGCGCCCGAACTGGTGCGAGCGCAGGCGTTCGAGGCGTCCGGTGAAGATGCCGATCTCCGCAGCCCACTCGACCAGGCGGTTGTTGACCTCCTCCCCCAGATCCGGATCGTCGCGCACGGCGTCGGGGCAGTACAGAGGCGGGATCCGCACCGTCTGCCGGCCGGCCGACGGGCCTCCTGCGCCGGACGGGGCATCGTCCTGGGGAGAGGACCCGGTTGTCTGCGGGGCCGTGGACGTGGTGGGGGAGTGGAAGGCGCGACTGGCGGCCGTGCCTTGTCCCGTGGGGCCGGCCAGCAGGCGTTCGAGTGCGAGGTGCGAGGAAGGGTCCGGCGGCGTCCGCACGGCCGTACGGAGTGAAGGTGCGGTCGGCCGGACTGGTGGGTGGGCGGCAGGCGGCCCGTCCCACGTCCACGTGGGGACGCCTGCGCCGCTGGTTCGGGTCATGCGAGGAGTGCCTTTCGGGTCGGGCGAATGGGTGCGCCTGATGGTGCGGGCGGGTGGCCTGGGAATGCGGGCAGGCATGCTCGGCTGGCCTGCCCGGGGTGGCATACGTCCACGGAATCCCGAGCAGCCCTATATGGCCGGGTGGCAGTACGGGTGGGGGAACGCCGGTCAGCTCAAGTCAGCGCCAGCGGCCGACTTCGACGCCCTCCAGGATGCCGAGCGCATCGGGGACCAGAACCGCGGCCGAGAAGTAGGCGGTGACAAGGTAGGAGATGATCGCCCGCTCATCGATGCCCATGAACCGCATCGACAGGCTCGGCTCGATCTCGTCCGGGATCCCCGCCTGTCGCAGCCCGATGACGCCCTGGTCGTCCTCACCCGTGCGCATGCAGAGGATCGAGGTCGTACGAGCCTCGCTGACCGGGATCTTCCCGCACGGATAGATCGGCACACCGCGCCAGGAAGGAACGCGGTGGCCCCCGACGTCCAACCGCTCCAGGACCAGGCCGCGTTGACTGCATTCGCGGCCGAACGCGGCGATGGCCCGGGGGTGGGCGAGGAAGAACTTGTTGCCGCGCCGCCGCGAGAGCAGCTCGTCCATGTCATCGGGACCGGGCACCCCGTCATGGGGCTGCAGGCGCTGCGCGTAGTCGCAGTTGTTGAGCAGTCCGAACTCCGGGTTGTTGACGAGCTCGTGCTCCTGGCGCTCGCGCAGCGCCTCGAGGGTGAGGCGGAGTTGTTGCTCGGTCTGGTTCATCGGATCGTTGTAGAGGTCGGCGACGCGGCTGTGGACTTTCAGGACCGTCTGCGCGAGGGAGAGCTCGTATTCGCGTGGCCCCGGGTCGTAGTCGACGAAGGTGTGCGGGACGAGCGGCTCGCCCGCGTGTCCGGCCGCGAGATCGATCATCGCCTCGCCGTACGTGTTGGTGCGCTGCTGCGGAAGTGCCGCCGCTCTGTCCAGGTGGTCGCCGAGCGACCTGGCGCGCGCGGCGACGTTGTCGACGTCTCTCCTGGACAGCACCAGAAGTGTGCAGGCGGTGGTGGCGCGGAACGTGCACTCCCAGGCCGGGGCCGTTTCGGTCAGGCACTGGTCGCCGAAGTGGGCGCCGTCGGCCAGGAATCCGATAGTGGCGACTGCGCCGTACCGTCCGGTGCCAACCTTGTCGACGCGGCCGTGCGCCAGCAGGAAGACCCGGTCCTTCGCGTCGCCTGCACGAGCCAGCACCGTGCCCGGCGCGCAGTCGACCTGCTCGCAACGACCGGCCAACTCGTTCAGTACCGCCTCGTCGCCGTAGCCTCGGAGCGGCGGCAGTTCCCCCAGCTCACCCGGGACGACCGAGACCCGCCCGCCGGTCTGCACGAAGGTCACCCGCCCGTCACTCACGGAGTGGCTCAGTCTCCGGTTGACCCGGTAGGTTCCGCCGTGCACATCTACCCAGGGCAGCATCCGCAGCAGCCAGCGCGAGGAAGTCTCCCTCGTCTGCGGAACGGACTTCGTGGTCGTCGCCAGGTTCCGTGCGGCGGACGTCGCCAGACTCTGCTGCCCGGACGGTTGCGTTCGCACGGCTCCCTGCTCGGCTCCAACGGCCATATGTGATCCTCGGCTCTCCTGTAGGCGCCTACTTACCCTCGTTCCTCTGTACTTCGCCTGTCATCACACGAAAGGAGGTGAATGCGCCTTTCTGATCCGGGGTAGCGAGGCAGCCGAGTCGTTTCTTCGCACGCATGTCCACATGCGATGGATCACTGACCCGCCGTTGGTGATTTAGGTGCGGGCGGTTCAGGTGCCGGTGGGAGGGGTGATGGAGAGGGCCCAGCGGCGAGGTGGATCTCGCCCAGCGGTGGATCTGCCCACTGAGATGTCCGGCCCGGCATCGGGTGGAGGCAGTGGATGATCACCTGACCGCGGATGCCGGATCCACTGACGTGCCCTCAGGTCCGAAATCCGCGGAACGGGGACGGCGGCAGGGCGCGCCGCCCGGCCGTGACCGCGAGCCGGGTCGCGGCGGCTCTCGCGCCGGAACGAGGCTGGACCGCTGCCGCGTGCGGACCGGAACGCCACCTCGGGCCGGTGACACACCACGGCCTGGAAGGGCCCCACGGTTCGGAGCGGCCCGGTTCGGGGACGGAGAACCGCATGCCGGAAAGCCTGGACTTCTCACCGAAGGTGCGCCTGACGAACCGCTCAAGAGGCCTGCGAGCCATGAGGAGGTTCCGAGCAGTCCCTACGGACTTGTTCCGGTCGAGGCCAGAAGCTGTACGCGCCGCTATGCGGGTGGTGGGGATACCGGGCGCGCCCCGCCCGGCGCTTCACTTCCGGCCCGAATTCGGCCGGCGCGACCGAAGCCCCCGGAGCATCCGCATCTGCCGGATGCTCCGGGGGGAAGCACGAAGACCTGAATGCAATGTGCCGTATCGGCCCCCGGAAACTCGGCCTCAGGGTGCGAGCGGCAGCTGGCGCTTGTGCTCGGTCAGGCGGTAGCGGCGGACGATCGACCGAAAGGCGGATTCGACGACGGGCTTCCCCTCCAGGAAGTCGTCGATCTCGTCGTATGTCACCCCGAGGGAGTCCTCGTCGGGCTTGCCGGGATCAAGGGTCTCGAGGTCGGCCGTAGGTGTCTTCCACACCAATTCGGCCGGGGCGCCCAGCACCTCGGCCACGGCCCGCACCCGGCGTTTGGTCAGCCCCGTCAGCGGTACGACGTCAGCCGCGCCGTCTCCGTGCTTCGTGAAGAATCCGGAGACGGCTTCGGCCGCGTGGTCGGTGCCGACGACGAGGCCGTCGTGAGCGCCCGCGACCGCGTACTGCGCGATCATCCGCTGCCGGGCCTTGATGTTGCCCTGCACGAAGTCCTGATGGTGTGCGTCCTGAAAGGTCAGCCCACCGGTCAGCAAGTCGGCCAGCGCGGCGTCAGTCGCCGACTTCACGTCCACGGTCAGGACCTGGTCGGCGTCGATGAAGCCCAGGGCGAGCTGCGCGTCCTTCTCGTCCGCCTGGACCCCGTACGGCAGACGCATGGCGTAAAAGGTCGCGTCGTGCCCGGCAGCGCGCGCCCGCTCCACTGCGAGCCGGCAGAGGCGTCCCGCAGTCGTGGAGTCAACACCCCCGCTGATACCGAGCACCAGCGACTTCAGCCCCGTCGAAGTCAGCCGCTCGGCGAGAAAGGCCACCCTGCGCTCAATCTCCTGCGCGGGATCGAAACTCGCGGACACCTGGAGATCCCGGGCGATCTCCTGCTGCAGGGTTCTGGACGCCGGGTCGGTCACGGCTGCTCCTTGTGGTCGGTCGTGGGTACGAGAAGAGGGCCTCGGGCACCGGAGGGCGGAGCGGGACCTCGCACCCCCGACTCTATGCCGCGCGAGAGCCGGACCCTCGGACAGGGAGGGGCCGGGCGAGCGCGCAGGGTGGATGTACCGTCCCAGGCGGCTGCCGTGATCGTACGAGCCGGTGATCGACGAGATCCTGCGGGCGGATCAGGGTGTGCCGCGACAGCAGTCGAACTCCCTCCCCGGGCTTTCCTGCAGGCCGGCGGAGGCGCACGGGGCTCACGTCTCCGGTGGGTGTGCGCGTTACTGCGCCGCAGGGCGGAAGCGGCGCAGCCTGTGTCGGGCCGATGCATCCGAAGGTTCGGGTGAAGCATGAGGCCGCTGCGCGATCAGAGGCGATCCGAAGGGATGAGGCGGTGACGTCGGCCGGGTGCCTCCGGTCGTCACGTCCGTCCGCCGAACTGCCAGTGGTGCACCTCAGTCCCGGAATGAATTCCTCAGTATTCACGCAAGATCCGCGCTCCTTCATGTCCGCGTGGTGAAGGCGTCGACTCCGGTGAGTTCGGCCGACAGCCGCCACAGCCGCGCTGCCCGCTCCCGGTCGGTGGCCCAGTCCCTCACACCGCTTCCGAGAACGGTGTCCTCTGCCGCAGGGCCGGCGATGTCACAGTCTTCGCAGTACACGCCGCCCATGCCTCGCAACTGTGGTGAGGTCGCCGCCCATACCTGCGTCGCCGCCCCCTGTTCGGGCGTCTTCCAGCCACTGTTCGTCGCACTGGCGCCGATCGTCGCCGTCAACTCCGCCAGCTCCTCCTGCGACATATGGCGGGCCAACTGCGTGGAGATGGTTCCCGGATGAAGCGAGAACGCCCGCACCCCGGCGTCACGGCCCAGTACGTCCAGATGGAGGGCGAACAGGGCATTGGCCGTCTTCGCCTGCCCATATGCCTGCCACTTGTCGTAGCCGTGCGCGAAGTGCATGTCGTCCCAGCGGATGTCCGAGAGCTGGTGCCCGTTGGACGACACCGAAACTACGCGCGCACCCCCACGCTCGATCGCCGGCCAGAGCCGGTTCACCAGCGCGTAGTGGCCGAGGTGATTGGTCGCGAACTGCGCCTCCCAGCCGGGGCCGACCAGCGTCTGCGGGCTTGCCATGATCCCGGCATTGTTGATCATGATGTCGATGGCGCGATCCGAGGAGAGGAAACGCTCGGCGAAGGACCGCACACTGTCCAGGTCCGTCAGCTCCAGTTTCTCCACCTCCACGCCGTCGATCCCGTCCACCGCTTCATGGGCAGCGGCGCGGCGCCGGGCAGGCACGATGACACGTGCTCCCGCGCCGGCCAGGGCCCGTGTCGTCTCCAGGCCCAGACCCGAAGAGCCACCGGTCACGATCGCGAGCCTGCCGGACAGGTCGATGCCCCGCAGAACATCACTCGTGGTACTGCCGGCGCCGAATCCGCTGTTGATCTTTTGCTGTCGAGTGGTCATGCACCGAACCTACGATTTCGAGCGCGCTCCAAGGCAACCCCGACATCCTGACCAGGGACTGTCCCGCACATCGGGGCTGAATGCCGGAGCAGATGGCGCCAGTACGGGAAGGCAGCCGGCCCGCACCGTCCGCCGGGTGGATCGCACCGGAGCAGCCGGCGGTCCCCGACGAGCGGATCGCTGCCCGGACCGAGGCCCACCCCCGGCTGGAGCCGCACGTCGTCAGCGCACCGGCTGTGGATCCACCTGGGAGTCCGTACCGTGGGCCGGTGGTGCGGCGTGCCCCCCGTGTACCGGTGCCGGGTCGGGCGCCCGGCGTTCCGGCCTTCCCGAAAGCGGTGGTCCCGGTGTGTCCCTTGCGCGGCTGCTCGTTCGTCGTGAAGGTGAGAGCCCACCGCCCCGGAGGTTGCGATGCACTACGCCTTGCTCATCTACACGGAGCCCGGCCATGAGGAGGCGTTGTCGGATGTGGAACGTGAGACGGCGTATGCCGAGTATCTGGCGCTGGCCGATGACGACCGGTGCCTCGATGCTGCGCAGCTGCAGCCCGCCGAGATGGCGACCAGCGTGCGCGTGGCCGGGGGCCGGACGCTGATGACCGACGGCCCGTTCGCGGACACCAAGGAGGTGCTCGGCGGTATCTGTCTGGTCGAGACGGCCGATCTGGACGAAGCGATCGAGCTGGCGGCGCGCGTCCCGGCCGCCCGGCTCGGCGGCGTGGTGGAGGTCAGACCGGTGGTGCGGCGCTGAGCGTGCTGGAGCAGGTTTTCCGCGACGAGTGGGGCCGGGTGCTGGCCTCGCTGGTCGGGTTCCTGCACGACTTCGACAAGGCCGAGGACGCTGCGCAGGAGGCGTTCGCGATCGCGGCGGAGCGCTGGCCTGCGTCGGGCGTGCCGGACAACCCGGGTGCGTGGCTGGCGACGACGGCCCGCAACCGGGCGATCGACCGCATGCGCCGGGAGCGCACCCTGGCCGAGAAGGTCCTTCCCCGCGTTCTCGGCTTCGCTCGAGCAGGGGATACCCCATTGCTGTCGGCATCCGAGGCCGTCATGGACGAGTTCGACGACACCGTGATCAAGGACGAACGGCTGGAGCTGATCTTCACCTGCTGCCACCCGGCGCTGCCGCTGGAGGGGCAGGTCGCTCTCACGCTGCGGGCCCTCGGTGGCCTGGAGACCGCCGAGATCGCCCGGGCGTATCTGGTCTCGGAGGAGACCATGAAGCGGCGCCTGTCGCGCGCCAAGGCCAAGATCAAGGCGACCGGGATCCCGTTCGCAGTCCCCGGCGCGCGTCTGCTGCCCGACCGGCTCGATGCGGTGCTGGCCGTCATCTATCTGATCTACAACGAGGGCTACCGAGGCCGGGTCGACCTGGGCGCCGAAGCGATCCGCTTGGGACGAGTGCTCGCCGCACTCATGCCCGACGAGCCGGAGGCGCACGGGCTGCTGGCGCTCATGACGATCCACCACGCCCGGCGACGGGCCCGGTTCTCCGGCGAGGATCTCGTGCTGCTCGACGATCAGGACAGGTCGCTGTGGAACATGAGCGAGGTCGGGTCGGGACGGGCGGCGCTCGACCGGGCGCTCGCGCTGGGCGGACGCGGCGCATATGTCGTTCAGGCCATGATCGCGTCGATGCAGACGAGGGAGCGGATCGACTGGCCGCTGGTCGCCGAGATGTACCGGCGTCTGGTCGCACTCACCGGCTCCCCGGTGGTCGAACTCAACCGCGCCGTGGCGGTCGCTCAAGCCGGCGACCCTGCCGCGGCGTTGTACGCCGTCGACCGCCTCGACCTGGACGGCTACCTGTACTTCCACTCGACCCGCGGCGAGCTGCTGCGACGCCTCGGCCGTGAAGCGGAGGCCGGACTGGCGTTCCGTCGGGCGATCGAGCTGGCGACCTCGCCCCCCGAGCGGCGGTTCCTGACGCGGCGGCTCGAACAGCTCTGACCCGGGCTGTCGATGCCGTTCTCGGGTACGCCGGTGCGCCGGGCGTTCTCACGGCATCGTTCGGTGAGGCACATGCGGCTCACCTAGTCAGTGGGGTATGAGGAGCCACACAGCTCGGGCCCCCACCTCGCCGCCAGCAGGGTACCGAAGGCCCCAACGACGTCCCGCGCCCAGCAAAGCCCCGGGCGCGATGAGCGGACCGGGGCAGATCTGGAGGTGGGATGGAATCAGTGGTGGCCGTGGGCGGTGTCGGAGGCTCCACCGAAGAGCCGTGCGACAGCGCGGAAGGGCAGGGTCACGACGGTGGCGATGGCACCACCGATAGAACGAATAACGTCTGCGATCGCCTTCAGCATGTGATGTCCTCCCTTTCGATGCCACCGCGGCGCCGGGGAGCCGCGGTGCGGTGTTCACTGAGCCCGTACCCGGTCGGCCCAGGAGGAAACTCGGGCCGTTATGGACGATGAAATGGGTGCGAGCCGGCGCTGTCCGGGAAATGCGGCAGCGACGTCTTGCGAACTGGTGGGCCCGTGAAAGCTCGGTTCGGCCACTCGGGCAGATGACGCCGCGTACGGCTCGAGACGAAACAGGCCCGGTCGTTGCCGGGGCGGGTCAATTGATGTCGGCGAGTTCGCGCAGAAGTTGCTGTGTCTCCACGACGAGTTCACCGCCGACCGCAATCGCTGCCCCTTGTTCCCGCTGAAATTCTGTGGTGAGTTCCTCGTGTACGATCCGTGCCCTTTCCAGTGCGGCATGTCGTTGATCGCGCAGAGGCTGCGATGGTCCGGCCCCCTCGAGAAGGTCGGCTTCCGCGTTGCATACGGCCGCGGCGTTCTCCGCGAGGTCGGCCCACCGGGCCAGATACGCGTACGAAGGGGAAGTGAGCCGTGCGTCGGCGCCGGCCGTGTTCTGGAGCGTGCGGGTGATGGCGACGAGGTGAGCTCCTACCCGCTCCCAGACCGCGTCGATCTCTGCCGGCGGTTGCGGGGAGCCCCGGCGCAACCGCCAGCCCGGATTGAACCGGTAGCTCTCAGAGGTCCACTGCCGGGCATCCGCCAGGGCCTGGACCGTCTGGCCGAGCCGGCAGGCGCGGTCATGCCACCCCCCGGCGCGCGCGAGCCCCTCTTCCTCGCGGAGGCCCTCGGCCACCATGGCGAGCAGTTCCCCGCTGCCACGGGCCAGTGCGTGGAGGTTGTCGCGCACGCTGCGCAGATGCACCGGTGGCAGGATGAAGGCGTTGACGGCAACACCCACCACGGCGCCGATCAGAGTCTCCAGCAGCCGGTGCCCGACTTGGTTCAACGTGGACGCACCGTAGGTAATGACGAAAAGAGCGGTGGTAGCCCCGTAGATGCCCTGACTGCCGAGCCGGCGGTAGTTGCCGAGCAGCACCATGAACGGCAGCGTGAGGGCCATGGCGCCCAGCGTGGAATTTCCGGTGACGGCCATGGCCGCTGACGCCCACAAGGTGCCCACCATGATGATGGCGAACTGCTGCACGCCCGAGTACAGGGAGCGGTAGACAGTGCTCATGACCAGCGCAATGGCCGTCCATGGCGCCATCAGAGCCAGTGGCGCCTCGAGCCACCATCCGGTCAGGGCCCAGGCTGCGATTGCAGCACCGGCAGCCTTGAGCGACTGCACCATGGCGTCCCGTTCAGGTCCCGAACGCCTGACCGCGGAGCCGGCCGTGCGGCCCACCGCAGCGAATTCCCAGCCCAGCCACTGAACCGCCGCACGCCACCGTACCCGCACTACCGAACCGCTTTCACTTCGCATGCAAGGCGCCCGAACACGTTGCGGCGCCAAACCGATCCCGACTCTCAGCGCTGGTACCCACCGTCGTTCCGCCCATCCGCCGCGCCCGGCACAGTGCTCGCTGATGCTCCGCGCGGCCGCCTGCCGGCCGGGAGGCTTTCCACGCTCGCACGACACACTCCACCGTGACCGGGTTCCGACGGCGACATGGGGCGGCCGGCCGAGGACCGGCCCTGAGGTCCCTGGACGACCGAATGGCGGCGGGACAGCCCCTCACCGTCCCCCGCCGGCTCGAAGAGCCCGCGCGGTAGACGGACCCGAGCAAGATCAATCTCAGCGGCATTTTCTGCACCGCTACTACTCACACCCGGAGGCCCGTGGGTTCAGCTGAACTGAAGCTTGTTCAGGGGGAACTCGGGGGTCGGTCCGTGTGCGTCAGCTGGGGCTATCCGTGGGTTCGACAGGAATGCGTGTGTGGTGCGGCCTGGCTGCGCAGGCCTATCCCTGGGCGGTGGGGCGAACGACGATGTCACCTATATCGACACCGTCCGGCTGTTCGATGGCGAAGGCGATGGCGCGGGCCACCGCGTCCGGCGAAAGAGCGATCTCCATCATCTTGTCGATCTGGTCCTTCACAGCCGGATCCATACGCTCTGCGAAGTCCGTGCGGACGGCGCCGGGCGAGACGACGGTCACGCGCAGGCTGTCGCCGGCCTCCTGGCGCAGGCCCTCAGAGATGGTGCGCACGGCGTTCTTCGTGCCGGCGTACACCGATTGGAGCGGCACGATGCGCAGTCCGGCGGTGGACACGGTGTTGACGAAGTGCCCGAAGCCCTGCTCCCGGAAGACGGGAAGGGCTGCGGCGATCCCGTACAGGACCCCTTTGAGGTTGACGTCGATCATCTCCTCCCAGTCCTCGACGCGCAGGTCATCCAGACGGGAGATCAGACCGATCCCGGCATTGCTGACGAGGACGTCGAGCTTGCCGTATCGATCGCGTGCCAGCTTGACGAGGCCGGAAAGGTCCTCGCGTCGCGTCACGTCCGTGCGGGCCCAGGCGGCTTCACCGCCGGCCTTTTCGATGCGGGCGGCCAGGGCCTCAAGGCGCTCCGGACGGCGTGCCCCGAGGACGATCTTCGCGCCGTGCTCGGCGAGCAGGAGCGCGGTCGCCTCACCGATGCCGCTGCTGGCGCCCGTGATCGCCACGACTTTGCCTTCGATTCCCGTCATGATGGCCAGTCCTTCCAGTAGAGAAGTGGGGGCGGCCATGCCCTACAGTGAAAGTGGAGGCTCCGCCACTTCATCCACACTAAGTGGCGGCTCCTCCACTTAGCAAATGGAGACTGGGGAGAGAATTGATGGCCCGGGATGCAGGACGCCCGCTGAGGGCTGACGCACAGCGGAACCGGGACAAGATCCTGGCCGCCGCGGTGCGCGTGTTCACTGAGGAGGGACTGGATGCGCACTTCGAGCGCATCGCCAGAGAAGCGGGCGTGGGAACCGGCACCCTCTACCGCAACTTCCCGACCAGGGAAGGTCTGATCGAGGCGGCGTACCGCAACGAAGTGGCCCGGCTGTGCGACGCCGTCCCCGGCCTCCTTGGCGCGATGTCGCCGCCTGAGGCCCTGCGAGCCTGGACTCGCCGCTTCATCGACTACGCCACCGCCAAACTCGGCATGGCCGACGCCCTGCGAGCCGTCGTCAACTCGGGAACCAATCCCTACGCCGACAGTCACGAGATGATTGAGGCCGCCCTCTCCTCCCTCATGGACGCCAATACCGCTGCCGGAACGATCCGGTCCGACATCAGCCCGACCGACATGTTCGCCGCCCTCGCTGGTATCGCCCTCACCTCGGCCAAGCCCGAGCAGCGAGAGCAGGCCGAACGCCTCCTCGACCTCACCCTGGACGGACTGAAACCTGCGCCGTCGCGGCTTCCCGAAAACTGACGACAGCAGCCCGGACCTCATCGAACCTGCTCTTCAGCGGCCTGTTCCAGTAGTGCTCGCGCGGAGTCCGCGTAGCGCATCGCGGTCTTGTCGCCGAGCCCGAACGCCTCGGCGAGGCGGAGCGGGCTGGGCCCGTGGGTCAGGGCCTCTTCGAGTTGCCGGTCCCGACGCGGGCGCCCAGTGCTCACGCGGGTCCCGTACGACAGCCGGCGCAGCCTCCTCGCCTTCACCCTGATCGTGAACCGATCCGGATGCAGTGAGAACGCTTCAGGAATCGCGAAGTACGTCAGCCTGCGAACTGCTACGGGAGAGAGGGCGGACCGCCGGGCCACGGGGTTGAGGGCCCGGGGAGGCGCAGAGCAACCCACGGGATGTCGCGCACTCGGGCGATCCCGGCCTCCCGGGCGAACCTCGGGCACCTGCTCGGCCACGGCGTCAAGGCCGTCATCCAGGGCGGGAGCGAAGGCCTCACCTGCTGGACGGCCGATTCCGGAAGTCCGTGCGAAATGCCCTTGCGCAATGGTCAAGAATCGTTGACCATTGCTTGCATGCCTACCGATGATCTTCCCCAGACCTTTCACGTCACCACGGACGAGCAGCTGCGCGCCGTCTCCAATCTCACGCGCCACCGGATCATGGCCGTGCTCCGCTTCGAGCCGGCGACGATCACGCAGATCGCCGAGCGGGTGGGGCTCGCGAAGGGGAGTTCCAGCTATCACGTGCGGCTGCTGGAGCGGGCCGGCCTGGTGAAGGTGGTGCGGACGCGGAAGGTGCGGGGGGTCACCGAGCGGTACTACACGATGGCCGCGCGGGCGATCGTGCTGCCGGATCCGGGCGAGGGAGGCCCGGATGTGCTGATGCGGAATGCGGTGGCCGACCTGGAGGCAGCGCCGACGGAAGGCGAGCGGCACGTACGGATGGCGCATCTGCGGCTCACCGAGGAGCAGTTCGCACAGCTGGGGGCGCGGCTGGAGGCACTGGCGGACGAGTACCGGGAGCTGTCCGATCCGTCGCTGCCGGACGCGTCACTCGTCTTCGCATTGTTCCACCCGACACCCCACGAGCAGGCCGAAGGGAACGTCAAGTGACCCCAGAGGTTCAGAAGTTGCCGACCGAGTTCGGACGGCTGTGGACCGCGCAGACGATCTCCTCGCTCGGTGACGGGGTGACACATGCCGCGCTGCCGCTGATCGCGTTGACCTTGACACGGGATCCGATGGCGCTCGCCGTCGTCACGGCCGCCGGGACGCTGCCGTGGCTGCTCTTCGGGGTGCTCGGCGGCGCGCTGGTGGATCGCTGGGACCGTCGGCGCACCATGTGGGTCGCGGACGCGTCACGTGCGGTGCTGCTCGCGATACCGGCGGCGGCGGCCGCGCTCGACGTGCTGAGCATTCCGCTGCTCGCGGCCGTCGCCTTCCTCCTCGGCCTCGGCGGGCTCTTCTTCGATACGGCCGCGACGGCCTATCTGCCGGATCTGCTCGGCCGCGACCCCGCGCTCCTGGAGCGAGCCAACTCCCGCCTGCGCGGCGCCCAGACCGCCGCCTCCGGCTTCGCGGGGCCGCCTGCGGGCAGTGCCCTGCTCGCGCTCGGGCGGGCAGTTCCGCTGCTCGCCGACGCGGTGTCGTTCCTGCTCTCCGCGCTGCTCGTCCGTACGCTGCCCGCCATGCCCCGCCCCGTGCCGGAGGTCCGCGAGTCGCTGCTCAGGCAGGCGCGGGCCGGGGCCTCGTACGTCTTCCGGGGCCGGGTCCTGCTCGGGCTCGCGCTCCGCCCGGCGGTCGGGAACGTCGCCTTCCTCGCTGTGGAGACCGTCCTCGCCCTCTTCGCGCACGACCGCCTCGGCATCGACACCTACGGCTTCGGCCTGCTCCTCACAGCGGAGGCCACCGGCGGTCTGCTCGGTGCAGGCATCGCCTCCTACCTTGGCCGACGACTCGGCACCGGCACCGCGCTGACCTGCACGGCCGCCGTCGAAGGGCTCGCCATCCTGGGCCTGGCCGCTGCCCCGAACCCGTACGTGGCGGGGCTGGCGCTCGCCGTCTGCGGGGCCGGCATGGGCGCCACGATGGTGCTCGGGCCCTCGCTCCGGCAGGCGATCGTCCCGGCCCACCTGATGGGCAGGGTCGCCTCCACCTCCCGCATGCTCGCCATGTGCGCCGCCCCGTTCGGGGCTTTCCTCGGCGGCTGGCTGGCCACCACCTACGACATCCGCACCCCGCTCTACGCCGCCGCCGGCCTCCTCCTCACCATGACCGCCGTCACGGCTTCCATGACCAGTAACCGCCGGGTCGAGGCGGCGCTGCGTGCCGCAGCCAAGGCCGATGGTCCAAGTCACCCGGAATCCTGGGATCCCGTTCAGGAGGGTGCCATTTAGGGCTCCGCGAGGTCGTGGAGCCAGTGCTGAGCTCGGCGTTCCGCCTCGGCCTGGAGCGTCGGGCGCCTGGCCTTCACGGGATGCTACGAGTGGCCGGCGGGCCGGGTGCGCCGCCGTCAATCCTCGTCATCGACAGCCAACGGGTCCCGGAAGGGGCAGGTCCTGACCGGGACTGCAAGCCTTGATGTTGAACAGGTGCAGCGGCCCAGGAAGTTGATGTGCCGGTCCTTGAGCGGTGAGAGACGGGCGAAGTCCTTGGTGTCGTGGCCCCCGGCGCGGAGCTGGGCCACGGCGGCGTCCGGGTAGCGGGCGTTCCACAGGATGACGGCGTTGAGGACCAGGCCGAGGGGGCGGGCTGGTCCTCTTGGCCGTCGCGGTACGCCTCGCACTCCACACGGCCCGAGTTCTCTACCATGAATTCCGGTTGCATAGGCTGCGGCCCGTCCCGGCGGCCCAGCTGACAGAACGGGGCAGCGTCTTCCATGCGTCGCGCGTGGCCGTGGGCACTGACTGCTGAGGAACTCGGGAGAACGCATGGAACCACTCGGCCCGCGGCAGACGTCCAGCGGGCGCCACGAATCGGCGGAGGAGCGTGCCGACCGCCGGTGGAATGAATTACTGCAAGAAGTCCGTGTCACGCAGACAGGCGTTCAGATCCTCTTCGGCTTTCTGCTCACCGTTGTCTTCACACCGCGCTTCGCTACGCTCAGCCAGGCGGACAAGAATATCTACGTAACGACTGTCCTCCTCGGTGCCGCCACGACAGGCGCGCTCATCGGCCCTGTCACACTCCACCGGCTGGTCACCGGACACCGGATCAAGCCCGAGACGGTCACCTGGGCCTCGCGGCTGACGGTCGCCGGGATCGTGCTGCTGCTGGTCACCATGACCTCGGCCCTGCTCCTCATCCTGCGCGTCGCGATGCACAACAGCGCCGTGCCGTGGGCTGTCGCAGGACTCGTCGGCTGGTTCCTGCTCTGCTGGTTCGCACTGCCGACTTGGGCGCGGCACCGGTACCCACTGCGGGAGTGATCCGGCGCGGGCGACGCGTGTTCGCAGGACGGGGGCGTGGGACAGGGGCACGTCCACTGTGGCCGGCCACGGCCGGGCGCCTGACCGTGTCGGCTCCGAGTCCGCCACCCCATGGCAGGTCAGTCGCGGGTCGCCTTGAAGTCCGGTAGCCGGTTCAGGGATTCGGCTACCGCGGCGAATCCGTAGTCGATCATCTGTCGCTCGTAGGCTTCGACGGCCGGCAGCAACTCCGACTCACCTCGGTGCGCGGCGATCAGGGAGCGGCTCAGAAGCGACGCGTCCCGGAAGGCGGTGTTCGCACCCTGGCCACCGCTCGGTGGCATGACGTGGACGGCGTCTCCCATCAGCGTGACCCGGCCGGTCCGCCAGGGAGGCACAGCCTTTGCGTAACGGACCTTGAGCGGTGATCCGTTGATCACGTCCGACTGCTTCACCAGTTCCACCAGGTCGGGGTGCCAGTCGCGGACGACATGCAACAGGAGTTCGCGGATCTCCGCCCACTCCGAGGGGAACGGTGCGGGCCGATCGGGGAGAGACACGACCCACCGCAGATAGTCGGGAGTGACCGGCAGCGCCACATCGGAGTGTCTGCCGGCCGCGAGGTGTGGAGGGCAGCGGAACTCCATCTTTCCGATGAGCATACTTGCACTCTCGCCGCGCACTACGGTTCCGAAACCCGGCACGAGGTGGGCCGACCGCGCACTCACGGGTGTGCGCCCCAGGAAGCTGCTGCCGCTCAGGGTGACGACCTCGGCGTGCGGCAGTAACTGACGGCGCACCGTGGAAGCCACCCCGTCCGCCCCGACCAGGATGTCTCCTTCGGTGCTGCTTCCGTCGGCGAAGTCGGCGCGAACCGTGCCCTCGTGCGACTCGGTGCTGCCGATCAGATGCTTGCCGAATTCGATCCGGTCGCGGAGACCGGTCAGCAGCAGATGTCGCAGGACATAACGATCAGTGGCCGTGCCACCTGTGACGTCGCCGAGTTGAGAGATCTCGTTGAGACGGGGATCGACCACCCGCCTGCTTCCCGCCAGCTCTCCTGTCGTGGCGTGCAGTACGTCGTGCAGACGGTCGGGGAGACACTCCCGCAGTGCGCCGGCGCCGCGTTCGTCCAGGACGATCCGAAAGCCCTGATACCGGCTGTCGACGGCCGATTCTCGTTCGAAGAGGCGCACGTCCACGCCCGCCTGCAGCAGCCCTTGAGCAAGTGCAAGACCTCCGATGCCCGCCCCGATCACGATGACACGCATGTCCAAGACTCCACATCAATACGACGGTCCGGAAAATACTTACAGGTGTTCGCTGTCCGGCGGCGGGACTTCGCTTGCGGACCGGACTGCGCACAGCCCGTTCCGCAAGCCGATCCGCAAGCGAATCAGCTGCGGGCCTGTACGGCCCGGGGCCTGGGGGGAACGGTGAGGGCATCTCGTCACCCGTGGCCCCCGCGGCGGGCGGCCGTGTCAATTCGGCGCGACCGCATCGGCGTTGTCGATGCGGTGTCCGGCCGGCCGCCGATGAACGTACTGCCTTGCGCATCACCTAGTCCATCTCCTCCACCCGGGCATCCACACCCCACACACTGGGTCATCGAGAAGACCTTGGACAGGGCCATTGATCCTCGGAGACCGATGACATATGTCACCGGTCAGGACGTCGACTCGCCCGCCCGCCGAAGGGAACCGCCCGACGAGCAAGTGTGTTTGAGCCGCGCCATGTCCGCCCCGTGGTGACTGTGATCAGACGGTGCGTCGTGGCCGCGCCGACACCCGGCCATGGTCTGCCGAACGGCCACCGTGCGAGTCCGTGAGGGTGGCCGGCAGCGGGACGCGTGCTCATTGCGTGCACCACCACCTGCGCGGTGGTGCGTCGGCCGACCGGCGCCCGCCGCTGGGGACGGAGCGGAGACCACCGGGTACAACGGCCCCTGTCGAACCGGTAGTCGGATTCCCCGGACGGTACGGCGTGGCCGACACACAAGGCCCGGTCGCCCGGAGCGTGTTTCGCTGCGGCTGGTGAGATAGCTCACCGGCCGGGGCCGGAACGCACGGGTGGAGAATTCCGTCCGGCCGACGGCCGGAACCCGGCGTGCTCAGGTTCGGGCCGGATGACCTTGCCTCTCGCCGTATGAAATTGCGCTGTGCGCACCTCGATTTATCTTTCAAATAACCCGTATACCGGTCGAGTTGATTGGGAGTTTCCGTAAGTCGTGGCATAGCATCGCGCCTCGAAGTCGCCTGGATGGAAGTGGCGTTCTCGAACGCTTCCCGATCCGGCCACTCGAACCAGTGGATGCCGCACCATCATCAGCGGCGTCCGCGCCCTTCATTTCCCGCAGACGGCGGCGCACACCCCGCGCCGTCGCCTCACTCCGCATGCCGAAAAGCAGGAGAACGATGCCCGTTCAACCTTTGCCGGAACTCATACGCTTCGTGCGTCACACGTCGCCGTTCTACCGGAATCTCTATGCCGGTCTCCCCGACGATGTAAGCGAGTTGACGGACCTTCCGGTGATCCCGCAGGCGGAATTCTGGCAAGCCAACACGCCACGGAACAACCGGCTGCTGACCGAGGAACTGAACGAAGCGGTGGTGTTCAAGAGCGGTGGCACCACCGGAGCCCCGAAATTCTCCTGCTTCACCCGCACCGAATGGCAGGAGTTCACCACCGCGTTCGGCGACGGGCTCGTCGAAGCAGGTCTGCGGCCGGGCCACCGCGTGGCCGACCTGTTCTACGCGGGGGAGCTGTACGCGAGCTTCACTTTCATCCTCGACTCGCTCCACCGTGCCCCGGTCGCCAATGTCCGGCTGCCCATCGGCGGTGGCACACCCCCCGAGTCCATCGTGCACACGCTGGAGGAGTTCGACGTCGACGTCGTCGCGGCCACCCCGACGACGCTGTGCGCCCTGGCCGACCATCTCGGGCGCGAGGGTCGCCGGCTCCCTCAGGTGAAGATCCTCTTCTTCGGCGGCGAAGGTCTCTACGAGGACCAACAGCCCCTGCTGAGAGCCGCATTCCCGAACGCCGTAATGCGGTCCATCGGCTACGCGGCCGTTGATTCCGGACTCCTGGGCCAGGCCGTGCCCGGCGACGACCCCCGCGTACACCGTGCGTTCGGACCCCACACCGTGGTGGAGATCCTCGACGAACACACCGGATGCCCGATCACCCTGCCGCACGTCCCCGGCCGGGTCGTCGTCACTGATCTGCGCCGTCGCCTGATGCCCATCCTGCGCTACCCCGTGGGTGACCGTGCCGAATGGACCGACGTGTCCGCCGGACACTTCCGCATCCTCGGCCGTGCCGATGAAGGGGTCCGGGTCGGCCCGGTGTCCCTCTACACCCAGGACGTGCAGGACACCGTGCGCGCCGCCGATCCCGAAGGCCGTGTCACCGGTACCCAGTTGGCAGTCCGGCGCTGGGACGGCCGCGACGGACTGGTGCTGCGCCTGGTCTGCCAAGGTGCGGCAGCCGCCGACGGCGCGGGCTCCTCGGCAACGCATTCCCGAACCGGCGGCGGATCACCCGGCGAACTCGCCACCCTGGAGGACGCGATCACCCGGGAGCTTCTGCTCGCCCGCCCGATGTACGGCCAAGCGGTCGACGCCGGGCACGTCCATCCGCTCGGCGTGGAGTGGGTCACCCGCCACGGCGACCTCGCAGTCAACCCCCGATCCGGCAAGCTCATCCGCGTACTCGACGAACGGCTTCAGGCATGACCGGGAACCTGGCTCCGCGGCCCCTGCCCGTCATTCTCCGCCATCCTGCTTTCGGCGCCGTGTGGGGGGCCCAGGTCCTCACGCAGGCATCCGGCCGTATGTTCCAGGTCGGTGTGGTGTGGTGGCTCGTGTCCCACGCTGCCGGCTCCGAACGCGGCCTGGCCTCGGGCCTGTTCCTGGCAGTGAGCACGCTGCCCGCTGTCGCCCTCGCTCCGCTGGTGGCGCGGATCATCGCCCGCACCCCGCACCGCAAGGTCATGAGTGGCGCAGCGGTGGTGGCGGGTCTGGTCGCCGCCGTCACCGCCGGGTGGTCGTACGTGACACCGCCCCCCTTGTCCCTCGCATATGCTGCGGCGCTGATGCTGGCGGGCTGTCAGGCGCTCTTCGACCCCTGTCTGACCACCGCTGTCCCCGACCTGGTCGACGAGGCCGACATCGAGGCGGCGACCGGCTTCGAACTGTCCACCCAGTCGCTGGCCGGCCTGGGCGGCGGACTGCTCGGCCCGCTCGTCGTCGACGCCTGGCAGCTGAGCGGCATCGTCACGGGGTGCGCCTGCGCCTATCTGCTGGCGGGCGCCCTGGTGGCCGCCACCCGATTCCTGCGCCTCCCGGCCGGGCCGGCGCTCACCGGTGCCCAGACGGCCGCGGCAGCCGGCATGAACGCGCCGCCCGCGACCGGGCCCGCACCGGTCGAGCCCGTACCCCGGACCCTGCGCCAGGTGCTGGCAGGTCTGCCGTTCGTGCGGCGTGTGCTGCTGTGCTTCACCGCCGCCAACCTCTTCACCACGGCCGTCTATGTCGTCATGCCGCTCTACACCCGCTCGGTGCTGCACGCGCACGGCTCGACCGTGGCCGCACTGGAGGCTGCCCTCGGTGCGGGCGCCCTGGCCGGCTCGTTCACGGGTGCCCGCCTGCCCGGGGCCCCCGCGAACGTCGGGGGTGCCTGCCTCGCGCTGATGGCCGCCGCCCTCGGCCTGCCCGGTGTTGTCGCCGACCGCGTGACGGCGGTCGGCGCGCTGGCGGTGGCCGGCTGGTGCGTGGGAGTTCTCGGAGTGCGGTTCGTGGCGCTGTTCCAGCGGCTCGTCCCCGCCGCCGACAAGCCAGCCTTCTTCGCCATGATGCAGGCCCTGCTCGGTGCCGCCTTCCCGGTGTCGTCCCTCGCCTTCGGCGCCCTGGCCGAGCGGCTCTCCCCTCAGGTGCTGTGCCTCGTGCAGGCCGCGGGCCTGGCACCCGTCGCCGCACTGCTCTGGTGGTGCGGCCGTATCCCCGCGAACGGGCCTGACGCCGGCCACACCTCCGACCCGGAGCCGGCCACAGGCACGGTGTCCCCGGCCCGGGCGGCCGACCGCGCGGGTGACACGGGCGCCGCCGCGTGCGACACCACTGACCGCGCCGGCGATGCGGCCGTGCCCGGAGGATCCCGGTGACAACGATCCTCGCACCGGCCGTGCCCCAGGACATCGCGGAGCTGCGGCAGTTGTACTACGACGTCTACGGTCACGGCTATCCGGTGGCGCTCGGCAGCGACCCCACCGTCATGCACCGCCTCATCACCGACCCGCACACGCACTGGCTCACCGCCCGCCGGACCGGCACCGGCGAGCTCGTCGGCTCCGCCGTCGTCCAGACCGACCGGCCCGCGCGGGCCGGCAAACTGGTCGGCCTCGCCGTTGCCCCGAGCCATCGGGGCCACGGGCTGGCCGGCCGGCTCACCGGCGCCGTCACCGACGACGCCTTCGCCACCGGCGGACTCGACTCCGTGCACGCCACCGTGCGCACGGTCTCGCCCGCACCCCAACAGGTCGTCGCACGCAATGGATTCCGGCCACTCGGTCTCATGCCCAATGCCGCTGACGTCTCCGGTTGCGAAACCCTCGCCCTGTTCGCCCGCTTCGCCGACGGCGTCCTCGGCCGCCGGGCCGGTGTCGAGGCCGTGCCCGAAGCGCTGCTGCCCCTGCTGCGCGCCGCTGAGCAGAGCACCGGCGTTTCCTACGGTGACCAGCGTCCGGCCGAGGCCCCCGCACCCCACACCGCCGCCCATCGAGATCCGGCCGCTGCCCGTGCCCCGATGGAGGTCATCACCGCACCTGGTTTCGTGCGGCGCCGTTTCCGTGAACTGTTCCCCGAACCGCTCGCGGCCCGGCTCCCGTTGCACCTCCCCAACGCGGTCCTGACGCCGCCAGACGGCGAGTTCGAGTTCTACGCCGACGTCGACACCGCCGCACGCAGCTGCACCCTGCTCGCCGTCCACCCCTACCCACCGGCCGCCATCCCGTCCCTGGACGCGATCGTCGCTGCCGCCTCACGCGCCGGAGCCGGATACGTACAGACCCTGCTTCCGCTGTCCGACACCGCCGCGCTGCATGCCTACCTGTCCGCGGGCTTCGTCCCCAGCGCGCTCTACCCGGCCATGCGAAGGACCGGCGATGTCTTCCACGACCACGTCGTCCTCTCCCGCAGCGACCGCCGTACCGACTTCCGCACCATGGCCGTCAGCGCCCTTCTCCAGCCGTACCTCAGCGCCTATCTGACCGCCTGGACCGCCACCTACCTGCCCCGTCACGAGGTTGCCCGATGAATCCCCATCTCGCTCATGTCGCGGTCCCCGACCCCGAGCGCCTGGCGCACGTCCAGCGCCTGTGCGACCTGACCTCGCCCTACGCCGCAGGGCCGGAAGCCGACACCCTGTTCGCGGCCGCCATGGCCGAGGCCAACGCCTGGCACGCCGAGCGCTCGCCCTTCTTCCGCGCACTGCTCACGGACCCGCCGGAGCGTCCGGCGCCCTCCATCGGCGCCGGCGTCCGCGCACCGCTGCTGCATGCCAATTTCTTCAAGCGGCACGAGGCGCTGTCCGTCCCCCGCGACGACATCTTCCTGCACCTGACGTCCTCCGGCACGACCGGCCAGAAGTCGCAGATGTTCTTCGACGAGTGGACCATCCGCAGCGCCCAGCGGATGGTTGCCCGGATCTTCGACCACTATGGCTGGATCACCCCGCAGCAGCCCGTCAACTACCTGCTCTACAGCTACGAACCCGCTCCCGACGTGCGGCTGGGGACCTCCTTCACCGACAACTACCTCTGCGACTTCGCCCCCGCCGAAGGCATCACCCACGCCCTGCGGCGCACCGGCTCCGGACATGCCTTCGACGTCCACGGCTGCATCGAGGCCCTGCGGCGCTACGCCAGGGAACGGCTGCCCGTGCGCATCCTCGGCTTCCCCGCGTTCCTGCACTTCACCCTGGAACGCATGCGCGCCGACGGCCTGCCGCCCCTTCGGCTGCCGCCCGGCTCCCTCGTCGTCCTGGGCGGCGGCTGGAAGAACCACGCGGACCAGCAGATCAGCAAGGACACCCTCTACGGGGAGATCACCGAGCGGCTCGGCGTCGAGTCCGACCGGATCCGCGACACCTTCGGCTCCGTGGAGCACTGCGTGCCCTACGTGGAATGCGCCCGGCACCGGCTTCACGTGCCCGTGTGGGCGAGGGCCTCCGTCCGCGACACCCGCACGTTGGAGCCGCTGCCGTCCGGCGACATCGGATACCTCCACCTCGTCTCCCCGTACATCACCTCCGTACCCGCGCACAGCGTCGTCATGGGAGACCTCGCCTCCCTGCACCCCGGCGAGGAGTGCGACTGCTCGCTGTCCACGCCGTGGTTCCGCATCCACGGCCGGGCCGGGGTCAGCCGCAACCGCAGCTGTGCCGTGGCCGCCGCCGAACTCCTGAAGGGCCTGTCATGACCAGCGAACTCCACTTCTGGCAGGGTGTCTTCCTCACCGAGGAACAGGCCGCCGAACGGCTCGCGGACCTGCCCGCACTCGTCGAGCAGGCGCTGGCCCGGCCGCTGGCCACGGCAACCGTCCTGGACGCCTGCGATACCGTCGGCCGGGCGCTCGCCACCCCCGGAAGTGACCTGCACACCAGGCTCACCACCGACCTCGCCGACGGCGCGACGGGCCCGGACGAAGCCCGGGCCGTCATCGCCGAGCTCGCCCGGGCCATCTCCCGGCCCGTACTCGAACGCAAACTGCGCCGCGAACTGGGCAGCCCGCGCCCCGAGCGTCTCACCCGTCCCGACGCCCGTGACACCGTCTACGAGGCCTGGGCGCCGGTCGGCCTCCTGGCGCACATCGCCCCCGGCAACGCGCCTGCCGTCGCCGCGCTGAGCGTCGTCGAGGGTCTGCTCGCCGGCAACGTGAACGTCCTCAAGACCAGCAGCGGCGACAGCCTCCTCGCCCCGCACCTGCTGGCGGAGCTCGCCGCGGCCGATCCCAGCGGCGCCGTCGCCTCCCGTGTCGTCGCGCTGCGCTTCTCCTCCAGCCGGCAGGACCTGCTGCGGCTGATGTGCTCCCCCGCGGACGCCATCGCCGTCTGGGGCGGTGAGGATGCGGTGCGCGGCGTCACGGACCTCGCGGAGCCCGGCTGCCGTCTCGTGGTCTGGGGCCACAAGATCTCCTTCGCGTACCTGACCCGCGACGCCTGGCAGGGGCCCGAAGCGGGCGACTCGCTCGCCGCGCTCGCGGCAGACGTGTGCCGCCTCGAACAGCAAGCCTGCTCCAGCCCCCAGGTCGTCTACCTCGACACCGACGACACCGCTGAACTCTTCGCCTTCGCCGAGCGGTTCGCCGCTGTTCTCGGTACCGTCAGTGCCGGTTTCCCGCAGCCGGCGCCCGGCGCCGGTGACCTGGCGGACCGCGCTGCGCAGGCCGAGGTCACCACCACCGAACTCGTGGCCCGGGCCGAGGCGCATCTCGGTCTGACCCGTGTCATCGCCGCCGACGACGGCAGCTGGCGTGTCATCGCCGACACGCGGCCGGCCCTGACAGCATCCCCGCTGCATCGCAGCGTATGGGTCAAGCCACTGCCCCGCACCGACATCACCACCACTCTGCGGCCCATGCGCCGCTATCTGCAGACGGCCGCCATCGGCGGCAGCCGTGCCGACATCGCACGGATCTCCCGCGCCGTCGTCGCCGCCGGCGTCGACCGGATCACCCCGCTGGGCGCGATGCTGGACAGCTACGAGGGCGCGCCCCATGACGGGGTCTACGCCCTCCAGCGCTACAGCCGGCGGGTCAGCGTGCAGGCCGACGCCCGCTTCACCACCACCCCCTGCCTCGACGACCTGGCCGGACCCGCGCCGGTGCCTCCGGCGCCCCGGGGGCCACTCATGGACAAGAGCGGCGCCCAGGAGCAACTTCGCTCCCTGGCACCCGAACACGCCCAGCTGTACTTCCGCAGCGGAGGCAGCACCGGCGCCCCGGCCCTGTCCGTCTTCACCTGCGACGACTACGACACCCAGATGCGCGCCTCCGCCGACGGCCTGGTGGCCGCCGGCTTCGACCCGGCCCGCGACCGGGCGGCGAACCTGTTCTTCTGCGGCGGCATGTACGGCAGCTTCATCAGCTTCTTCTCCATCCTGGAACGCCTGAGCGCCACTCAGATTCCGCTGGCCGCCGGGCCCGACCACGCCGCCGTGGCCGAAACCCTCGTCACCCACCGCGTCGACACCCTCTTCGGCATGCCCTCCTACCTGTGGCAGCTCTTCCACGCCGAGGGTGAGCGGCTGCGCGCCTACGGCGGGATCCGCAAGGTCTTCTACGGCGGTGAGCACTTCACCGACGAGCAACGGCGAATCCTCACGGACACGTTCGGCGTACGGCTCATCCGCTCCGCCGCCTACGGCAGCACCGACCTGGGCCCGCTCGGATACCAGTGCACCCACGCCAGGGGATCCGAGCACCATGTGCTGACCGACCTGCACACCCTGGAGATCCTCGACCCCGAGGAGGACCGTCCGGTGCCAGTCGGCCGGCCCGGCCGACTCGTCTTCACCACCCGCACCCGCACCGGGCAGCGTCTGGAGCGCTACCAGATCGGGGACCTGGGCCGGGCGATCGAGGGTGTGTGCGGCTGCGGCAGCCACACCCCGCGCATCGAACTCCTTGGACGGCACGGCGACATCGTCCGCATCGGTACCTACCACTTCAACTACCGCACGTTCGTACGCAGCGCGCAGGAAGGTCTCGGCTACCGCGGTGAACTTCAGCTGCTGCTCGCCTCTGGTGACTGCCGGGAACGCCTGATGATCCGTCTGGACCGCCAGTACGCGAAGGACCAGGACGAGGCCCGCCAGGTCTTCCTCGACCGGATCCCGGAGCTGGGCGCGGCGGTGACAGGCGAGGCCTTGCTGGACTTCAGGGTCGAACTCACCGGCACCGACGCGTTCGAGCGCACAGCGACCAGCGGGAAGCTGCGGACGGTCGTCGACCGGCGCAGGACGCGGACGGCCGCCACGTCCTGACCGTAGGTGTCCAGCCGTACCCCGGTGTTGCCGCCGGTGCGTGCGGGTTGCCGCCAGGGGGTGTGGTTCGAACGGGGGGAGGAGGGGTGTTGCTGCGCGGAAGCTGTGACACCCCTGTTGCCGGAACTATGGCCTCCGTCACAGCAGCAGTGATCTTGTGCTGGTGGACTCGACCGATGGTGCTCCTGCTTCTGCTGTTCATTCCGGTCGGCCTGCTGCTCAGCTTCGCGTTCGCCGGCTACAGCTTCGGTACCCTCGGCCGGATCGGTCTGCGGCGGGCCGATCGAGAGACGTGGTTCCGGTGCCTCGCCGCATTCCTGGCCGCAGTCGCGGCTGCTGTGTACACGTGGGGCCTGCTTGTCGTCGGCCTTGCGGTCCTGGATGCGGAGGACGGTGGCGCAGGCTCCTCGCCGCTTCAGCCCTGCCGGACGCCGGGCCAGTGGGAGCGAGCGCTGCACGTTGTGGGGTACACCGTGGACTACGTGCCCCTCCGGTTCGTCTGCGAGACGAAAGACGGCGGTAGCTACGCCGCAGAGTCCGTTCCCGGCTACGTCGACCCGGCCGCGCTGGGCTTTGCGCTGGCCGCCGTCGTATGCGTCGGCGCCGCGGCCCTCGGATCGGAGCACCGTACCGGAAAGGGCCCGGCAGGATGAGTGGCCTTTGACCCGTCACCTGTTCAGCCCGGTGTCCTCAGGGGTGGTGCTGGCGGGTTTCGACATACCTGGTCCGGCGCTGGGGAGTTGCCGCACAGCACGACGTGCCGACCGCCGGCACCGGGGCCGTGCCCTCCTCGTACGTCACCCCAACCCGGCGCAGGACCTTCAAGCGGGTGTGCGCCCGCAGTCGGAGCGTGGCGCGGTTCCGATCACCACAGAACGAGGCCGCCGTGCCCGTAGTCCGCACCACTCCCCGACCTTAGGCTGGCGGCCGACTATCGAATGGGGGCAGTGCGGATGCTGGTAGCCCAGTGGATGCCGCGTAACGGGGAGCACTTCGGGCCCATGTCGACCGGGCCTGCCGTGGCCCTACTGGGGGCCGGCGGCGTGGTCGTCGTGACAGCAGGCGCCGTGGCCGTGCTGTCACGACGGGAGCGCGATTCCGGACGCCTGCCCGGCTGGCTGTTCGGGGTCGGACTCGCCATGTGCGGTCTGGGCGGGCTCGGACTCTTGGTCCATCACTCCGAGGACGAGCAGGCGAGCGACGGGCTGCATGCCGCCGGTCAGCAGGTCATCAGCGCGGCACTGGACTCCGCCCGGAGCTGCGCCACTGCCGCGCCGGAACCCACCTTCGTCTACCCGAGCGGACTGGTGCCCGGCGGTGCGGCCACCTACGTTCCGCCGCCGTGCCGCACGTCGCCGCGCGACGCACTCCTGGACTCGACAGCGATGACCTCCCTTGGCCTGTACCGGGCGCGGGAGACGCCATCCTTCGACACGAGCGGGCAGGTGACCGTGACCGACCCGAACAGTGGGAAGCAGGTCTGTGCCACCGTCCCGGACACCGCTGACGGCACCGGCACTGTTGTCGACAGCCCGTGCGCGGGCTGAGGGCCGAGGGCCGTCCCGTAATCCCTGGCGGGCGCGCGACACCGGTCACGGCACCCAGCCGCGTTGTCGCACCGCCCGAATGGGATATCCGCCGTACGCCGATGACGCGTACCCCTACGCGTCGAGCCACCGCTTCGCGAGAGGCTTGTCGGTTCCATGGGACGCCAAAACGCAAAGGCAAGGAGAGAGCTCTCCTTGCCACTCTCAATTTATAGCGCGCTGGGGGGCTTGCCGCAAGACCCGGGTCACGGCGCAGAATCATCGGCCGATGCCACAACCTGCGGAAATGAGGGGACACGACGTGCGTGAGTTGTTGTCGGCGTATGGGGGACGCGGCGACGTCGGACCAGTGGCGGGACCGGCAGTCCACTTGCGGGTCTCCGGCGCGGAGGTGCGGGGTGCGCTCCGCCCGACTGTGCGGAGCGGCCGGCCGACTCGCCGGCGGCGAGGAAGCCAGCGATGAGGACGTGCTCGACAAGAGGTTCGACAGAGTGGGATGCGCCGGTGACTCGACCTGTCACCGCAGTGCAACGGAGCGCGGCTGCCTCGGAGGTATCGCAATGAGTGAGCAGTACACCTTGGATCTGCAAGAGATTGACGAGATGCAGGTCGCGGTCGTCGGTGGCAAGGGTGCGCACCTGGGCGGGCTGTCGCGGATAGAAGGCATCCGCGTGCCGGGCGGCTTCTGCGTGACGACGGACGCCTTCCGGCGGATCATGGCGGAAGCGCCGTCGATCGCCGATCGGCTCGATCAGCTGTCGCGCTTGAACCCGGACGACCGGGAGGCGATCCGCACGCTCAGCGCGCAGATTCGCCGGACCATCGAAGGGATCGCCATCCCGGACGATCTCGCGGTGGCGATTACTGGCGCGCTTGCCCGGTCCGGCGAGCGAGCCGCCTACGCCGTCCGGTCCAGTGCGACGGCAGAGGACCTGCCGACGGCTTCCTTCGCCGGCCAGCAGGACACGTACCTGAACGTCGTGGGGCCGGCGGCGGTCCTCCAGCACGTCAGCCGGTGCTGGGCCTCGTTGTTCACCGAGCGGGCCGTGATCTACCGCAGGCGGAACGGCATCGACCACCGAACGGTCCGCATGGCCGTGGTCGTGCAGCAGATGGTTTTCCCGCATGCGTCCGGCATCCTGTTCACGGCCGACCCCGTCACGGGCAACCGGAAGGTCGCCACCGTGGACGCCGGCTTCGGCCTCGGCGAGGCCCTGGTCTCCGGCCTGGTGAACCCGGATGTCTTCACGGTGCGACACGGCGAAGTCGTCACCAAGGCGATCGCCGCCAAACACTGTGCCGTGCAGGCCCTGCCGGCCGGCGGTACGCAGGAAGTGCCGATCGACTCGCAGCGTCAGGAGCAGCCGGCGCTGACGGATGCGCAGGTCGTGCGGCTCGTGCAGCTCGGACGGCGGATCGAAGCGCACTTCGGCCGCCCGCAGGACGTCGAATGGTGCCTGGCCGATGACGGCTTCCAGATCGTTCAGAGCCGGCCGATCACGACGCTCTTCCCCATCCCCATCCCCGAGACCGGCGACCAGGAGAATCACGTCTACGTATCCGTCGGCCATCAGCAGATGATGACCGACCCCATGAAGCCCCTGGGGCTCTCCATGTGGCAGCTGACGGCCATGGTGCCGATGCACGCGGCGGGCGGGAGGCTGTTCGTCGACGTCACCCGCCGCTTGGCCTCACCCGCGAGCCGCGCCGGCCTCCTGGACCTCATGGGGAAAGGCGATCCGCTGGTCAGGGACGCCCTGGAGACCGTCATCGAGCGAGACGATTTCGTCCCGTCGCTTCCGGACGCCGGTCCGGGTCGGCCGCCGGCCGGCGGTGCGCTCGCCCCGATCGAGACGGATCCGGCCGTCGTCACCGCGTTGCTGGAGCGCAGCCAGGTGTCCATCGCGGCCCTGGAGCGCGACATCCGGACGAAGACCGGACCGGCGTTGTTCGACTTCCTGCTGGAGGCCTTCGAGGAGCACAAGCGCGTTCTCAGCGATCCGCTGAGTATCCAGGTGATCATGGCGGGGATGGAGGCCACGTGGTGGCTCAACGACAAGCTGCGGGAGTGGCTTGGCGAGAAGAACGCGGCTGACACGCTCACGCTGTCCGCCCCCGACAACGTCACGTCGGAGATGGGACTGGCGCTGCTCGACGTCGCGGACGTGATCCGCTCGCAGCCGGAGGTGGTGGCGTTCCTGCAGGGCGTCGAGGATGAGGGCTTCCTCGATGAACTGGCCAAGCTCGCGGGCGGGACCGAAGCGCGCGACGCCATCGAGAGCTACCTCGACCGGTACGGCATGCGCTGCGTCGGCGAGATCGACATCACGAGGCCGCGTTGGCGCGAGCGCCCCACCACGCTCGTGCCCGTGATCCTCGACAACGTCAGGAACTTCGAGCCGGGCGCCGCCGGGCGGCGCTTCGAGAAAGGGCGGCAGAAGGCGCAGAAGAAGGAACAGGACGTGCTGTCACGCTTGCGGGCCCTGCCGGACGGGGACCGGAAAGCCGACGAGGCCAAGCGGATGATCGACCGGGTCAGAACCTTCATCGGGTACCGGGAGTACCCGAAGTACGGCATCATCTGCCGCTACTTCGTCTACAAGCAGGCCCTGCTGGAGGAGGCCGAGCGCCTCGTGCAGGCCGGCGTGCTTGCTGTGAAGGAGGACGTCTTCTACCTCACGTTCCAGGAATTCCACGAGGTCGTGCGCTCGAACCGGGTGGATGACCGGCTCATCCAGCAGCGCAGGGACGCGTTTCGGTCGTACCGCGCGCTCACACCGCCCCGGGTACTCACATCGGATGGTGAAGCCGTCACCGGGGCGTACCGGCGCGATGACGTGCCCGCCGGCGCCCTGGTCGGCCTGCCGGTTTCCGCCGGGACCATCGAGGGGAGGGCCCGCGTCATCCTCGACATGGCGGAGGCCGATCTCGAACCCGGCGACATCCTGGTCACGGCCTTCACGGACCCCAGCTGGTCGCCGCTGTTCGTCGGAATCGCGGGCCTGGTGACGGAGGTGGGCGGCCTGATGACCCATGGCGCGGTGATCGCCCGGGAGTACGGCCTGCCGGCCGTCGTGGGCGTGGACCAGGCCACCCGGCTGATCAAGGACGGGCAGCGGATCCGCGTGCACGGAACCGACGGGTACATCGAGATCCTGCCGTGACCGACCACACCGGGAAGCCCTGCCCGTAGCTTCCGGCCACACAGCGCCAATTGGTCGATGACCACCCCACGACCGCCGAAGCCCGGGCTCAGACGGCGTGGGGTGATCGCCGGCGCCACATGGCGGTGAGCAGGCACAGGGCAGAGGCTGCGAAGAGAGCTGCGGTGATGAGCAGCCAGTGCCCCAGGAACACACCGGCCGACAGGCCCGTGTACGAGGGATATCCCGGAACGCGTCTCAGGATGAGCGGATACCAGACGACGAGCAGCAGCAGGGCCACGAAGGCCGGCACGCGGATGTAGTTGATCCGGCCGCCGACGCGGTCGGGGTGCTTCGCCTCGCCCTTTCCGTGCCGGAAGACGAATTGGAGTACCCGGTCGGTGACGGTATAGAGCGGCAGGAACACCAGGTCGTGGAGGAGCGCGGCGCCCACGAACCAGATGACGACGGCGAGAGTGTCTCCCTTGAGGAGTCGGAGCCCCGCGTAGACGGTGAGAGCGAAGGAGCACAGAACCAGGAGGAGATGGAGCGGCGACGCTCCGTAACGTGCGCGGATCGTTTTCACGATGTCCCTGCCACCGTTCCGAAGGTGAGCCGGGTGACCCATTTGGTGTTGTGGACGCCTGGATTGGCCGGGACGATGATGCGGGCCGGGTATCCGTGGTCCGGAGAAAGATCGCTGCCGTTCACTCGCAGGGCGAGCAGCGATCTGGGGTCTCGGACCTGGTTGTCGCGCAGGTGCGTGGAGTTGAAGGATCCGCCGCGCTGAGCGGACTCGACGAAGACGCCGGGAGGATCGGCGCCCAGTCCGACCAGCGCCGCCAGATCGGCAAGACGGACCCCGGTCCAGTCCTGGTCGTCGGTCGACCAGCCCTCGACACAGGCGATGGGCAGCGCGGCAGTGTGCTGTGGCAGGGCGAGGACCTGCCCGCGGGTGAAGCGCAGCTCCCGGTCCCCGCCCCGGACAACGAGCCGCCACTCGGGCCCGATGTCGCGGGCACGGATGCCCACATGTGCGGCGGTCTTGTTGATCTGGAATCCATTGGGGCCCGTACCCGGATCCCGTCCGTGCGGCGCCAGGAGAGCTGTTCGGCGCAGGGAACCACCGATGCTCTGCCCGGCCGTCACGATGAGGAGGGCCAGTGAACCGGCACCCACCAGGCCGAGCGCACCCCGACGCGACATGGTGGGAGGTGCCGGATTCGGCGTCACCAGCCCCGTGTCGTCCGCAGGCTCGGTCTCCGTCAGGGCGGCCGGGGTTCGCAGCACGCCGCGCAAGCGACGGCTGCGCAGCGCCTTGAGCATGGTGGGAATGCGGAAGGTGATGTGCACGATGAATGCACCGATGAATACCCAGGCCCCGTAGAAATGCAGGGTGTAGAACGAACCGGGGAAAATATAGTGGAGCTGGATGTTCAGGATTCCGGTGACGAACTCGAACAGGGCGCCGCCGACGAGAAACATCAGCGACAACCGGTCCAGTGCGTGACCTGGTGAGCGCACAGGCGGCCAGGAGAACAGTTTCGGGATGACCGACCACAGTTTCCCCAGCAGTACCGGGATCAGCACCACTCCCAGCGTGACGTGAACGCCCTGCGTGAGGCGGTAGAGCCAATAGGGGCTCGTCGGCCAGGAGAAGAGATAGAAACCGAGCCAGCCCTTGTCCGGTGTCCGGTCGTTGCCCGGCAGATTCGGGTTGTAGGCCGCGTAGGACAGCAGCCCGGTGACGAACAGCACCGTGATACCGACCAGCAGGATCACACCGAAGACCGATGTCAGCCATGGCCCGCGCAAGGGACTGCGCCAGAACGCCGGGCGCGCGGGGCCGGGCGGAGGTCCACTCGGCAGGGCCGGGAAATACCGGCCGCCTCCCGTGCTCGATGAGCCGTCCCCCTCGCCCGCTGACGAGCCCTGCCGGGGATGCCGGGGCGCCGCAGTGGACCCGGTCGCCGGCCCCGGGCCGCCGGGCGGCCTCGCCGCGTCGCTCGCATCCGGTCGCCGGAAAGCCGTACGGCGTCGTGTCTCACCGGGGTCGCTGGGCTCCATCCCGTTCCCTTCGCCTGTGCACGGCGGGAGGAACCACCATGCAGAGGCAACCGTATGTGGCGAAACTCTGATAAGGCGTGAACCCGGGCAAACAGAAAGTGGATGGCGCGAGGGCCGACGGCATCGCCTGCATCAGCGCGACGTCATGGACACCCGGCGCGCACCGGGGCGTCCGGCCTTCTACTAGTGGACCGGCTGAAACGAATGAGCCGGTTACCCGTACGTAGGGACACCCGCACCACAGCCGTGCCGGAGCGCACCGACGTTCCGGCCGTGGACAGGAGCCCCTCGTGTCACGCAAGAAGACTCTCAGCCGGAAGAAGAAGCTCACCCTGCTGATCGCCGCTGCCACGCTTGCCGGCGGGACAGCCGCGGTCGTGGCCGGGACCAGCCAGGCCGCGGAGTCGGGCCCGGCAGACGCGGCCTCTTCGGTCGTCTGTACCGGACTGGCCACCGCACTGAGCAACAACGAGCAGTTCATCGCAGGTCAGAAGGCGAATCCGGACGCCCAGTCGGCCGCGCGTATCGCCAACCGGCAGGCCGTCGTCGAGGAGATCAAGCGCAAACAGGCTGCGTCCGGCTGCGCCGGCGAGGCGGCGGGGGCGCAGGGGGATGTGGCCGCGCCGCCCGGGGGAGACGCCCAGGCCGGTACCGCACCGAGTACCGCACCCCCGGCGGGCGACCGGGCCGGCACCACAGGGCCCGGGGGAGGGGACCAAGCGACCGGTGACGTCGTCTGTGCCGGGTCGACCGTGACGCTCTCCGGAGAGGCCGGCGCACCGGCCGCGTCCAGCAGTGAGTTCCCGGCCGGAACAAAGCTCAAGGTGACCAACCTCGACAACGACAAGTCCACGACGGTGGAGGTCACTGCGACCTCCGGCAGCTGCGCGCTGCTGAACAACGCGGCGTTCGAGCAGGTCCGTGAGCCGGGTAAGTTCCTGATCCGTCACGCCCGCATCGAGCGCGTGGGCTGACCGGACCGAGCGTGCCGGCACCGCTCGACGGACAACCCGTCGGCCGAGCGGGTGCCCGGCCGACGCACTGGCGGGCGTTCTCTCCACGGACGCCCGCACAGGCAGCGGCAGGCCCTGCGCATTGCTGCGCCGCCACCATGGCCGCCACCACCTCTCCCGGCTGCGGCTGCGGGTGACGCTGTTGCGCGGCTGAAGCATGCGAGGGCCGTCGGTGACATGTCCCCGGCGGCCGGCCGTGGAGGTCGTGCCTGGACCGCACCCGGCTCGCACGACCCGACGCCGGGACGTGCGAGCCGGGGACGATGCAGCGGGCAAGATGTTCCAGGGCTCCCAGTGCTCTCCGTAGGCTCGGTTTGCCCCGCGGGCCGCCCGGGTGGGTTTCCCCGGCTGCGCGGAGCAGCCGACGGCCGGCCGCCGCACGCCGCCGGCAGGCATTCCGCAGCCCCTGGCGTCTCCTCCTCGGCCAGGACGTGTCTCTACGCACCCGCGACGCGTTCGGTCGGTGATCTGGCTGCCTCAGCAGTGCTTCCGGCCGGCCACTGGCCACGCCGGGGCGGTGTGACGGTGGTGATCTATGTCACCCATGTCTGTCCGCCGATGCCTGGTTGAGGGTCGCACCGATGAGCTCACCGCGGCGTGCTGCGAACCACGGCGGGCGAGTGGGCCGGTCTCGACCCGTGCACCATCCAGCGCTCGACGCGCCGGTCCGAGCGGCCCTTCGGACCGCCCACGGGCTCATCGAAGCGGCCGGCCATACGCCGCCCCCCGCTCCCGTCCCGTGGTGTCGAGCAGCGCCAGGCCGGGCGCCTGCCGGGTCGGCGCCTACGCCTACTTGGCGGGCATACCCCCACTCGACCGCCTCCACGGGCGCGCCCCTGGCGGCGGACGCGGCGCTGACCGGACGGCGATTCGCAGGGGTCCCGGTCATCCGGTCCCGATCGCCCGCGCCGCGGTCGCCCGGGGCCGGATGTCTGTCCGGACCGGACATCGTCCCCCCACGCACGGGAGTGCCACGAGGCGGGGCAGGCACACCGCCGCAGGGTCGGGAGTGACACCTGGCAGGCGACCACGCAACACAGCGTGAAAGCAACGATACGGATTCAGGTCTTCCGTAAGAAGCCTTCGAAAAGTTCTAATGCGGGGGCTCGTAACCCCAGAACCAGGGGCTGAGGGGGCCATCCCCCCAACGACCCAGTGCTAAGACTGCAGTGAAGGAACGTGCATATGAGCGCGACACCTCCGATCATGGCCAAGGAGCCGGCGACCGGCGACCCCGGCTCGTCGCCAGCGTCGCCCGACGGCCTCAGGGCCGGGCTCAAGAACCGTCATCTGTCGATGATCGCAATCGGCGGAGTCATCGGCGCGGGCCTGTTCGTCGGCTCGGCCAATGGCATCGCCGCGGCCGGCCCCGCCATTCTTCTGTCGTACGCCCTCGTCGGCGCGCTGGTCGTCTTCGTGATGCGCATGCTCGGCGAGATGGCGGCCGCCAACCCGACCTCCGGATCGTTCTCCGCCTACGCGGACCGGGCTCTCGGCCGCTGGGCCGGATTCTCGATCGGCTGGCTGTACTGGTTCTTCTGGGTCGTGGTGCTGGCGGTCGAGGCGACCGCCGGAGCGAAGATCCTCGAAGGCTGGGTCCCCGGCGTCCCGCAGTGGGCCTGGGCGCTGATCGTCATGATCGTCCTCACCGCGACCAACCTCGCCTCGGTCAGCTCGTACGGAGAGTTCGAGTTCTGGTTCGCCGGGATCAAGGTCGTCGCGATCGCCGGCTTCATCGTGCTCGGAGCGCTCGCCCTGTTCGGCGTGCTGCCCGGCTCGGACAGCCACACGGCCGCCTTCTCCAATCTCACCTCGCACGGCGGCTTCATGCCGCACGGACCCGGGGCGATCCTCACCGGTGTACTGATGGTCGTCTTCTCCTTCATGGGCAGCGAGATCGTCACCCTCGCCGCCGGTGAGTCCGAGGACCCGCAGCGGGCGGTCACCAAGGCCACCAACAGCGTGATCTGGCGCATCGGCATCTTCTACCTCGGCTCGATCTTCGTCGTGATCACTCTGCTGCCGTGGAATTCCAAGGCGATCGCCGACAAGGGCTCTTACGTCGCGGCGCTCGACTCCATCGGGATCCCGCACGCCGGCCAGGTCATGAACGTCATCGTGCTGACCGCCGTTCTGTCCTGCCTCAACTCCGGCCTCTACACCGCCTCCCGGATGGCCTTCTCGCTCGGCCGCCGAGGTGACGCTCCGCGGTCCTTCGCCCGTACGAGCGGCCGTGGTGTTCCGCGGGTGGCAATCCTCGCGTCCGTTGTCTTCGGCTTCGTCGCCGTCGGTTTCAACTACCTGTGGCCGGACACGGTCTTCCAGTTCCTGCTGAACTCCTCAGGTGCGATCGCCCTGTTCGTGTGGCTCGCCATCTGCTTCTCGCAGCTGAGGATGCGCGGGATCATCCTGCGCGAGAACCCCGAGAAGCTTGTCGTCCGGATGTGGCTGTTCCCGTATCTGACGTGGGCGACCATCGGAATGATCTCGTTCGTGCTGATCTACATGCTCACCGACGACTCGGGGCGCGAGCAGGTCATCCTCTCGACTCTGGTGGCCGTGTTGGTAGTGGCTCTCGGCTTGGTGCTCGACCGGCGCCGGTCCGCGGCGCGCTCGCAGTGAGGTGACGGCGCGCCCTTCCCGGGGCGTGCACCGTGGGTCGGCCGGATGCCCGTCAGGGCCACCGGCCGGCCCACGGGCTCGTGTGCGGCCACCGGCGCCTGACGTGCCGTCCGGTGGGCTCGCGCCTCTGGTCTCCTCCGGGAGTGCCCGTCCCACGGGAGACCCGCTTAGCACTGGAGCGGCCGCCGGCGCCGCACCGGCGGCGGCAGCGGGTGCCGAGCAGGCCCATCTCACGCGCTGTTGCACCCGCGCGCAGGCAGCACGACCCAGTGTCCACCGCGCCGTGCACGCGCCGCAGGGGGTGGCGCCCGGACCCGCTCGGGGTTTCCCTGGGTCAGTCCACGAGCACTCCTGGATTGAGGATTCCGTGCGGGTCGAGCGCCGTCTTGGTGGCGCGCAAGGCCAGGGCGAACGGCTCGGGGCGCTGCCTGTCGTAGCCGGGGCGGTGGTCGCGGCCGACCGCGTGGTGGTGGGTAATGGTGGCGCGGTGGCGGTGGAGGACGTCGGTTGCGACGTCCTTGACGTGGTCCCAGACGGCGACCTCGTCGCCGGGCCGGCCGGCGGCCAGCACGGTGAAGTAGGGCGCTGCACCGTCGGGATAGACGTGCGTGAGACGGCAGTTGACGGTGGCCGGATGGCCGGTGGCTTCGCGCGCGGCGGCGCCGACCTCGTCGCGGACGGCATCGATCAGCGCGGGAAGCCGGTCCCAGGTGGTGGCCGTCTCGAAGGTCTCGACGACGGCTCCCATCCGGGCCAGGCCGTCGCGCAGGTACGGCATGCGCAGGAAGGCCGAGCGCCACGCGCCGACGGCCCCGTCGGCGGAGCCGGCGGAGGGAACGGCGGTCACGCCGCCGTGGGCGCGGGCCAGGTCCAGTGCTTGGGCGAGGTCGGTATCGACGGGCGCGGCAGCGGATTCGAATCCGAGGACGAGCAGGGATCGGCCGTCCCGGGCAGCGCCGGAAAGGGCGGCTTCGCCGGGATCGAGCAGGCGGCAGTTGGCGGGGGTGAGACCGGACTGGGCGATTGCTCGCACCGCGCGCAGCGCTGCGGGGAAGTCAGCGAAGGACACGGGGGCGGATGCCTTGTGCCGGGGGCGTTCCTGGAGGCGCATCCACGCCTCGGTGATGACGCCCAGAGCGCCTTCGGAGCCGAGGAACAGCCGGTCGGGAGACGGCCCGGCGCCGGACGCGGGCAGGCGCCATGAGGTGCCGACACCCGCCGGGGTGACCACCTGCAGGGACTGTACGAAGTCGTCGATGTGTGTGTGGACGGTGGCGTAATGACCCCCCGCGCGGGTGGCGAGCCAGCCGCCGAGGGTGGAGAACTCGAAGCTCTGCGGGAAGTGGCGCAGCGTCAGTGAGTGCGGCCTGAGCTGGTCCTCCAGCGCGGGGCCGAGCGCGCCGGCCTGGATGCGGGCGGCGCGGCTGTCGGTGTCGATCTCCAGGACCCGGTCCATCGCGGTCAGGTCGAGGGACAGCACCACCTGGTGTGCGTCGCCTCGGTACTCCACGCCTCCGGTGACCGAGGAGCCCCCGCCGTAGGGGATCACCGCCACGCCGTGGCCGCCGGCCCACTCCAGGAGGTCGGCCACGTCCTGGCCGTTCGCCGGACGGGCGACGAGATCGGGTATCCGGCCGGGCCGGCCGCGCAGGGCGCGGATGACATCCCGGTACGCCTTGCCCATGGCGTGGGCGGCGCGCACCCCGGGGTCGGCGGTGACCAGATGCGCGAGGCTTCGGGGCGGCTCGGCGGCGGGCCGGCCGATGCGCAGGTCGGCAACGCGCGGGATGGGCAGCGGGCGCGGCAGCGTACCGGGGAGCAGCGCTCCCATCGCGATGCATTCCGCGTCGTCCGGGTGCTCGTCGGCCCACCCCCAGCCCCACCAGGAGCGGGCGCGGGCGGTGCGGGGCGCGGTCGTAGCGTCGGCCATGAAAGTTCCGTTCCGCTGATCCTGCGAACTAACCACTGGGTAATTTACCGTAGGGTAATATCGTGGACATGGCAATCTCTCCTCGCTCCCGAGCAGGTACCAAGGGCGTTCCCCGGGCGGTCCGCGAACGGCAGATCCTCGCCGCCGCCACCGAGGAATTCGGCCGCCACGGCTACGAGGCCACCTCTCTGACCACCGTCGCCGCGCGGGTCGGGGTGACCAAAGCCCTGCTGCACCAGTACTTCGGCTCCAAGCAGGACCTCTACCTCGCCTGCCTGACTCCGGTCGGCGACGAACTGCTCGGCGCCGTACGCGCGGCGATGGGGCAGAGCGAGATCACGGCCCCGCACACGCCCCTGCTGGTGCTTCGTGCCCTGTTCACCGCTCTGGAGGGACGGCGTGAGGCATGGTTCGTGCTCTACGACCCGGCTCTCCCGGCCGGCAGCGAATCCGCCCAGCGCGCCGCAGGGTACCGGGCCGCCATCGACCAGCTCGCGGCAACCGGAAGTGCCGGCCTGCTCCGTGCCGCCGGATCCGCGGACCCCCTGGACGCCGACGCGCTCAAGTACGCCTGGCGGGGCGTGGTCACCGCCCTGGTCCGCTGGTGGATCAACCACCCCGGCCAGTCGGCGGATGCCATGACCGAACGCTGCGCCCGCCTCTTCGCCGCCACCCGGGCCGCCCTCGCCGTCGGCGGAGATACCTGAGGCCCCCAGAAGTCGCAGGGGCCGACGGCCGTCGCCGGCTAAGGGGGTCCCTCGGGCAGCTTCCGTTCACCACGCGGGAGTCGGCGGCCGGCTGCGACGGCGCGCGACGTTCCCGGTCAGAAGTCAGGAGCCAGGGCCAGAGGTCGGAGACCACAGGAGCCGGAGCGGACGCACGGTGCGCACTGTCCGCGCACACACGTGACACCGCTGCCATGCACATCCGCACCACGGACGCATCCGCGCCACGGACGCTTCCGCACCACCACAGAACCGCTCCGGATCTCATGCCGAAGTGACGCTCGTTCTCGCGCCGTGCAGTACGACATGCAGTCCTTCCGAAGTCACTTCGGCCGACCTGACGGACATGCCGAGCGGATAGGACGTGCCACCCGAGCCGTCGGGGAGCTTGGCCTCGATGGCTCGTCTGGTCGCTTCGGGGGCCGGCCTGCCGAAGATCTCCACCGCGCCGAGGCTAAGGGTGAGACGGCCCGAATCGGCCTCGGGCCTGAGGACGACCTGGGCGATGCCGCCGGGGCCCATGCGCAGGGTGAGCGTGCCGGCCGCGGCGTCGGGGCGTACCTCCGCGACCGTGATACCGCCCGCGCCGATCTGCTGCGCTATCGCGGCCGCCGGGATGTCGATGGCGGCCTGTGAACTGCCGATGCTCGTCCTGCCGCTCCCGAACCGCACATCATCCAGGCGGATGTGCACTCTCGCGCCGGAGAACGTACCGACCTTGGTGTTGTGGCTGGTCACGTCCACCGCAGCGACGTGCTTGCTGAGAACGGCGAGCAGAGACAGCTGACCACTTGGTTCCACATCGGGATCGGAACCCGTCATCCTGGACATGACAGAGGCGATTCTCTGCTCGATGATCAGGCGGGCGGCCAGGTTCGCTCCGGCGAGCAGGGCCACGAAGGCGGTGAGCGTCAGTGTGCTCACGAAGAACTTGTTTCTGAACAGTCGCCGCAAGCGCACCGGCTCCCGTCGGGCCACAGGCTTCCGTCGCATCAGATGGCTCCGCTGGGGGATGCGGTGACCGCTTCATCAGCGCCGGTCAACGGAGGGGGCCCCTCGGGGTCGAAGTGCGGCAGAACGCGGTCGAGCCATCGCGGGATCCACCAATTGGCGCCCCCGGACAAGTACATCGTCGCCGGGACGAGCAGGAGACGGACGACCGTGGCATCGATGATCACGCTGGCGGCCAGGCCCAGGGAGAGCATCTTGACGACGATGTTGTCGGACAGCAGGAAGGCCAGGAAGACACTGGACATGATGAGTGCCGCTGCGGTGATCACCCGGGCGGTGGCGCTCAGCCCGGTCGCGATGCCGGCGTCGTTGTCCCCGGTGAGGGTCCACGCTTCCCGGACCCGGGACAGCAGGAACACCTGGTAGTCCATGGACAGGCCGAAGACGATGGCGAACATCATCATCGGGACGTAGGACTCGATGGGAACGCTCTCGCGGACTCCTGTCCACCGTCCGCCCCAGCCCCACTGGAAGACGGCGACCACGACACCGTAGGAGGCGGCGATGGAAAGCACGTTGAGGACGGCGGCGCTGATCGCGATGACGATGCTGCGGAAGACAACGAGCAGCAGGAGGAACGCGGCGCCGACGACCACGGCGATGATGAACGGGAGGCGTTCGACCACGATGTCGGTGAACGCGACCTGCGCGGCCGTCGTCCCGGTGACGTAGAAGCGCGCGCCGCCGCTGCCGGCCTCGTCGGGGAGCGTCTCGTCCTGGAGGGTGTGTACGAGGGCGGCGGTGGCGTCGTCCTGGGGGCCGGTCGACGGTGTCACGTTGAGTGCGAGGAGGGCGTTGTCAGGGCTGGCGACGGCAGGGCCCACGGAGGCCACGCCGTCGGTGTCCACGACGGTGCTGCGGACGGTGTCCCCGAGTGCGGCCAGATCGGTCCGGCTGGGGCGCTGCCCGTGGCCGGGCCGGACGACAACGGTGAGGGGGCCGTTGGAGCCGGGGCCGAAGCCGCCGGCCATCAGATCGTAGGCGTGGCGGCTGGTGGTGCTGGTCGCATCGGTGCCCGCGTCCAGGTGGCCGAGATCGATCGAGGCGGCTGGGACGGCGAGGACACCGAGCGTGATCAGGCCCGCGGCCAGACAGGCTTTCGGGCGCCGTTTCACTCCCGTTGCCCACCGCGCCCAGATGTCGTCCTGGGTGCCGGGTTCGTCGACCGGGGGGCGAACGTGCCATCGGTCGATCTTCGTGCCGGCGAGGCCGAGCAGCGCGGGGGTCAGAGTGAGGGAGGCGATCGCCGACACCACGACGGTGATGCCGGCCGCCGCACCGAGCGTACCGATGAACACGATGCCCGACGCGTAGAGCCCGGCGAGGGCAAGAGCGACGGTCAGGGCGGCGACGAGCACGGCCCGGCCGCTGGTCGAGACGGTACGGGCGACCGCCGTGACCGCGTCGGGACTGTCGTGCAGGAACTTGCGGAAGCGGGTGGTCAGGAACAGCGCGTAGTCGAGACCGACGCCCAGCCCCATCATCACCGCAAGCGTCGGAGAGGCAGCTCCGAAGGTGAACACCGCGGCGAGCAGCCCCAGCAAGGAGACACCGCACAGAACGGCGACGACCGCGCTCATCAGCGGAAGGAGTGCGGCGGCGATACTTCCGAAACCGATCAGCAGTACCAGCAGGGCGACCCCCAGACCGATGATCTCCGACAGGTGCCCGCCCCCCTTGGGCTTGGCGAGCAGTCCCAGCTGACCGCCGTACTCCACCTGGACATGATCGGAACGCAGGGCCGCCACTGCCCCGTCGACCGAGTCGAGGTAACTCCTGTCGAAGGTGGCGGGGTTCGTTGAGAAGCGGACAGAGATGTATCCGGTCGTCCGGTCCCCGGACAGTGCACCATGCGTACTGAAGGGGTCGGAGACCGAAAGCACATGACCGAGGCTTCCGAGCTTGCTGGACGCCTGCGCCACGGCCTCCCGGTGGGCGGTGAGTGTGCCACCGCTGGTGTGCAGCACGATCGGCGCGGACGTACCCCCGGCCAGGGACTTGTGCTCGGCGAGGAGATCGGCTCCCTTCTGGACGGATGTGCCGCGGAGGGTGAAGTCGTCCTCGTACGTACCGCCTGCCGCGCGGTTGGCGGCGACGGACGCGATGAGTACAAAGAGCCAGACGGTGAGGACCCGCCAGGGCTTACGGGCACACCAGCTTCCGATCCGGTACAGCCTGGATACCGGTTGCGGTGCTCGGGAGTCGCCGTCCGACGTCACGGAGGAGGGGGCGGTAGCCATGTGCGAGATTGTGTGCGTCCTGCGTTCGGACCCCGTCAGAGCAGTGTTCGGGGAGTGCAAGGATCACCGCCGATACGCCGTCACGTGGCTCCGCACAGGTTCGGCGAGCAGGAGAATCGTGGAACACGTGCGCTCATGAACGGAAGGGAACCGACCGTGGAAGCCCATGGCAAAGGCTTGGTGCTGATTGTCGAGGACGAGAAGCACATAGCGGACCTGGAATCCCTCTACCTCCGGCGTGAGGGCTTCTCCGTCCATGTCGAGACCGATGGGGAAACCGCTCTGCGCGCTGTTCACCGGCTGAAGCCGGTGGCCGTCATCCTGGACGTGGCACTTCCCGGAATGAACGGAATGGACGTCTGCAGGGCCCTGCGGGACGCGTACGACTGGACTCCGGTCCTCCTGGTGACGGCCCGCGACGACGAGCCCGACCGCGTACTGGGGCTGGAACTGGGAGCTGACGACTACGTCACCAAACCCTTCTCGCCACACGAGCTGGTGGCCCGGGTGAAGTCAGTCCTGCGCCGCTCGCGCATCACCGCCACCGGCGGCACGGTCAGGAGCCTGGGGCGCGTCCGCATCGATGTGGCGAAGAGATCCGTCACCACGGACGGCACACCGGTGGAACTGACGGCCACGGAATTCAATCTCCTCGCGTGTCTGGCGGAGCAGCCGGGCACCGTCTTCACCCGGGCGCAACTGCTGGCCCATGTCTGGGGGTACGGCGACTACAACGAACGCGTGGTGGACGTGTACGTAGCGCAGTTGCGGGCCAAACTCCGTGAGGCCAGCCCCATCCGCACCCACCGCGGCACCGGCTACAGCGCGACCGACGAACGGTGAGCATCGTCCGCCTCAAGGGGAAGTGCCCCCGCCGAGATACCGTCGAGCGGCGCGGCACCCTCAACCGTGCGATCATCACGTCAACCGCTTTCGTCGCCGCCCTCGCCGCTCTGCTGACCTGCGTATTCGCATGGCAACTCGTGCGCTCCAGCACCGAATCCGAGCAACGCCGCACCTTGTCCCGGCAGGCAAAGGTGCTGGCCGGCTATCCGCTGTTGTCCGTACCCCTCCTCAACCAGGAGCAGCGGCTCGCCGGTTACAACGGCATCCGCATGGCGTTCGTACCGGCGGCGGGTCACGCGTCGGGCCCGTCCGCCGCCGCCGTGGCCTCGGATACGGCCGAGGCACTCCGCTCGGGGCGAGGGGTGTCAAAGACCGGCGAACTCCACGGCGAACAGGTGCTGCTGGAAGGCGCACCCACCGACACGGGGGGCGGAATCGTGCTGACCCAGCCCCTCACGACGGTGGAGGACGCCGCCGACCGAACGCGCCGGGCTCTGCTGCTCCCTGCGGCGATCGGACTGGTCGGAGCCACCGTGGCGGGAAGCCTCCTGGCCCGGCGCATCACCCGGCCGATCGGGCGAGCCGCGTCGTCTGCCCGTCGGCTTGCCCGCGGAGAACGAGGTGTGACACCGGAACCCGGGCGGCACCGCGAAATCGCGGAACTGGCCGAGGCGCTCACCGCTCTGGACAGCGATCTCCGCCGCAGCGAGAAACAGCAGCACGACTTCCTCATGTCCGTGTCCCACGAACTGCGCACACCACTGACGGCAATCCTCGGCTACGCGGAAGCGCTCACCGAGGACGTCATCGCACCGGACGACACCGCTTCGGTCGGCGCGATCATGCTCTCGGAAGGCCGCCGCCTAGAACACTTCGTCCAGGACCTCCTCGATCTAGCCCGCCTGGAGGCGGACGACTTCCGCCTCGACGCCCAGCCGATCGACCTCGACGACCTGTTCGCCCAGGCGGCGCGGACCTGGGCCGTGCGGTGCACGGAGAAGGACGTACGGTTCCGGTACGACGGGCCCGGCAGGCCGATGACCGTCCGAACGGACGGCTTCCGGGTACGGCAGGTCATCGACGGCCTCGCGGAGAACGCGCTGCGCGTCACGCCGTCCGGACGCCAACTCGTCTTCGTTCTGCGCCACATGCCGGCCGGCGCGGAGTTCCAGATCCGCGACGGGGGCCCCGGACTCACCCCCGAGGATGTGGCCGTGGCCTTCGAGCGCGGCGTGCTGCACGACCGGTACCGAGATCGCAGGCCCGTCGGCAGCGGCCTCGGCCTGGCCATTGTGCACCGCCTCGTTCTGAGACTGACCGGGCGCATCGACATCACCGGAACATCACCCGAGGGCGGAGCGTGCTTCACCATCAGCCTTCCGTCGGAGCCGGTGACGCCGGGGCACTCCGCCGGCTGACCGGGAGGGACCCGCCCTCCCGAGTCGTCCGAGGACACCGCCTGAGATTTGCCTGAGCCTTGATCGGCGTGTCACTTCCGTTGACGGTGGATCAGATCCGTACCGTCCCCTCGACGCCCGGGCTGACAACGTTGTCAATTCTCTGATCGATCCGAACAGGGAGGGAGCCGTCATGCGTCGTGAGAAGGGGATCTTCATGCGCTGCGTGATGGACCTCGCCGACACCACAGGCGACGGCACATACCGTGCCTTCGCCGTCCAGCAGGCGAACAGCATCTGGACGGGGCCGCGATGCCCCAAACCGCCCGGGGGAGCGCTGGTCCGGTGGGGATCCGGCCGCATATCCCCATGCCCGTGACCGGCGCACCCAGGCCGGCGCTCCTGGCGTACTGGTCGCGGCGCACCCCAGGCGCACGCACCATGCCGCCGTGTCCGGGGGGTAGCGACGAGCGCCGGAGCAGAAAGCGACATCCCGATTGCCTTCAAGCCCCGAGGGGCGTTCCGAACGGAGACATCATCCATGCGCTCACGTCATTCACGGTTCGTTCTGACGGGCACCATCCTCGCGGTCCTCGCCGCGGGTACGATTTCCGCGGCCTCCCCTGACCTGAGCCGGTCGGCCACGTCGCCCCGAGCCGAATCTGCGGCACGCGCCACCGCCGCGTATGCCGCTCTGGAGAACTACTTCGGCACCACTGACGGTTCGGGGCTCTTTCGCGAGCAGTATCCTGCGGCAGCGGGTGACAACCCGTACTCCTATGAGTGGCCGCATTCTCAGGTCCACATCGCCGCGCTCGACATATCGATGGTGGACAGGCGGTACGAGGCGAAGCTCACCGAGGTCTCCAGGGCTCAGGAGCACTACTGGAACCCGGTCGGCGGAACGACCGGGCTTCCCGGCTACGACTCCTATCCCGTCGGTCCCTACGGATCGGGTGGAGACATGTTGTACGACGACAACGAATGGGTCGGGCTGGCGAAGGTCCAGCGCTACCTGCAGGCCGGCGACCGGGCGGCGTTGTCGCGGGCGGAGCAGATCTTCAAGCTCGTGGAGTCGGGCTGGGACACCGACTCCAGCCATGCCGATCCGGGGGGTGTCTTCTGGACGCAGGCCGACTGGAGCCAGGCCCGCAACACCGTGTCGAACATGCCGGCCGCCGAACTGGGGCTCCGGCTCTACCAGATCACCGGCAAACGCGGCTATCTCAACTCCGCCAAGCGGTTCTACGACTGGACCAACGCCCATCTGCGGAGCCCCAGCGGCCTGTACTGGGACAATCTCGACCTGAAGGGCTCGATCGACCAGACCTTCTGGTCCTACAACCAGGGCGTACCGATCGGCGTGAACGTCCTGCTCTACAGGGTGACCCGCGACCGCACGTACCTGCGCCGCGCCGAGCAGGTCGCCGAGGCCGCCTACACCTACTTCGTCACCGAGGGACGTCTGCTCAAGCAGCCGCCGTACTTCAACTCGATCTTCTTCAAGAACCTGCTCCTGCTCGAGTCGGTGGACGGCGGCCACACGTACCAGCGGGCGATGGCCGCCTACGCCGACCATGTGTGGTCGACGCTGCGCGACCCCCGGACCGGCCTCGTACGGTTCGATGCCGACGGCACCACCCAGGCGATCCAGCAGGGCGCCGTCGCGCAGATCTTCGCGGTGCTCGCCTGGCCTCGCAGCAAGTGGCCGATGCTCTGCTGATGATGGGCCGCAGCGGCCTTGGTCCTTTCCGTTCCTTCCGCCCGCGCCGGTGGAGGGCCAGGGAGACGGCCGGGGCCGCTCAGGTTCTCGGGCCGGCAGTGGTGGATACGCGTCGCTCCTGACGCAGTGCGCCCGCGGTCCGCCCGTGCGTCTCGCATAGAGTTCTCCCGTGCTCCCCGGGATGATCTGTGCACTCGCCTCCGCGGTCTGCTTCGGCACGGCTTCCGTGTTTCAGGCTGCCGCGGCCGTTGCGTCCACGCCCGGAAGGGATTCGGGCCTGGACGCGGTGCTGCTGCTGCGCGCGATCCGCCAGTGGCGCTACATCCTGGGACTCGGCCTCGACGGTCTCGGCTTCGTCCTCCAGATCATCGCCCTGCGTTCCATCCCGATCTATGAGGTCGCAGCCGCCCTCGCCGCCAGCCTGGCGGTGACCGCGGTGGTGGCGTCCCGCGTACTCGGCGTCCGCGTCGCCGGTCGCGAATGGGGCGCCGTCGGTGTCGTGTGCGCGGGACTCGGGATGCTGGGACTCGCCTCGGGAGCCGAGGGCGACCTGACCGGGTCGACGGCGCTGCGCTGGTCGATGCTGGGTATCGCGCTCGCCGTGCTGCTCGTCGGCGCTGTGGCGGGCAGGCTCCCCGGCAGTAGCCGCGCCCTGGCCCTCGGTCTCGGCGCCGGCACCGGCTTCGGCGTGGTCGAGGTGGCGGTGCGGCTCATCGACTCCGCGGACCTCACCAACCCGGCGCTGTACGCCCTGCTCGCAGGTGGCGGAGCAGGCTTCCTGCTGCTCACATCCGCACTGCAGCGAGGCTCGGTGACCACGGCGACGGCGGGCATGGTGATCGGCGAGACGATCGGACCAGCGCTGGTCGGTGTGGTCTGGCTCGGTGACCGGACCAGGGACGGTCTGGAGTGGCCGGCCGTTGCGGGTTTCGTGGTGGCAGTGGCCGGCGCGCTCGCTCTGGCCCGCTTCGGTGAGGCTCCCACCGCGCCTGCTCCACCGGACGACGGACTGGACACGTCAACCCGGGCCGTCGGGATGGGGCTGTGAGGGCGGCCTGAAGCAGTCCGCTGACGGTCGGCTCGTACCGCGAGGGCATCGTCGTTGGTTCGCCGGCCCGTGGTCATCCATGTCTCCGGCAGGGGAACATGCATGGCGTTGTTTCACCGAGGGCCGGTGATATGCCGTGAGCTTCCCGCACGCAGGCGGGCGTGGGCGCCAGCGGCCTCTTGCGCACATCTCGGACCCCGGCTCGGGGTCAGCGCCAGTCGGGGTCCCCGGCCGAAGGCGGCAGCAGGGTCTCGATCCTCGTCTGCACGTCCCGCATGACGGAGACGATGCGGGCCTCGTGATCCCTGGTGAGCCGGTGCACCGGGACCGAGCAGCTGATGGCGTCGATGGCCGGGCTGCCGTAGTGCAGGGCGAACCCGAAACCCGCGATACCGGCCACGGTCTCCTCACGTTCGATGGAGTAGCCCCGCTCCCGCACGGCCGCCAGGTCGGCGATCAAGCGGGCCGGGTCGGTGAGCGTGTTCTCGGTGAGGGCGCGCAACGGTAGTTCAGGCAGGGGAAGTCCGGCGTCGGGGTATTCCGCGAGGAGTGCCTTTCCGAGGGCGTTGGCGTGCGCCGGGATCCGGCGGCCGACGCGGCTGATGGTGCGCGGGTACTCGTGGGATTCGCGGGTCACGAGGTAGACGACGTCGGAGCCGTCACGTCGCGCCATGTGGATCGTCTCCCCGAGCGCGTCTGAGGCCTCGTCGAGGTACGGACGGACCATCCGCGCGTGACGGTCGCTGTCGAGATAGCTGGTACCCGTGAGCAGGGCGCGGATCCCGATGCCGTACAGGGAACCGGTGGTGTCCGAACGCACCCAGCCACGGTCGACGAGGGTCTGCAGCAGCTGGTACATGCTGCTGCGCGGCACGCTCAGGTCCGCGGCGAGTTCGTCAAGGCGGGACGCCCGGTCGCCGCGGTCGGCGAGCAGTTCCAGCAGGGCGACAGTGCGCGCCGCGGACTTCACTCCAGGGACCCCTGTGCTCTGCGGCATGCGCCCATCGTAAATACCGCTGGCGCATCTATTGACCTGCGAGGTTCACGAATCTAGCCTCCATTCTCATACGTAGACGCCATCTGCATATAGGGATGTCATTCATGCCAGGGATCAGCCCGGACGCCGGGCGGGGGGTGCGGCCGGCTCAGAGGGTCGCACCGCCGCTGCTGGTCGAGTTGCGGGAACGGACGCCGGGATACGTGCTCTCGCCGGCCGAGACCGCCGCCCGGCTGCGAGACCTCCCGGCCGGCCATCAGGGGAGGGCGCCGCACCACGGCCCGGGGCCGTCCGGCCCCGCCGGCCTGGAGAAGGCCGTCCACGGCTGGCCCGCCCTGGGCGGAGCCGAACGCCGACCTGACTGACGGGGTCCCGGGTGGCCCACGGCCCACGGCGACCTCACTGATGAGGGGCCTGCGAGCCCCTGCCGCCTCCGTCACCCGCTGGTGAGCGCAATCCGTAGAGGACCGGCCCCGGCCGGCCTCACATGTGCGCCACCTGCTCGACCCACAGTTCAAAGGGGAACTGCCATGCCACTGCTCGTAGTCGGAATCAGCGTCCTGATTCTGCTGCTCCTGATGACCAAGCTGAAACTCAACGGCTTCGCCGCCCTGCTCCTCGTGGCGGTCGGCGTCGGCGTCGTCCAGGGGATCCCTCTGGAGAAGATCCCGGACATCCTCGCAGAGGGTATCGGTGGCCAGATCGGTGACACGATGCTCACCATCGGACTCGGCGCGATGGTCGGCCGCGTCATGGGGGACTCCGGTGCCGCACAGCGCATAGCCGGCAAGCTCCTCGATGCCTTCGGCCCCCGCTGGGTTCAAGTCGCCATGGTGGTCACCTCGATGCTCATCGGCGTGACCATGTTCTACGAGGTCGCCTTCATCATCATCGTGCCGATCGCGTTCACTCTGGTGAGGGTCACTGGATCGAAGCTGCTCTGGGTCGGGCTGCCGATGTCGATCGCCCTGTCCACCATGCACAGCTTTCTGCCTCCGCACCCCGGCCCCACAGCAGTCGCATCCACCTTCCACGCGTCCATCGGGCTGACCCTCCTCTACGGCCTGTTCATCGCCGTCCCGGCCGGTGCGCTCGTCGCCCTCGTGTGGCCGCGCCTGCCGTTCATCAGGGCGATGGACCCCCAGATCCCCAAGGGCCTCGTCAATGAGCACGAGTTCACCGATGAGGAGATGCCCGGGCTCGGCTGGTCGCTGTCCGTGGCTCTCTTCCCGGTCGTCCTGATCGCCGGTGCGGCGGTCACCGATCTGGTCACCTCCGCGGAAACCCCATTCCTGCATCTGGTCGCGTTCATCGGCTCGGCGCCCATCGCGCTGCTGCTGACCCTGGCCCTCGCGGCCTGGGCGTTCGGGCCGCGGATCGGCCGCAGCCTGGCCGAAGTGAACGCCTCCTGCACCTCGGCGGCACAGGCGATGGCGATGATTCTCCTGGTGATCGGCGCAGGGGGCGCTTTCAAGAACGTCCTGGTCGAAGGCGGGATCTCCGACTACATCAAGGAGGTTACCGACAGCTGGTCCATCTCGCCGATCATCCTCGCCTGGCTCATCGCGGTCATCCTCCGCATCGCCCTCGGCTCGGCGACGGTAGCCGTCGTCACAGCCTCCGGCGTGGTGCTGCCGCTCATCTCGGGCAGCGGGACGCACGCCGAGATGATGGTGCTCGCCGTGTCCTGCGGCTCCATCGCCTTCTCGCACGTCAACGATCCCGGATTCTGGCTGTTCAAGGAGTACTTCAACCTGTCGGTCGTTGATGCGATCAAGGTCCGGACCACCTACACGACGGTGCTCGCCGTCCTCGGCCTGGGAGGAGTTCTGGCGGTCGAGTGGGCCCTGGACGTTCTCGCTCTCTGATCGCGGAACCCGCGTCAACCCCCGTAACTAAGGATTTTGATGAGAATGACACAGCAGCCGACCGTCACCGAGTTCTCCGTCTATCCGGTAGCAGGCCGGGACTGCATGGAGCTGAACCTCTCCGGTGCGCACGGCCCCTACTTCACGCGGAACGTCGTGGTTCTCAAGGACTCCGAGGGCCGTACGGGTCTCGGCGAGGTCCCCGGCGGGGAGGCGATCACACAGACGCTGCGTGACGCCGGGTCCCTGGTGCTCGGTGCGAGGGTGGGCGATTACAAGCGGGTCCTGAGTGCGATCGCGGACCGTTTCGCCGATCGCGACGCGGGCGGACGCGGCGCCCAGACCTTCGACCTGCGCACCACCGTCCACGCGGTCACCGCTGTCGAGTCCGGGCTGCTCGATCTCCTGGGGCAGCACCTCGACGTGCCGGTCGCTGCGCTGCTGGGCGACGGACAACAGCGGGACGCCGTCCGGGTGCTGGGCTATCTCTTCTATGTGGGCGATCCCGGCCGGACGGACCTGGAGTATGTACGCGAGCCCGAATCGGACGTGGACTGGTACCGGATCCGCCACGAGGAGGCCCTCACGCCGGAGGCGATCGTCCAGCAGGCAGAAGCCGCTCACGCGCTGTACGGCTTCCGGGACTTCAAGCTCAAGGGCGGTGTCCTGGAGGGTTCCGAGGAGGTCAAGGCCGTACGTGCGCTCAAGCACCGCTTTCCCGACGCCCGGATCACCCTCGATCCGAACGGGGCGTGGTCGCTGCGCCAGGCCGTCGAGCTGTGCACGCCCCTCGTCGGCATCCTCGCGTACGCCGAGGACCCCTGCGGCGCCGAGGGGGGCTACTCCGGGCGGGAGATCCTGGCCGAGTTCCGCCGCGCGACGGGCCTTCCGACCGCGACCAACATGATCGCCACCGACTGGCGGCAGATGACCCACGCCTTGGCCCTCCAGTCGGTCTCCATCCCGCTGGCCGACCCGCATTTCTGGACGATGCAGGGCTCGGTGCGGGTGGCGCAGCTGTGCAACGCGATGGGTCTGACCTGGGGTTGTCACTCGAACAACCACTTCGACATCTCGCTCGCCATGGTCACGCACTGCGGAGCCGCTGCGCCCGGCGCGTACAACGCCCTCGACACGCACTGGATCTGGCAGGAGGGTCTTGAGCGGCTCACTGTCGCCCCACCGCGTATCGTCGACGGCGAGATCGCCGTCCCCGACACCCCAGGCCTGGGTGTCCGGCTCGACATGGACCGGCTCCTCGCGGCGCACGAGCTCTACCGGGAGAAGACGCTCGGAGCTCGCGACGACGCCACAGCGATGCGGCAGCTCGTCCCCGGCTGGGAGTTCGACGCCAATCGACCGTGCCTGGTGCGGTAGCTGGACAATCCAGCGGGTCGGCCGAATTCCTGCAATGTGGTCTCCCCCCCCAGCCGGTGGCGAAGCCGCCGGGTGCGGTGCTGCCGTGACTGCTCATGGCACCGCGTTCGGCTGAACACACAGTGCGCTGCCGGGGGACGGCTTCATGCTTCGGCTTTCGACGGGCGGACCCGCTCCCTTCCGCCCGCCCCCATGTACCGTCAATGACAGACCAGGTGCGGTCGCGTGTGCTGATCTTCCTCTCGCTCCCGCCCTGGAAGCGCAACCGGTGGTCAACCGGCGCTCGGTCAACCACCAACGACCGTGGACTGTACGGCCGTTCAGGGCGGGCGGGCGGCCGAGAGGCGGCCCATTCCCCGGTATTCCCAGCCGGCTCCGAGCCAGCGCGTGGCATCCAGGCAGTTCCGTCCGTCGACGACGCGGCAGCCCGCGACAAGCCTCGCCACGCGAGCGGGATCAGCCGAACAGAACTCCTGCCACTCCGTGAGTACGCAGAGCAGATCAGCGCCAGTGACAGCCTCGTCGGCGCTGGTCGCGTACAGCGCCTGCGGTACCTCGCGCCGGGCGTTCTCCATGCCGCGCGGATCGTAGACGGTGACCTCCGCCCCGGCGCCCAGGAGGCGGCCGACCACGTCCAGCGCCGGCGAATCCCGCACATCATCCGAGTCGGGCTTGAAGGTCGAGCCCCAGACGCAGATCCTTGCCCCCATCAGGGGACGTCCCGCAGTAGCCCTAGCCGCCGCGTCGCGGCCCGCGAGGAGCTGGACGGCCAGTTCCAGCACCCGGGCACGACGGCGTTCGTTGATCTCGTCCACTTCCCCGAGGAAGCGCAGCGCCGGCCCGGCCCCCACCTGTTCGGCACGGGTGCGGAAGGCCCGGATGTCCTTGGGGAGGCAGCCGCCGCCGAAGCCGAGACCTGCCTTCAGGAAATGGCCTCCGATCCTCGGATCGAGACTGATGCCCCGGGTCAGATGGGCGATATCAGCGCCGGTCGCCTCACACACCTCGGCGACCGCGTTGATGAAGGACACCTTGGTGGCGAGGAAGGCATTGGCGGCGACCTTGGTGAGCTCCGCGGTGGGCAGGTCGGTGACCACCACGGGCACCTCGCGGCCTTCCACTTCGGCCAGTTCGAGCAGCCGGGCATGGGCGGCGCGCAGCATGGTCTCGGCCCACTCGCCGTCCACGCCGAAGACGATGCGATGAGGGCGCAGCACGTCCTCGACCGCGCGGCCCTCCTGAAGGAACTCGGGACTCCAGGCGACCTCTGCCCGTACGCCCGGCGGAACCGTTTCCTCGACCAGCCGGGCGAGCCGTGCCGCCGTGCCGACCGAGACGGTGGATTTACCGACGATGAGGGCGGGCTTGGACGGATGATGTGCCAGTTCACGCACTGCTGCGTCCACATAGGAGAGGTCCGCGTCGTCGGTTCCCGGGCGCTGGGGCGTGCCGACACACACGAAATGCACGTCGCCGAAGTCTGCGGCGCTCCGGTAGTCGGTGGTGAACCTGAGTCGGCCGCTGTGCAGGTTGCTCTCCAGCAGACTGTCGAGTTCGGGTTCGTGGAACGGGAGCTGTCCCTGAGCCAGTTTGGCGATTCTGGTGGCGTCGGTGTCAACGCCCAGGACCTGGCAGCCCAGTTCGGCGAAGCAGACGGCATAGGTCGCACCGAGGTATCCGCAGCCCAGGAAAGGCAGCTGGGGCAGGTCTGAGGGCGCTGGGACGGGCAGTTTGTTCGCGCGGTCGGTCATGCGGATCCTTTCGGGGCCGGCGGGCGGGCCGTGGTGCTTGTGCCGCGGTGGGGTGTCATGCACCGGCGGGCACGGGCGACAGCGATTTTCCGGCGGTCTTCGTCGGGGTGCCCAGGAGCCTGCAACACACCGTCGAGTGTCAGATGCTCGATCACGACGACCCTGCCCATGGCCGTGTCCTCCTTCTTGGTTCGGCGGGCTCGGATGCACCGCCATTCATATGAACGGCAGACCGCTGGGACCGGCGCGACTCATCGGTCAGCGGCAAAAAGGGGCCTGTTCCGGTCAGGACAGCCCTGATGGGTCCTGGACATACGTTGGCCGGACGGGTTCCGTTCACCGCCGCGCCGGTCGGATGGGTCACATTGACCAAGTAAATTAGGCATGCCTAACCTAAGCATCCTGTTAGTCGGATGCGAGCAAGGGTTACCAGCCATGCCCCTACCCGGTCAGATGCCCCACGGCGTGCCTTTCTCCGCGATGGCGGCGCCATCGACCCCTCTCGGCCCGTTCGAGGACAGCGCCGTGTCATGGGCGACCTGGACGGCCTTGATGGGTTTTGTCGGCCTGATCGCCCTTGCGTTGGTGGCCGCGGGCCCCGCGGCCCGGGTTGCCGGATCGGACACGCTGGCCGCTGTTACTGCACGGCTGTCCCGAGTCGCGGCTGTCCTGGGGCTTCTGGCCGTGCCTGCGGTGCTGACCGGCGTTGCCCATGCGGCGTCGGCGAGCGGTGGCTACGACTACGCAGCGGCCGGTAACTCGCTGTTCGACGGCAGCAACGACGGCCGCCTGTCGGGGCTGGAAGTAGTTCTCGTTCTGGTCGCCGCGGCGCTGGTCGCTCCGCTTGCCGTCCGCAGGATTGCGGCGAGTGCAGCCCGGCGCTGGCTGTTGGCGGCTGGGCTCTGTGCCGGAGCGATCGCGCTCGGAACCACCCGATTCCCGGATGCGGTGCCCGACGACTGGGGCCGGACCATCTTCGAGACCCTCATGTGGATGATGCACCTGCTCGGCGGGGCCGTCTGGATCGGCGGCCTGGCTGGATTGCTGCTGCTCGCCTTCCCGGGCGCGATCGCCCCCGTCGACCGGGGTGCGTTCTGGGCCCCGGCGATCCGCCGCTTCTCAGCCGCTGCGATGAGCTGCGTCGGTGCGATCGCACTGTCCGGGTTGTTCCTCTACTGGGAGCATGTGGATGGCCTCTCGCAGCTCCTCACCACGATGTACGGGCGCGTGCTCGGAGTGAAGATCCTGATGTTCGGCACCCTTCTGCTGATCGGCGCCTTCAATCAGTTCTGGCTGCACCCGCGCATCGACGCGCTGCGTGCCGCGGGCGACGAGCGCCCGCTGTACGCCATCCTCGTGCGGAAGTTCCCCGTGACGGTCGCGGTCGAGACCCTGCTCGGGCTGGCGGTCCTGTTCGTCGCACCCTTCCTCCACGGATCAGCCCGCAACCAGGCATATCAAGCCGGTATCGCCAAGCACTCCACCATCGCGGCGGACGATCTGCCCAAGCTCCCTGTCAAGGACGTCAGCCTCTCCACCTGGGTATGGGGCACCACCGAAACCGTCGCTCTCATCGTCCTGCTGATCGCCGGTTACGTGATATCGGGGTATCTCGCCCGCCGCCGTACCGCAGGTCGCGTGACGGCCACCGCGAACGCGCAGGGCGAGCTCAATGCGGCGTGAGCCCCACTGATTCCCGACGTCCTGCTGGTGGGACAATGACCGGGAGGGGCCGGAGAACGCGCCGGCCATCCGGAAGCCCAGGGGGGGCCGTGATCACACCGTGGCGCAGAGCCGTGGCCTATGCAGTAACCGTCACTCTGGCCTCACTGGCGGTCCAGGCGGTCGTGGGCTTCCTCGTGCTCATCGTCTCCGAGCACACCGCCGCAGGGCTGGCCGACTTCTACGGCTCGGACACGCTGCTCTTTGTGTTCTGTGCGGTCATCGCGCTGAGCGCCGCGCGCCTGTGGCTGCCGGCACTGTCGCAGTGGCGTACCGCCGTCCTGGATGCCACGGTGTACACCGTGGTGCTGCTGGTGGTGTCCGTCGCCACCTCTGCCGGTAACGGCTTCGGTGAGGCAGTGGACTTCGGTTTCATCAGGCTGACCCTTGGCCTGTTCACCCTCCAGATCCCGGCTGCGCTTGCCGCCTGTGCGCTCGCCTACGGGCGTCTGGTGCCGGTTGCCAAATCCGGCAGGGCGCCGATGAACACGGTGAAGTAGACGCCTCGGCTACGGGAGCGTTCCGCCGGCGCGGCTCGGCAGAGCCCTCCCACCGTTGGCCGGGGGGCCGCCGTTCATGGGCACAAGCCTGCGGAGTACTCCTGGCGGATGCCGCCTGACGATGCCGCAGATGTCGTGGGTCGCGCTGTACTCCGCGACCCGGGCGTCCTCACGTGAGTGTAGGCTGCCTAGTTGATCTTGCATCGATTCATCGGGGGATGGGCGATGAAGAACACGTCCGGCATACGTCAGGTGCGGGCCGTGACCCAGGCGGTGGGCCGACGTACCGCGTTGCGATACCTGGCCATCGGTGTGGGCGCGTCGCTGCTTGCCGCGTGCCGCACGGATCACGACAACAGTAAGGACGCTGATCGCACGTCCGGGGCGGGCACCGGTCCTGTCGGGCAGGCCTTCAGTGCCTTTGTGCTGGGCAAGTGGCGGGTCGAGGTCATCCCGGCCGGCAACGGTTCGGCCGGCACCGTCCTCGCGGAGATCACGGCGAGCAGTTGGACCATCGGTAAGGACGGGCAGGATTCCTCGTGGGGTGGGCAATGGGCCCTCCTGGGCAGCAAGTTGGCTATCCAGGGTCCGGAATCTCCCAATGACCTGGACGAACTGGTCGAGGTGGCCGCACTTCACGTGCCCGGCAAGGTCGGTCGGACCGAGTCGTTGCTGCTTCCGTGGCAGCCTCCCGGCGGCAGCTCCGCCGACACGGGCCAGGAACTGAAAGTCACATACGCCAAGGGCACGTTGAAGATCGTCCACATCGACGGTGCGAGCCGTACGGAATTCACCTGCACCCGGATGTAGAGCGGGCTGAACACGTCGCTGCGGGCTGACTTCATCGGGCCCACACCAAACCGAGCCCCGCCCCGCCCTTCAGGGGTCGGGTGGGGCTCGGTGTTTTCGAGCCCGGGTTCCGGCAGCCCCATGGTCTGGGTTCGCTGACACCAGCTGACAAAGCGGCTGACAAAAGGAGACGCCAGGGGCCTTCACTTCAGACGTCTCCCGTGCGGCCAAGGAGGCACCGTGAGCCCTGGACAGGTGTGGGCGATGTTCGATGGCAGTACGGTCGCGACGGGGGAGGGCGAAACATTCAAGGCTGGTGCGCCGCCGCTTGTGCGGATTGTTGCTGCTGAGCTGGGAGAGGGCTTGGCGGGGATCGGGCGGGGATTGCCGCGGACGTGCTGATCTTCTCCACCATGGATGATCTGAGGCTCTCCGGCACTGCTGGGCGCGTTCAGTTCGGCGGCGTTGACGTTCTGGCGCTGCTCTGGGCGGTCAATCTACTGGTGTCCCGGCCGCGTCAGCTGCGTGCGTTCAACTGCGCCGTGGCGGTCCAAGATGTGTCGGTGCTGGAGTCGACCGAGCAGCGGACCCTTCGGTTGCGGCGAGGCTGCGTTCGTGTGCGGCCTTCGTTCTCCTGGTGGCACTGGGAGGCGCATACGTCGACCATTGGCCGCTGATCGGCCTGGGCGTTCAGCTGATACTGGGCATCGGCCTCCTTCATACCTGGCGTACCGCGGTCTGGTGGGAGCGTCGGGACGGCGTTCATCCATGGAAGCCGGCACTGTCTGCCGTTGGTCGCGAGAACGGCAGGGCGAGGAACCCTCCGGTTCCGCGTGGATCTGCAGCCAGGACGTTAAGATGCGCTCATGCACCTTTCTTCATGTCTGAGCTGGTGGCGCTCCTTGTAGGAGCGGCCGCCTCTCATGCATGACCGGGCCGTTCGGACGGACGGCCCTTTCGTGTTTTCTGGCTCTGGGGCCGTGTCGTCCTGACGGCAATACCGACCCACCAGGAGACCCCGTGAACACCACCCCTCGGTCCGCAGGCGCCGACGTCCCGTCCTCCGATTCCGCCGCCGACGAGCTCGGGACGTCCGCAGCGCAGGCCCGCAGTGCGGTGCTGGAAGAGCTGATCCTCAAGGACCCAGGCAAATTCCGTGTCCTGACAGGAGATCGTCCAACGGGGCGTCTGCACCTGGGCCACTACTTCGGCACCCTCCACAACCGTGTACGGCTCCAGGACCTCGGAGTGGAGATGTTCGTGATCATTGCGGACTACCAGGTGCTGACCGATCGCGATGTGGCGGACAACCTGACCGGGCATGTCGAGGAACTGGTACTGGACTACCTCGCCATCGGCGTGGACCCGGCACGCAGCACGATCTTCACGCACAGCGCCGTTCCCGCCCTCAACCAGCTGCTGCTGCCCTTCCTCAGCCTGGTCTCCGTCGCCGAGCTGAACCGTAACCCCACGGTCAAGGACGAGATCGCCCACTCACGGCAGTCCTCCGTCAGCGGTCTGATGTTCACCTACCCCGCTCATCAGGCGGCCGACATTCTCTTCTGCAAGGCCAACCTTGTCCCGGTCGGCCAGGACCAGCTACCTCACCTCGAACTCACCCGAACCATCGCCCGACGCTTCAACGACCGCTACGGCAACGGCGCCGACGTGTTCCCCCAGCCCGATGCGCTGCTGTCGAATGCCCCACTGCTACTCGGCACGGACGGCACCAAGATGAGCAAGAGCCGGGGCAATGCCATCACCCTGGCCGCCGATGCCGACGAGACCGCCCGCCTGATCAAGGGCGCCAAGACCGACTCGGAGCGTCACATCACCTACGACCCGGCCACCCGTCCCGAAGTGTCCTCGCTCCTCCTCTTGGCAGCGCTCTGCCAGAACCGCACTCCCCAGCAGGTGGCCGACGACATCGGCTCGGCAGGAGCTGCCGCGCTGAAAAGGACCGTGACGGAGTCGGTCAACGAGTACCTGGGCCCGATCCGGGCCCGCCGTACCCAGTACGCACAGGACCGCGCCTACCTTCGCGAGACGCTGCGCGAAGGCAACGAGCGAGCCAGAGCCGTTGCCGACTCCACTCTCGCCGGGGTGCGTGCCGCCATGAACAGCGACTACTGAAGATGTCCAGCACTCTCGCTCACGAGACGCCGACAACGGCTACCAGGAGCGATACCGATTCCGTGCCGAAGTCGACCTGGCTCCGGTAGGCGCGCTGACGCTGCTCGGCGGAGATGCGGACAGTTTCGCTCACCTGCAACGGAGTGGCGCTTCCGTCCTTCATCTCGGTGACTGCGAAGACGCCGATCAGGTACGAGCTGCGTTCGACGCTGGACGCCAGCAGTGTCGCGCTACCGGACGAAGTCGTACGCGTGCTTGACCTCACGAGGCGATGCCTTGCTCGAGCTGGGCGACTCGCTGTCAGGCGCGTAAGGGCCCGTACGGACGCTGGTCGCTCCTGTGCTCGCCCAGGAGCACCGGTTACGGGCGGCGTCCCCATGCGGAGATCATGGGGGCGGTGGCAAGGTCGAGGCGTCCGGTGGCGACATTCGCCAGGTGGCGGTCGATCTCCTCGTCGGTGGCGAGCCCTTCCGCGACCAGCAGGCGGCGGATCTGACGCACAGTCGCGGCTTCGAGGACCGCGCATGCCGGGGAGGTGATCGGGAAGTACGCGTCGGCCTGAACATCCTCCAGAGGCGCCTCGCGCAGCAGCCTGGGCAGAGTTCGCCCGTACGCGAGATCCGCGCCGCGTGACGCCATCAAGGCGCGGAAGCCGGATCGCAGCCGGTTGGCGAGTCGTTGTTCGGGACCGGACTCGTCCGGACACAACAGCGGCTGCAGCGCCGGGTCGGCGTCCTCCAGGAGCAGTCGCCCCCCGGGCCGCAGCGCTTGGACCATCCGGCGCAGCGCCTCGGCGCGATCGGTGACGTGTACCAGGACCAGCCGGGCGTGGACGAGGTCGAAGCCGCCGGGCGGCGGAGGGTCGGCCGCCACGTCGTGGCGCAGCACCTCGATCACGCCACCGGCGATGTCCCGGGTCCAGGACACGTCGATGTCGGTGGCGACCACCGCTCCCGCCGGGCCGACTCTCTCGGCCAGCCCGAGGGGTACGGAGGGAGCGCCGGCACCGACCTCCCAGCACCGCATGCCGGCAGTGATTCCGAGCTGGTCGACATGTCGGAACGTCACCGGGTCGAACAACTCGCTGAGGGCGCCGAAACGGATCCCTGCCTCCGATTGCTGGTTGTCCAGCAGATAGCCGTGATCCGTGTTGTGTTCAGCCATGCAACGAGTCTGGCAGAAGGGGCAGTCGGACCCCGGTCGCCTGCTGCGTGGCCCGCTCTCCTGGACCCTCGGTTCCCCCCGCGACGTCACCCAGGTCGTGGGCGCCGAGTCCTGGCCGGGCCGACCCGGCTCCGGCAGTTCCGTTCAGCGCCCGCCTCAACTCCGCAGGCCCCGGCGGTAAGCAGCATGGGCTGGTTGGGCAGAGCCCGGCCCGCTTTCTTCGGGCCGGGTGGTACGGGTCGTGTCACCGAAACAGCGCTGGCCTACGAGCCGTGAAGGGCGACCGCTCTTCCTGAAACGCTGTGCTTCGGGTGGTTCAATTTCTCTGCCCGCGAGGTGAGGGTTTGGGGCGTCGCGTACGGAGTGTTTTTACCGCAACTGACAGAGTGGAATTATTAACAGTATGTGGGCCGCTACCACGTGCTACTGTCGATCTCAGTTGCAGGTGTGGTTCCCAACACTTCAAGCGCCTTCGCCGGTATTTTCAGCCACTGGCAGCGTTTTCGTACGGCCGGTCATTTTCCGGACGGGGCATCATCGCGGCGGCCCGGTATCCACGCATCGCGGGTCCCGGCGTACTGCCCCAAAGGAGATATGGCATGGCGTCAGGCACCCTGAAGTGGTTCAACTCGGCCAAGGGTTTCGGCTTCATCGAGCAGGACGGTGGAGGCGCTGACGCGTTCGCCCACTTCTCGAACATCGCCGCCGATGGCTTCCGTGAGCTGCTCGAAGGCCAGAAGGTCACCTACGACATCGCACCGGGCCAGAAGGGCCCGACGGCCGAGAACATCGTTCTCGCCTGACGCTGACGCGCACTTGCAGCTGGGGCCCGCATCCCTCGGGGTGCGGGCCCCAGCTGCGGGCATTTCCGGCAGTGGTGTCACCTGTGGGACAACACCGCCCGCCGCCCCTTCCAGGGATCCGGGCCGCTACGGAGCTGTATGCGTCAACGTCCGGGATTTCACGTCCACATGGCGTCACCCATTTGATCGACCCCGCCCCGCCCCGGATTCACTGCAAACCATATCTGCTTTCGCATTCCATTCGGCTCGTTCTTGCGATTCCCCGCGCTGCTCTTCCGCTGCGGGAATTCCTTGATACGCGCTGTATCAAGGAAGGTTCTCAATGAATTCCACCCGTACGAACGGCCGCTCCTCCCACTCCCGCCGCACCGACGGCCCCGCTTTCGGCACCGGCGCCGCTTCGGGGCGGGGCGGCCGCTTCGGCACGCCCGTCCCGGACCGATCGGGGGATCCGAGCCGCTCGGGGGGTCACGGCAAGCGGCCCGCAACGGTCCGGAGTGACTTCGCCCCGCTGGAGACGATCACTCCCGCGCTGCCCGCGGTCGAGGCGTTCGCCGACCTCGTCATGCCCGAGCAGCTTCAGGCCGCGCTCACCGCCGAAGGCGTGAGAGTCCCGTTCCCGATCCAGGGCGCGACCTTGCCCAGCACCCTCGCGGGCCGCGACGCCCTGGGACGCGGACGCACCGGCTCCGGCAAGACGCTCGCCTTCGGCCTGGCCCTGCTGGCCCGCACCGCCGGCCAGCGCGCCGAGCCCCGCCGGCCGCTGGCCCTGATACTCGTGCCGACCCGTGAGCTGGCCCAGCAGGTGACCGACGCACTGACCCCCTATGCCCGCTCGGTGAAGCTGCGCCTGGCCACCATCGTCGGCGGAATACCGATCGGCAGGCAGGTCAATGCGCTGCGCGGTGGCGCCGAGGTCGTCGTCGCGACGCCGGGCCGTCTCAAGGACCTCACCGACCGCGGCGACTGCCGACTGAACCAGGTCGCGATCACCGTTCTGGACGAGGCCGATCAGATGGCCGACATGGGCTTCATGCCCCAGGTCACCTCGCTCCTGGACCAGGTCAGCCCGGAGGGCCAGCGGATGCTGTTCTCCGCCACCCTCGACCGCAACGTCGACCAACTGGTCCGCCGCTACCTCACCGATCCGGTCGTCCACTCCGCCGACCCTTCCACGGGTTCGGAGACTGCGGCACGCGAGGGCCGGGTGATCATGTTCTTGGACACCAAGCACGCCGTCGACCGGCTGACGCAGGACCTGCTGAACAGTGGTGTCCGGGCTGCCGCCCTGCACGGCGGGAAGTCGCAGCCGCGCGACCGTGCGGCAGTCCTCCTTCGGTGAGGCGGCCTAGAAGCTTCGTGACCAGGAACCGACCCATCTCTGCAGGAGGCACGTTTTGACGCTGATTCAGATGCAGCCCCGCTCGGCGAATGCCACTCCCGTACACAGGACGGCGGCCGACGCCATGGACACAGGCGGACCGCAGGTCTGCGACTGCATGACCATCGAGGTCGCCCTGTCCGTCATGGCAGGCGCCCGCACCGGGCACCTGCTCGTCTGCGACAACGACGGCCTGTGCACCGGGCTGGTCACCCGGGCCCAGCTCGCCGCAGTCCGCGACAGCTCCGCGTACACGGACCGGATCCAGCTGCGCGACATCTTCCGCGACCGCGGACCGTTCACCTCGCCCGTGACCTCGATGGCCGAGGCCGAGCACGCGATGCGCTCCCGCCGGCTCGTCGCGCTGCCCGTCGTCGACGATCAAGGCAGTGCTCTGGGCGTCCTCGCCCTCACCGGCTGAACCTCCCCATCCGCGGCAGAACCATCCCCCTTCGTTCCTCTCCCTGTGAGGCATCATGCGCTGTGTCATCGCCCGCTTCCCGTTCGACCTCACCAAGAGCGGCGTCCTGGAATCGATGAAGGGCATCAGGCCCGAGCAGGTCTTCGGAGAGTCCGTGATCATCGGCCGCCGCACCTACCCCGCAAAGCAGGTCGGCGAGGTCGTCACACGCCAGGACCGCCGCGACTTCACCGTCGGTGAAGTCCTCCGGGCCATGACCCAGCTCGGCTTCACCTGCCGTGGCCTTCCTCAGGCTGCCGCGCCCACGCGCCTCAACTCGTTCGAACAGGCTTCCGCGATGCTCGGCGCCCCCGCGGTCGTCTGACCGACCGGCAGCCGCGAGTGCGGGCCGGGTGGAGAGTTCCGCCCCGAGAGACCGGCCGCCCGGGGCGGCACCGCTCACAGCATGACGTGCTTGGCCTGGGTGTAGTCCAACAGACCCGCCATGGACAGATCGCTCCCATAACCCGAGTGTTTGACCCCGCCGTGCGGCATTTCGGAGACCGTGGTGCCGTGGGTGTTCACCCAGACGATTCCGGTGTGCAGTGCTCGGGTCGCGCGCATGGCTCGGCCGTGGTCAGCGGTCCATACGCTCGCCGCAAGCCCGAACCGCACACCGTTGGCCAGCTGGAGCGCCTCGGTCTCGTCGGCGAAGGGCTGCACGGTGACGGCCGGGCCGAAGATCTCCTCGCGGACGACCTCGTCGCGCTGGCAGACACCGGCGATCACTGTGGGGGAGTGGAACCAGCCTGGACGCAGCACCGGTGTGCCGCCGGTCACCACCTCCGCATGCCCGGGAAGTCGGCTCAACATGCCTTCCAGGGAAGTGAGTTGCTGGAAGCTGTTGAGCGGCCCGTAGTCCGCGGGTGACTCGTCCGGCGGGCCGGTCCGCAACTGTGCCGCGCACGCGGCGAATGCGGTGAGGAACGCGTCATGGATGCGCTCATGCACCAGGAAACGGGTGGGGGCAGTGCAGTCCTGGCCCGCGTTGTAATACGCGACGGCCGCGAGCTCGCCGGCGGTGGCCTCGATGTCCACGTCGTCGTGGATGATGACCGGGGCGTTCCCGCCCAGCTCCAGATGGACCCTTTTGAGGTCCGTCGCTGCGGCCGCGGCGATCTCCCGGCCGGCTCGGACACTGCCGGTGACGGCGACCAGACGGACGGCCGGATGGGCGGTCAGTGCACGGCCCGTGTCGCGGTCACCGCAGACCACGTTGAGGACGCCGGGCGGCAGGTGTTCGGCGGCGATCCGCGCCAGCAGGGCGGTGGAGGAAGGCGTGGTGTCGGCCGGTTTGAGGACGGTCGTGTTGCCCGCGGCCAGCGCCGGAGCGATCTTCCACGCGGCCATCATCAGCGGGTAGTTCCACGGGGTGATCTGGGCGCAGACACCGACCGGGTCGCGACGCAGCAGCGAGGTGCGGCCCGGCGTGTACTCGGCGGCCGCGGTGCCCGGCAGATTCCGGGCCGCTCCCGCGAAGTAGCGCAGCGCGTCGGTGACCGCGGGGAGCTCTTCCGACCGGAACTGCTGCGGTGGTTTGCCGGTGTCCCCGACCTCGGCGGCCACCAGTGCGTCGGCGTGGTCCTCCAGTGCATCGGCAATCCGCAGCAGCGCCTGCTGCCGTTCAGCCGGAGTTGTCAGGGACCAGTCGGGGAACGCCGCCTCGGCGGCCGCGCAGGCCGCGTCCGTGTCCGAAGGGCCGGAACGAGGGGCGGTGCGGTGCACCTCTCCGGTCGCGGGGTTCACCAGCTCCATGAGTGCTCCGGTGGCGGCAGGCCGGTCGCTCCCCGCGATGTGGTTGAGGACGGTAGCAGAGCCGGGAGAGTCAGCCATGACGCAGCACCTCCCGGGCTGTGGCGCGGCCGGTGCGGACCGCGCCTTCCATGTATCCGGCCACCCACTGGTCGGATCCGCAGACGTAGAAGGGAGGTTCGTGGGTGCCGTGCAGTGGGCCGACAGCCATCACGTCGCCGGGGTTCCACTGGGTGACGTACCCCTGGGTCCACGGGTCGGTGCCCCACATCCGCAACGAGGAGGTGAAGGGCCGCAGCGCCTCGTCGCCGTAGAGGCGGGCGATGTCGCCGAGCAGTTCCCGGTCGCGCAGTGCGGCGGGCATGCCGAGCAGTACGCCGTAGCGTTCGGGCGGTATCAGGGCGGAGAGGATTCCCTCGCTCTGCGGCCAGGTGCTGCCGAGCACGCCTTCGCACTCCGAGAGGCCGTTGAGGCCCTGGTGACGCCAGAACGATGTGTCGTAGGCAGCGGTGAACTTGGCTGCGACCGCTTGCCGCTGGCGGTGCAGGGAGCTCATACGCGCGTCGGATACGCCGTCCACGGTGACCGAGCGCAGTGGCCCGACCGGAAGGGCGCTGACAACGGCATCGGCCGACAGGGACTCTCCGCCGGCCATACGCACGGCGCAGTGCCCGGGGCGGATCGTGAGCTCTTCGACGGGTGCGCCGAGCCGTATCCGGCCATCCAGCTCGCCGGCCATCCGGAGCGCCACCGTGGCGGAGCCCTCGGCCACCCGCAGCCCTTCCCAGTCCTCGTAGTCGTAGGGGCCGTCCCCGGGGACTGCGGCGTGTTTGCGCAGTGCGGCGAGCAGCGAGGTGCGTTCGTAGGAGCCGGAGGCGAGAGCGAGCTGGCCTATTTCCCAGAGGCGGACGACGGCGGCGCTCGCGCCCCGGGAGCGCAGCCAGGCGCCGACCGAGAGGTTGTCGAGGGCGGTGGCGTCGGCGTGTGACCAGGGGTCGTGCGGGTCGACGGTCCGGGCCAGCGCGACGAACTCCGCGGTGACCTGCTGATGGTCCGCCTCGTCGCCGGGGCCGAACCAGTGCGGGGGTTCCCCGGTCGACAGCCCCTCGGGTGTGGCACGGGCCATCCGGCCGGGCTCGCCGACGTAACTGGGGACGAGTGTCAGCCCGAGTTCCGCAGCGAGTGCGAGGTAGGCGGTGTGGGCCCGGCCGACCACCTCGCCGCCGAGCTGGACCAGCCGTCCGTCGGGCAGGACGGACTGCTCGACGCGACCGCCGACCCGCTCGCGGGCTTCGAGGACGAGGACGTCGGCGCCGCCCGCGCTCAGGTCCCGGGCCGCGGCGAGACCGGCGAGGCCGGCCCCGAGCACAATGACATCGTGGTTCATGGGACGTGTGTTCCTCTTCTTGCGTGGAGGGGGCGGACGGGGCTCAGTCGAGGACCAGGCAGTGTTCGGGCCGCCAGCCGATCTGCACGCTTTCGCCGCCGCTCCAGCGGTCCTCCATGCGTGAGCGGTCGGTGTTCTGCTCCAGTACGGACAGGGAGACGTCGGGGGCGAGTTCGATGAGATACGTGGTGGTGGGGCCGGAGTAGACGGTCTCCCGGACCACCCCGCTCACCACCGCCATGCCCGGTTCGAAGTCGGAGAGCCAGATCTTCTCGGGCCGTATCGACAGGCTGACGCTGCTGCCGTCGGTGAGCCCGGGGCGGCGGCCCACCGGCAGCGCGGGGCCGCAGTCGAGGACGATCTCGCCGGAGCGGTAGGTGCCGGGCACGAGGTTGGAGGTGCCCATGAAGGACGCCACGAAGCGGCTCGACGGGCGTTCGTAGACGTCCTCGGGCGGGCCGCACTGTTCGACGTGGCCCGCGTTCATCACCGCCACCCGGTCCGACATGGTCAGCGCCTCGTCCTGGTCATGTGTGACGAAGACGAAGGTGATGCCGACCTCGCGCTGGATCTGTTTGAGTTCGACCTGCATCCGGCGGCGCAGCTTCAGGTCGAGCGCGGCCAGCGGCTCGTCGAGCAGGAGCACCTGGGGGCGGTTCACCAGGGCGCGGGCCAGGGCTACGCGCTGGCGCTGGCCGCCGGAAAGGGTGCGGGGCTTGCGGTCCGCGAGGTCCGCGAGCTGTACCCGTTCGAGCATGGTGGCGACACGTTCGCGGATCTCCGCGCGGGGTACTCCTTTCCGCTTGAGGCCGAAGGCGACGTTGTCCGCCACCGAGAGATGGTCGAAAAGCGCGTAGCTCTGGAAGACGGTGTTGACATTGCGTTTGTCCGGCGGGAGCGCGGTCACGTCCTCGCCGCTGAGCAGGATCGTGCCGGCGGTGGGATCGGTGAAGCCGCCGATCATCCGCAGGGAGGTGGTCTTGCCGCAGCCGGAGGGGCCGAGCAGGGAGAAGAACTCGCCGGGCGCGATGTCCAGGGAGAGGTCCTGGACGGCGTACCCGCCGCCGTAGCTCTTGCTGACCGCGTCGAGCCGGACGGCGGGCTGCGGGACGGATGCCGCGGTGGCGGTGGTGTCGTGGGACGTCATGTGTGTCACTCCCCGGAGAGCAGGTCGAGGCCACCGCGGCGGCCGAACAGCCGCGGGATGGCCAGCGCGAGGCCGATGAGGCCGATGGATCCGGCCAGCATCAGCGTCCCGACGGCGTTGATGGTGGGCTGCACGCCGAAACGGATGGCCGAGTAGATGCGGACGGAAATCGGCTGCGGGTCGACGCCGGTCGTGAAGTACGCGAGTACGAAGTCGTCGAAGACGAGGGCGAAGACCAGCACCGCGGCGGCGAGGATGCTGGGCAGCAGGGCCGGCAGGGTGACCAGGCGCAGCGCCTGCCAGCGAGTGGCGCCGAGGTCCATCGCCGCTTCCTCGACCTCCGGATTGAGGGCCGCGATGCGGGAGCGGAGAATCACCGTCACATAGGAGATGGAGAAGGTGATCTCCGCGAGCATCACGGTGCCGGAGGAGAGGGTGATGCCCATGCCCTTGAAGAGCAGCATCGCCGCGACGCCGGTGACGATCTCCGGAGTGACGAGCGGGACGAGCATGATCAGGCCGGCCAGGGAGCCGAGCCGGGTGCGGGAGCGGACCAGGCCCAGCGCCAGTGCCACACCGAGGATCACCGACCCCGCCATGGCGACCAGGGACACCTTGAGGCTCATACCGAGGGAGTCGATCAGCACGTGGTCGTGGAAGAACGCCGAGTACCAGCGGAGGCTGAAGCCCTTGAAGACGGTGAGGGACTTCTGGGCGTTGAACGAGAAGAGGACGACGACGGCGATGGGGAGGTAGAGGAGGAGGAAGAAGACTGCCGTGATAGCGAGCGCTGCGCGCGGCCGGCGATCGGTTCCGCGTCGCCGCCGGAGGGGGCGGAAGGTCATTGGGTCGCCTCCGCTTCGTCCTTGCGGGTGCGCCGCAGGTAGCCGAGCATTCCGATGAAGAGCACCGCCATCATCAGCATCGTGAGGGCGGAGCCGAGCGGCCAGTTCTGGCCCTCGAAGAACTTGTCCTGGATCAGGTTGCCGATCATGATCTGGTCCGGGCCTCCCATCAGCTGAGCACTCACGAAGTCCCCCATGGCGGGCAGGAAGACGAGGACGGCGCCCGCGGCCGCGCCCTGCCGGGTGGCGGGCAGGGTGACGAAAAGGAAGGTCCGCAGCGGACCGCCGTAGAGGTCGCGGCCCGCTTCGATGAGCGAAAGGTCCATGCGTTCCAGCGCCGCGTACAACGGAATGATCATGAAGACGACGAAGCCGTAGACGAGCCCGGCGACCACTCCGACACCGCTCTGAAGGATCTTGGTGTTGCCGTCGGCGAGTCCGACGGCGCGCAGCGTTCTGAGCAGCGGCCCGCCGTCGGAGAGTACGACGGACCAGCCGTACATCCGGACCAGGTAGTTGGCGAAGAACGGGACGACGATCGCGGCGATCAGGAGATTCTTGAAGCGTCCGCCGTGCAGCGCGATCGCATAGGAGACCGGATATGCCACGAGCAGACAGATGACGCAGGCGATCAGCGCATAGCCGAGCGACCGCAGCAGCACGATCCGGTAAGCGGGGTCGGCCAGTGCCGTGATGTTGGAGAAGTTGAGCCCGAAACGCGGGTTGCCGAGGGGGTCGGTGGTGCCGAGGGCCAGGGTGGCCACCAACACAAGGGAGGCGATGAGGAACCCGGTCATCCAGAGCGTGCCGGGCAGCATGAGCCAGGTCCACAACCGGGCGCCCGAGGCGGAGGAGCCACGCTGTGGCCGGGACGGTGCCGATGGGGTGCGTTGTGCCATGTCAGCCGGCTTTCACGTGGGTCCAGGCGGTATCCCGGGCTTGCTCGCCCTTGGGCGAGGTGTTGCGGAAGAAGAGGTCGGCCTTGAGGTCGTCGGGGGTGACCAGGCACTGGGGAAAGGGCTTAACGATCGAGGCGTAGACGTCTTCGCTTCCGCCGACCGGCATGGGGTAGCCGATGTACTCGATGTTCTTCCGTACGTTCGCGGGACGGAGCATGTAGTCGATGAAGAGCATCGCGGTGCCCGGGTGCCGGGCGTTGGCGGGGATCGCGTAACAGTCGGAGTTGATCGGGGCGCCCTCGCGGGCCACCTCGAAGCCGAGGACCGAGGGGTCCTTGGCCTGTCCGAGCATGGCGGCCATGTCGCCGCTCCACGCCTGCGTCATGACCGCGTTGCCGTTGAGCAGGTTGTTGTAGCTGTCGCTGGAGAAACCGCGCAGCCGGGGCCGCAGATCCTGCAGTGTGGCGGTGATGCGGTCGAGATCGTGCCGCTCGGATGTCCCGATGCCGAGGCCGAGCTTGAGCGCCGCCATGGCGAGCACCTCGTCGCGGTCGTCGAGCACGAAGACCTTGCCGCGGGCGCGGTCGTTCCACAGGTCGTTCCAGGAACCGGCCAGGTCGTCCCCGATCCTGTCCTTGCGCCACCCGATGCCCGTCTTGTACATGGTGAACGGCACGGTGTGCGCGGAGTGCCGGTCGTACCAGGGGTCGGCGAAGTAGTGGTACCGGCCGAAGACGGCATCGGCGTGGGTGAGCCGTGAGTGGTCGATCCGGCGCAGCCGGCGGCCCGCGGCCAGCCGCTGCGCCCACTTCGCGGTGGGGAAGATGATGTCGTAGCGGTTTCCGGCGTTGAGCTTGGCGGCCATGCCTTCCATGGAGTCGAAGTTCGACTGGATGACCTTGACGCGGTATTCCTTCTCGAATCCGTCGAAGACCGCCGGGGACACGAAGTCGGCCCAGTTGAAATACACCAGATCGCCATCGGCCTTGACGTCGATCGGTTTGTCCGGGTCGCCGAAGGCGTTACGGTCCTCCGGCAGGAAACCGCAGCCCGCGAGAGTGAGGCCGAGGGTGGCGGCGGCGCCGGCGAGGACGGCGCGTCGAGTGGGTGGCGGGGGTGCCTCGGGGGACATCGGTGGTCCTCTCCGTAGGGGGCGAGCGCTGCTTCAGGGCGCGGTCGTGAGTGCACGGAAGCCCTGGTTTCCGTGCGGGACCCGTCAGCCGTGGCGCGGTGCGGCGTGCGCCGGGAGCTGGCTGATAAAGCGGAGGGGGACGGTGCGTAAGGCTGCTTCGCCGGCGTCCGGCTCAGCGGTCGGTGCCGTCGAGGTCCGCGCGCACACGGCCGGCGAACCAGCCGACAGCCGCCTCGCGCCGGGACAGCGGGCCGGGCTCGAAGCCGGGAGTGGTGAGGCCGCTTTGTACGCGGGCCACCAATTCGGCGTCCTCGTCATTGGTGATCCAGCCGATGTGGATGTTGAGCCGCCGGGCGAGCCGGGTCCGCGGACTCGTCCCGCGGCGGGTGTAGAACGCGCCCGGTACGGCCACGCGGTCGACTGCCGTCGGTATGGCGGTCCAGGCAAGCACATGGTCGGGGTAGAAGTCGATGAGTGTGTTGGGATAGATCACCGCGTAGCGCCAGATCCGCCGGTCCGCATCGGTCAGCCCCGGCATGGGGGAGGTGATGCGCTGGTACAGGCGTTCCGCCCAGTTCGAGGACGGCTTGTCGCGCAGCGGCGAGGCGAACAGTGCGTAGGACTCGTCGATCTCGCAGGTGTAGCCCTGGTAGTCGAGCAGTCGCATCAGCCCTGGGTGGGCGACCGGGACGTGATAGCCCTCCAGGTAGTTGTCGACGGCCACCTTCCAGTTGGCCTGCTGTTCCTCGGCCCCTGCCACATCGTGGATCCGGCTGCGGCCGACCGGGACCAGGTCGGGCCCGGCGTAGTGCCCCACTGCCTCCGCAAGTCCGGCGCACTGCTCGGCCAGCGGCACGGCGTCCGCGTCGAGGTTGGCGAAGACGAAACCGAGGAAGGACTCCACCCGGACCGGGAAGAGGCCGAGCGCCGGTTTGTCCAGACAGGGGATCTGCCGCGCCTCGGGTGCGCCGACCAGCCGTCCGTCGAGCTTGTACGTCCAGCCGTGATAGGGGCAGCGGATGGCCTTGCCGGCCGGTTCAGGGGTGGTGACCAGACGGGTGCCGCGGTGCCGGCATACGTTGAGGTGCCCGGCCAGCGTGCCGTCCTCGGTACGGACGACCAGCACCTCACGGTCCGCGACGGTCGCGGCCAGCCGGGCTCCGGGCCCCGGCAGATCCGATTCGTGGCACACCAGCTGCCAGGAACGGGCGAAGATGTGCCGGGTCTCGGCGGCGGCCGTCGAGGGGTCGGTGTAGTAGCGAGCGGGCAGTGCCTGCCCGGGGGACTGCTGCGTCGGCGGTGATGTCTCGACGGCTTCGGACTGCATCGGTATCTCCTAGTGCCGCACGGTGACGAAGGATGTCGCGGCGGGCCCGGAGACGCTGGGCGAGCCGGACCGGCGTACCGGAATCCTGTGCTGACTAATTGGTCAGTCAGACTGCTGAGGTGTTTCCGCGAAGTCAAGACTTGTGGACTGACTAATTGATTAGTTAGCTTAGTCGTATCGCTGCTCCCGGCGTTCCGTCGCAGCGGACACCGGCAGCGAGCGGGCGTCCCGCGCCCTTCTTCCCCTCGCCGAACCCATCCCACGGCACCGCAGTGCCGCCTCGCTGCGGACCTCACTCGAAGCCCGCAGCCCGGCGCCCAGGCCGTGCACCGTTCCCCACCCTCTCCCGGAGGCACGTATGAGCGGTCGTCGGAGTCTGATCTGGCTCGGGCTCACCCCCGAACCGGAGCGGGAGCTGCCACCCGCCGTCGCGTCCCTCCGGACCGGACAGGGCGCCATGCCGGCGCCGCAAGGAGTGGCGGCCGAGCGCCGCCGCGTCGAGGCCCTGATCCTGCACGGCACACAGCGCGGCTGGCTCCGGTATCTCGCCGAAGTGACCTCCCTGGTGACTGCCGTCGCCGAGGGCACCGCCCGCGGCGACCCGCGGGAAGCGCTCCTCGCAGCAGAGGTCGTCCTTGACCACCACCGCATGCTCATCGGCCTCCCGGGAACCGGATACGGCCGGACGGCGGCGGACCGCAGAGCCCTGGAAAGCGCGGTGCGCACGCTGCGCGCCGCCCCACCGGACGGAGACCGACGATGACCGGGACCGACTCCCTGCTGTCACGAGGAGCCCCCGCCGTGCTCGGCATGACGCCGGAGCGGACCGAGGCGGCCGACGAGTACGCCGCGACCGGGGGCTACCGCGACGCGACAGGCCCCGGCGAACTGCTCGGTCACATCGCCGCCGCGGGCCTGCGCGGCCGCGGCGGGGCGGGGTTCCCCGTCGCCGTGAAACTCCGCGCGGTCCGCGACGCCGGAGCCCCTCCCGTCGTAGTCGCCAACGGTGAAGAGGGGGAACCCGGTTCCGTCAAGGACCGCTGGCTGCTGCGGGCCAGGCCGCACCTCGTCCTCGACGGGCTCGCCCGCGCCGCCGCGATCACCGGTGCGCGCCGCGGCTACGTCTATCTGGCCGACCCGGTCGCGGGCGAACGGATCCGCCGGGCGCTCACCGAGCGGGAAACGGAGCTGCCGGTGGAGGTCATCGAGACCCCGCACACCTACGTCGCCGGCGAGGAGACCGCCGTGGTCCGCCGGATCAACGGCGGCCCCGCCCTGCCGACCGCCAAGCCGCCCCGCCCTTACGAACAGGGCGTCGGTGGTGCACCGACACTCATCGCCAACGTCGAGACCCTGGCCCGGATCGCGCTCCTCGCCGCACGGCCGGAGGAGCGGCGCCGCACGGCCCGCGCCACCCTGGTGACGCTCTCCGGCGGGAGCGCCGGACCGCTGCTCGCCGAGGTGCCGTACGGCACCACGCTGCGCACCCTGGCGCGGACCCAGGGCACTCCGGAGCCGGTCGGCGCCCTGATGGGCGGACTGTTCGGCGGACTCATCGGACCCCGGTCCCTGGACCTCGCCCTCGACCCCGACACCCTGAGCGCCGCCGGCACCGCCCTGGGATGCGCAGCGATCCGCTTCCTCGCCCCTGACGAGTGCCCGGTCTCCGTCGCCGCCCTCGCCGCCCGCCACCTCGCGGCACAGAGCACACGCCAGTGCGGCGTCTGCGTCGCGGGTACCGGATCGATCCACGATGCGCTGACCGCACTCGCCTCCGGCACCGCTGAGGCCGGCGTGCACACCAACCTCCACCGCTGGTCCACCGCCCTGCCCGGTCGCGGCGCCTGCGGGCTGCTCGACGCCGCGGCGGGTACGGCCGGCAGCCTGCTGCGGGCTTTCCCGCACCTCGTCAGCTCCCATCTGGACGGCCCCTGCCCGACCTGTGAACGCGATGCCCGCGCGGCACGGCAACTGACCGTGGCCGTACCGAAGGTGACCGACCGGGCCGAAACCCTCCCGGACTCCGCACCCTGCCCTCGCTGAAAGGAATCCCCCGTGAAGCTTCTCCTCGACGCCACCCGCTGCCAGGGCTACGGCCTCTGCCATGAACCGGCTCCCGATCTCATCGACCTCGATGAATGGGGCTATGCCACCGTCGTCGCCCAGCCCGGCTCCGGCGCCGCCGAAGCCGCCGCCAGCGCCGCCGCGGCCTGCCCCAACTCCGCCCTCAAGTGGGAGAGGTGACCATGGGACGTGACCTGTCGGCCCTGTTCGACCCCACGTCGGTAGCGGTGGTCGGTGCCAGTGACGACCCGGCGAAGTACGGCCACGCGGTCGCCTCCCAGGCCCTGAGGGCTCCCGGCCGCCGGCCCGTCCACCTCGTGAACCGCCGCGGCGGAACGGTCCTGGGACGCGCCGCCGCCACCGGCCTCGCCGACATCGGCGAACCCGTCGATCTCGTGGTGATCGCCGTACCGGGTGCCGGGTTCGAGACCGCCGTCGACGACGCACTGGCCTGCGGCGCCCGTGCCATCGTCGGTATCACCGCCGGCTTCGCCGAAACGGGTCCCGCGGGACTGGCGCGCCAACAGGCCATCGCCGCACGGGTGCGCGAGGCCGGCGCCGTCCTCGTCGGCCCCAACTGCCTCGGCATCACCGACAACACAACCGAGCTCTATCTCGCATCGGACCGGTTCGCGCCCGGCGGCATCGCGCTGCTCAGCCAGAGCGGCAACCTCGCCCTCGAACTCCAACTCCGCTGTGCTCCACACGGGTTGGGATTCTCCCGCTTCGTCTCCCTCGGCAACCAGGCCGACGTCACCCTGGTCGACCTCGTAGAGGACGCCGCCCGGCACCAGCCCACCCGCGCCATTGCCGTGTACGCGGAGGACTTCGGGGACGGCCGTGCCTTCGCCGAGGCAGCCGCCGCCGCGGGTAAACCGGTCGTGCTGCTCACCGCGGGTCGCGGCTCCGCATCCGCCCGCAGCGCACAATCGCACACCGGCGCCCTGACCACCTCCGCCGACGTCGTGGCCGCGGCCTGCCGCGACGCGGGTGTGGAACTGGTCGCCACACCACGCGAAATGGCCGTTGTGCTCGCCGCGCTCGACGGCGGACGACGCGCCACCGGGCACCGGACAGCGGTGTGCACCGACGGCGGCGGTCACGGAGCCATCGCAGCGGACGCCGCGGAATCCGCGGGACTTTGCGTTCCCGAACTCGGCCCCGCCGACCAGGACCGGCTCCGGACCCTGCTGTGGGCCCAGTCCGCCGTCGGCAACCCCGTCGATCTCGCCGGGATGGGCGAGCAGAACCCGCACTCGTACGGTGACACCGTCGGTGCGCTGCTCGCCTCCGACGACATCGATTCCGTCCTGCTGACCGGTTACTTCGGCGGCTACTCGGCCGCCAAGGGTGGGCTGGGCGGCCCGGCATCCGACAGCGGAACGATGGGCGGCGGCAACGCACTCGCGGCCGGCGAGCTGGAGACCGCCCGGCAGATGGTCAGCCACGCGACGGCGACGGCCAAGCCCCTGGTGGTGCAGTCGATGTTCCCCGAAGCGCCGAGCTGCCGGACACTGGTCGACGGGGGCATCCCGGTGTTTGCCGCCACCGAGGACGCGGCGCGTGCGCTGACAGCCATGACCGCGGCCCGGACCGCGGGACCCGCCGGCGTGTGCCCGCTGCCGCCCGCGGCGCCACCCCTGCGGGACAGCGGATACCACGGCATCCGGGCGCTGCTCAGCGCGGCGGGAGTGCCCTTCCCCGCAGCCCGGGAGATCACCGACGAGGCCGGACTGCGCGCCGCGGCGGACGAGTTCCCCGGGCCGTACGTCCTCAAGGCGCTGCACCTGCTGCACAAGTCCGACGCCGGCGGGGTGGCGCTCGGGCTGCCCGACCGGGAGGCCCTGGTGGCCGCCTACCGGGAGATGGCCGGCCGGCTCGGAGCCGCCTCCTACTCCGTCGAGGCGATGGCCGATCCCACAGACGGCGTAGAACTCATCGTGGGTGTCAACCGCGACCCCCGGTTCGGGCCGGTCGCCATGGCAGGCCTGGGGGGTGTGCTCACCGAGGCCCTGCACGATGTCGCGTTCTCCCTGGCGCCCGTACCGGCAGCCCGGGGCGAACGACTGCTGACCGGCTTGCGGACCTCCGCACTGCTGAGAGGAGTACGCGGCAGGCCCGCGGTCGACGTGGCGGCAGCGGCGGCGGCCATCGAGCGCATCACCGAAGTGGCCGCCGCCCACCCCGAGATCGCGGAACTCGAGGTCAATCCACTGCTCGTCCGCCCGGACGGTGTCCTCGCGCTCGACGCCCGCGCCGTACTCGCCTGAATCCAGCTCCCCGCAACCACCCTCTCCGCCACCGCGCCCCGTCCCCGGAGGACACCATGGACTTCCGCTACACCCCGCACCAGGCCGGCCTGAAGGCCAGGGCCGCCGCATACACCGAACTCCTCATGCGCTACGAGAACCAGTCCGAGGAAGCGGGCGGACCACTGCCCGCCGACACCGTCCGCGAGCTCACCCGGGCCGCGATCGACGCAGGCGTCTACGCCATCAACATGCCCGAGAAGTGGGGCGGTCCCGGCCTGTCCCTGCTCGACCAGGTCATCGTCGAGGAGGAGTTCGGCAAGGTCACCAACTGCCTGTGGGACATCCCCTGGCGCCCCGCCAACGTCCTGGCGTACGGCACCGAAGCCCAGCGGGAGAAGTACCTGCTGCCCGTCATCCGGGGGGAGCGCTTCGACGCCTTCGCGGTCACCGAACCCGGCGCGGGCTCCGACCCCGGCTCCGGCACCAGCACGGCCACCCGCGCCGACGGCGGCTGGCTGCTGAACGGCGAGAAGTGGTTCGTCACCTGCGGCGACATCGCCGACTTCCTGCTCGTCCAGGCGGACGCCGGCCCCGAGCGGGCGGCCACTCTCTTCTTCGTCGACAAGCAGGCACCGGGCGTCGACATGACCCGGGTGCCACGCTTCATGCACTCCGCCGTGAACGGACACCCCGAGTTCACCTTCACCGACGTCTTCGTCCCTGACGAAGACGTGCTCGGCGGCGTCGGCAACGGCTACGAACTGACCAAGGAATGGTTCACCGACGAGCGGCTGATGATCGCGGCGCGGACGACGGGTGCGGCCGAGCGGGCGCTGGGGCTGGCACGTGACTGGGCCGTGGAGCGGCGGCAGTTCGGAGCGCCGATCGCGGACTTCCAGCTGGTCCAGGGCATGCTCGCGGACTGCGCCGTGGACATCGCCGTCAACCGCGCCTACACCCATCAGGTCGCCTGGGAAGCCGATCAGCCGCACACCGACCGCAAGACGCTGCATGCGAAGGCGTCGACCGCGAAACTCGCCGCGAGCGAGGCTGCCGGGCGGGTCATCGACCGGTGTGTGCAGATCTTCGGCGGGCGGGGCTACGACCGGTCGTACCCGGTGGAGCGGCTGTACCGCGAACTGCGGGTGGACCGGATCTGGGAAGGCACATCCGAGATCCAGCGACTGATCATCGCCAACGAGCTCATCAAGCGCGGCACCCGCGCCCTCGACCTCCCCCTGACCTGACCCCCCTGCCCCCACCCGTCCAACGGTCTGTCTGCCACCGAACTCCGAGGAATGACATGGACTTCCGTCTCACCGCCCGCCAGGCGGAGCTCAAGAGCACCGCACGCGAACTCACCGCAATCCTCACCGCCTACGAGGTCGACTGCGAGGAGAACAACGGCCTGCCGCCGCAGGCTCACGCCGACATCCGAACTGCTGTCCTCGACAGCGGACTGCAAGCGGTCAACATGCCGCGGGAATGGGGCGGCGCGGGTCTCACCATCCTGGAGCAGGCCATCGTCCAGGAGGAACTGGGCCGGCTGACCGGGGCCCTGTGGGACACCGTCTGGCGCCCGGCCAACGCCCTGCGTTTCTGCACCCCGCAGCAGCGCGAACGGTACCTCGAGCCGGTCATCCGCGGTGAGCGCCGCGACTGCTACGCCGTGACCGAGCCAGGCGCGGGCTCCGACCCGCAGAACCTGGCGACCACCGCGACCCGCACCGCGGACGGCTGGGCGCTGAACGGCGAGAAGTGGTTTGTCACCGTCGGGGACCACGCCGACTTCCTCATCGTCCTCGCCGCAGCGGGCGACGACCGGGCCCCCACCTTGTTCCTCGTCGACAAGGACACCCCGGGCATCGAGATGACCCGGGTGCCGCGCTTCATGCACACCTTCGTCTACGAACACCCCGAGTTCACCTTCACCGACGTTCGGGTCGCCGAGGACGCCGTTCTGGGCGGCATCGGCAACGGTTACGACATCACCCGGTCCTGGTTCACCGAGGAACGGCTGATGATCGCGGCGCGGACGACGGGCGCGGCCGAGCGGGCGCTGGGGCTCGCACGTGACTGGGCTGTGGAGCGGAAGCAGTTCGGTGTACCGATCTCGGACTTCCAGCTCGTGCAGGGCATGCTCGCGGACTGCGCCGTGGACATCGCCGTCAACCGCGCCTACGCGCATCAGGTGGCCTGGGAGGTGGACAACGGAACCGCGGACCGCAAGACCCTGCACGCCAAGGCCGCCATCGCCAAACTCTCCGCCAGCGAAGCTTCCGGGCGGGTCATCGACCGGTGTGTGCAGATCTTCGGCGGGCGGGGCTACGACCGGTCGTACCCGGTGGAGCGGCTGTACCGCGAACTGAGGGTGGACCGTATCTGGGAAGGCACATCCGAGATCCAGCGCCTCATCGTCGCCGGCGAACTGATCAAACGGGGCACGGGAGTTCTGCAGATGCCCACCGCCGGCTGACACCCCGCGGCGTGCCACGGCCCTCCGCCGCGGCACGCCGTCTCCCGGACACGGATGCACACGGATACGCCCGCCCGCACGGACCCGGACAGAGCCATACCCGGACACAGCGCACGTACGGACACAGCCACCCACAGACACATACAGGCGCAGGTGAGAACAGCTCACCTCGGCACGGGCGCTCCGCCCGCACCCGGATGTTCACGAAGGAGCACGATGGCCGCTATCGACATCGCACGGACCGGCGTCGTGGGCTGCGGCCTGATGGGAGCCGGCATCGCGGAGATCTGCGCGCGGGCGGGGCAGGACGTGGTCGTCGTCGAGACGGACCAGGTCCTGGCGGCCTCCGGGCGCCGCCGGATCGCGGCTTCTCTCGAACGGGCCACCACTGCCGGCAAACTGTCCGCCGAGGGCCGGGACGCCGCTCTGGCACGGATCACGACCACCACGGACATGGACGCGCTGACCGACCGCGATCTCGTCGTCGAAGCGGTCGCCGAGGACGAGGCCACAAAGGTGGCGGTGTTCGCCCGGTTGGACTCCACCGTGCGACGGCCCGACGCCATCCTGGCGACCAATACCTCTTCCCTGCCCGTCATCCGCCTCGCCGCGGCCACCACCCGACCGCACCAGGTGGTCGGCCTGCACTTCTTCAATCCCGTGCCGGTACTGCCGCTGGTCGAGCTCGTTCCCTCCCTGTTGACCGCACCGGACACCACCCGGCGTGCGCAGTCGTTCGCGACCGATGTGCTGGGCAAGGAGGTCGTGCGCGCAGGTGACCGGGCAGGCTTCATCGTGAACGCGCTCCTCGTGCCCTATCTGCTGTCCGCCATCCGGATGGTGGAGTCCGGCACCGCTTCAGCGGACGATGTCGACCGCGGTATGCGACTGGGCTGCGCCCACCCACTCGGCCCGCTCGCTCTCGCTGATCTGATCGGCCTGGACACCGTCCAGGCCATCGCCGAATCGATGTACGACGAGTTCCGCGAATCGCAGTACGCGCCCCCGCCGCTGCTGGCCCGCATGGTCGAAGCGGGCCTGCTCGGCCGTAAGTCCGGCCGGGGCTTCCACACCCACCTATGACGCACCGGGCGCACCGTGCGCCCGGAAGGTGATGCGAGAGGATGGAGGGAACGAGACAACGGGCCGTTCGACGGCCCGTCGGCACACTGACACCAACCCGGGGAGCACTCACGTGGCCAAGGCCGAACGCACTCTCGAAACGCGTGAGCGGATCCTGTCCGCGGCGTGCGAAGTGATCGCCGAGGTCGGCTTCGAAAAGATCCGGATGCGCATGGTCGCGGAACACGCCGGAGTATCCACGGCACTGCTCCACTACCACTTCGAGAACCGCGAGAAGCTCTTCGCCGAGGCGATGACCCACTCCTTCGGCCATACCGGTACGGAACTCGAACGGGACGCCGACACGGTCCCGGCCGCGGTCGTGCTGGCCCGCATTCTGCACAGCATGCTGCCCACCGACCCGGAACTCCGGCAGGACTGGCGGCTCTGGCAGGAGCTCTGGGTCAGGGCGCTGCGCGACGACACGGCCCAGCAACTGGCCGTCGACCTCTACGATCAGTTGCACGCCTGGGTGGGCCAGGCATTGCAGCGTGGCATTGACTCCGGCGAGTTCGCCGACTGCGACGTCGATGCAACCAGCACGCTGCTGCTCGCCCTGTGCGACGGGTTCGGCATCCGGCTGATGCTGGGTGACCCCCGGATCGACCTGGCCGCCGCCCAGTCCGCCGTCTGGGGAGCCGCCGCCCGGGAGCTGGACATCGCCCCGGAGTTTCCTGAGCTCTAGGTATGGGCCGGGTTGGAGAGCCTGGGCCGTGTGTGAGAAGTCCCGGCTGTCCTGGGCGGACGCTACTACTCAAACACGGCAGGCTCTCGACCTGCTCGGCTCCCTCGTCCTTGCTCATGATCTCCGGGACGATCGTCCGGCCGCCCCGCCCTCAACTCTCCAGGGCCAGTACCGCGAACGTGGCCAGCCAGTGATCCGTGGTGAAATCCCCGGACGTGGTGGCCGGCAGGCCCGCGGTCAGATGTGCGTCGGCCGCCGCCGTGAGGACATCCGTGCGTTCGTCACCGGCCGGCAGAGCGCGGGCGATCCTGCGCAGCGCGGCCGCCCGGCTGAGACACAGGCCCAGCAGGTGCCCGATCTGCGGGTCCGCGCTGTCCGAGATATGCGGGAGCGCCAGGAAGACTGCCGCCCAGCGGCTGATCGTCGCCTCTGTGAGTTCCGGAAGGAACGCCGTCAGCCAGTCGGCGAACGCCACGCGGGGGAGGACCCGCGCCATTGCTTCCGCCTCGGCCAGGGCGGGGGAGAGGAAGTCCTGCCCCGACGGCTCCCAGCGCAGCGCGGCCCCGTGATCGGCCCCGAACCAGTCGCGCAGGCGGTCGGTCACCGGCTCCACCAGCTCGGGGACTCCCGCGCCGCCCGCGCTGTCCAGTACGAGACCGAGCCCGAAAGCGCTGTTGACATGCGTGCCGTGCCGAACCGGGTACGTCGCCTTCGGCAGCCAGTCCAGGATGAGCCCCGACACCGTACGGACGGCCGGCGCGAGCGCCGCGGACCAGCGCGCGTTTCCCAGCGCGGCGCACTCGGCGCTGAGCGCCAGCAGCCACGCCCAGCCGTAGGGGCGTTCGAACGAGGGGTGGGTCAGCAGGTAGTCGGCCTCGGTTGCCAGCGCGTCGGCCGTCAGATGGGCGTCGAGTGCTCCGGTCACCGCGGCGGCGTCGATGTGGTCGCCGCAACGGCGCAGCAGCCGCACCATGAGCCAGTGCATGTGCACGGAGGAATGCCAGTCGTAGGCGCCGTAGAAAGCCGGGTGGTGCGTGCGTGGCGGCACCAACTCCTGAGGGCCGCCGAGCAGATGGGCCGGGGCGTTGGGGTATTCGCGGGTCACGTTCTCCAGTGCGAGACGGGCGAAGGCGGCGGCTCGCCCGGCGAGTGCCGCACAGGGGAGTTCCGAGGGATGCGGTGCTGCTGTGTTCAATGTGTCGCTCCGCCGGTTTCCCGGATGTCGGTGACGGTGTCGCGCGCCGCGACCAGGATGGCCCGGAGGCCGGTTGCGATGTCGTCGGCGGCCATGGAAGGGACGGCCCGGTGGGCGACCTGAGCGGGGACGTACGGCACGTGTACGAACCCACCGCGTATACCGGGATGCTGGGTGGCGATGAGGTGTGCAAGCCCATAGAAGAGGTGGTTGCACACAAAGGTGCCCGCGGTCTGCGACACCGAGGCCGGCACGCCGGCCTTGCGGGCGGCCGCCACGCATGCCTTGACCGGGAGCGAGGAGAAGTACGCCGCGGGACCGGCCTGCACGACGGGCTCGTCGACGGGCTGCCTGCCGGCGTTGTCGGGGATACGCGCGTCGTCCACGTTGATGGCGACGCGCTCGACGGTGAGGTCCGGCCGGCCGCCCGCCTGTCCGATGCAGAGCACGAGTTCCGGGGACTGCGCCTCGATGGCGTCACGCAGTTCGTCGATGGCCGCTCCGAAGACACAGCTGATCTGAACGGCGGTGACGTTGGTGCCGGGCGGGGGATGCTGGGCGACGCGGCGGGCCGCCTCCCAGGAGGGATTGGCGTGTTCGCCGTCGAACGGCTCGAAACCGGTGACCAGCACCCGTGTCGGAAGAGTACTCATGGGGGACCGTTCAGAAGGCGAAGAGGTAGAGGATGCAGACGTTGCAGGCAAGAAGGGCCACCGCGGTGGGGGCTTGGGCCTTGATGGGCCCGTACTGGTCCTTCAGCTCCAGCAGCGCGGCCGGAACGAGGTTGAAGTTCGCTGCCATGGGCGTGACGAGCGTCCCGCAGAAGCCGGCGAGCATGCCGATGGCGAGGACGGCGGGCGGGTTTCCATGCATCTGTGAGATGAGGACCGGCCAGCCTATCGCCGCGGTCATCACCGGGAAGGCAGCGAAGGCGTTGCCCATGATCACCGTGAACATGGCCATGCCGATGCAGTACAGCGCCACGGCGGCGAACTTCTGGCCGTCGGGCAGGACGCTCTCAGTGAGCGTGCGGACCTGGGTACCGACACCCGCGGCCTGAAAGATCGTGCCGAGCACGGACAGCAGCTGCGGCAGCAGAAGCGCCCAGCCCATGGCCTCCAGCAGCCCTCGTCCCGCATGCACCGGAACGGACACCCGGCGCTCGCGGAGGACCCACATGCCCACGCCGACCGCGACGATCGCGCCGATACCCAGTCCGAGGATCGTCTCGGATCCCGGCTCCAGAACGGGCCTTCCGCCGATCGACACCTTCTTCACCAGCACGGCGCACACCATCGCCACCACCGGGATGGTGAGGGCGGGGATGAAGAGCTTGTTGCCGAAGCGAGCGGCGAGCGCCGATCGCTCCTTCTCGGAAGTGGTTTTCGGCTCGCCCCTGCCGACCAGGTTGAAGCCGCCCAGACAGATGAGGGCGAGGACGGCGAGCCCGAGCGGCTCGGCCGGCACCGACTTCTGCGTGACACCCGTGCTGTAGAGGAAGCACGCGCCCAGCAGTCCCCAGAAGGCGGCCGATGTGAACCGCTTGGGATTGCTGGTGTCCCGCATCATCTGCAGGGCCATGACGATGAAGACCGCGCCGACCAGCCAGAAGAACCATTCGGACTTGATCATTCGGTGCCTCCTGCGATGCGGCGGGGGCTGTTGTCACCCGGCGTCTGTACGGCGATCTCCGCGTTGACGGTGATCAGCTCGCGCTCCAGCGCGCGGTCCAGGTACAACAGCCGGCCACCGTGGATCACGAAGGCGCACACGGCGCTGGGTATGGCCCACACGGCGAGGCTCAACGGCTCGAGGTGCGTGTGGTACGTCGCATTGACGAAGCCGGTGATGAGAAGAATCGATCCGATGGCGAGGAAGCAGTCCTCACCGAAGAAGACGCCGACGGTGTCGGCCGCGGCCGAGTGCGAGCGGACCTTCTCCCGCAGCCGTTCGGGAAGCGGGCGGCCACCGTTCGCGCGTTCGGCGGCGGCTTCGGCCATGGGCGCGACCATGGGACGCACGCTCTGCGCCGGGCCGCCGATGGTCTGCAGTCCGACGGCGGCGGTGAGCTGGCGCAGCAGGAGGTACAGGGCCAGGAAACGCCCCGTTGTCAGCTTGCCGAGTCTGGTCACCAGGGTGCGGGCCTGCTGCTGCAGACCATTGCGCTCCAGGAGGCCGATCACCGGGAGTGTGACGGCGAAAATCGTCACCGAGCGGCTGGAGGCGAAGCCCTCCCCGAAGGTTCTGAGGATGTCGTCGGGGGACAGGCCGCCGAGCAGGCCGGTGGCGATACCGGCGACCCCAACGACCAGCAGAGGGTTGCGTCGTGTGGCGAATCCGAGGACCACCACGAGGACGCCGAGCAGAACGATCATGCTGACTCGGCCTTCCAGGCATGAGGGGCAGGGACGGCGACCCGGGATGCGGTCGCGGAGGCTGGGAGCCATCTCTGCTGCCAGTCGCCAAGGAGGCTAAGGGATTGTTCAACGATTCGACTATGACGTACGTCTCATTCGTGCCCTGCGGACGACTGGGTTCAGCGCGCGCTCGGCGCAGCCGCCTCTGGGTACGCCTCGGTGAGCTGGCGCCGGGAGTCCTCCAGGTAGAAGCCCAGCAGCCGCTCCGCGGCCGGGGCATCGCCCTGCTGGAGCATGGTGAGAATGTCACGGTTGCGGGTGAGGTAGGGCTCATGGAAGCGGCGTGGATCGTTCATCACGTGGAAAGCCAGCCGCAGCTCGGCGAGTACCCCCCGCATCAGATCGTCGGTCCGCTCGCTGCCCGCCAGCCCGGTCACCGCCTGATGGAAGCGGATATTCGCGGTGGAGCAGTCCTGCCAGCGACCGTCGGCGGCGGCATCCTCGCCTGTCAGGACCGCTTTCTCCACGTCGGCCAGCAGGTAAGGCGGAGCGGCCAGCGACCGCAGGGCCGCACACTCCACCAACAGGCGGACACGGTAGATGTCCACGATGTCCGCCGTGCTGAGGCGGCGAACGAATGTTCCCTTGTTGAGGTGCTGCACCAGTAGTCGTTCGTGGGTGAGCAGCCGGAAGGCCTCACGCAGCGTGTTGCGGGATACACCGAGGGCGCCCCCGATCTCACCCTCGGTAAGCCGATCGCCCGGACGCAGTGTGCCCCGGGTGATGCGAGCACGCAGAACGTCCGCCACCCGCTCCGCGGTACTGGTGCGTCCCAGCAGCGCGCGGTCCGCGCTCAGTTCGGACGCGAGGTCGGCATCGGTCGGCATGAAGGTCTCCCCCAGGGTGAGTGCTGTCTCCAGTGAAGCGAAGAAACACGAGCCGAACAACAGGCTCTTGTAGAATTGTTCAACAATCGCTTACTTTGGTGGTGATGACCACCAGGAATGACACGCCCATGAGCACGATCGACCTCAACGCCGACCTCGGCGAGGGCTTCGGCCGCTGGGAACTGACCGACGACGAGGCACTGCTCGCCTCCGTCACCAGCGCCAACGTCGCCTGCGGATTCCACGCGGGCGACCCTTCGACGATGCGCCGGGTCTGCGAACAGGCCGTCGCCCACGGTGTACGCATCGGCGCTCAGGTCTCCTATCGCGACCTGGCCGGCTTCGGCCGACGGGCGATGGATGTGCCGGCCGCCGAGCTGGCCGCCGAGGTGGCCTACCAGATCGGCGCTCTGGACGTGTTCGCCCGCGCTGCGGGCGGCCGCGTCGCGTACGTCAAACCGCACGGCGCCCTCTACAACCGCGCGGTCCGCGACGGGGAGCAGGCCGCCGCGGTCATCGAGGGAATCCGCCTCGCGGTCACCGCGCTCCCGGTGCTCGGCCTGCCAGGATCGGAACTGCTCGCGGCAGCAGCCGCCGCCGGCCTGCCCGCCGTACAGGAGGCTTTCGCCGACCGCGCCTACCGCCCCGACGGCACGCTCGTACCCCGGACCGAGGAGGACGCCGTTCTCGAAGACCCAGCCCTGGTGATCCGCCGCTCCGTGCGTATCGCCCGCGACGGCGCCGTCACCGCCGCCGACGGCAGCACGCTGCGGATGCCCGCACGCTCGCTGTGCGTGCACGGCGACACTCCCGGAGCCGCCCGGCTGGCCGCGGAGATCCGTGGGGCGCTGGCCGGATCCGGGGTCGATGTCCGGGCCTTCGCATGAGCGCCCCGCTCGTCCACCGCGTCGGCCGGAACGGACTACTGGTGGAGCTCGAGGACGCCGAGGCCGCGGAGGCCCTGCACGCCGAGATCCTGCGCCGCCGCGTCGACGGCACTCTGCCGCCCGTACGCGAGGTGGTACCCGGCGCCCGCACGATCCTGCTCGACGGCCTGTCCGAGCCGCAGCGGCTTGCCGCGGAACTACCGTCCTGGGACGTGCCCCCGCTGCGACGGGACGAAGGCAGCGCCCTGGAGATTCGGGTCCGTTACGACGGTCCCGACCTCGACGAGGTCGCCGGACTGTGGGGGGTGGACACCGCCGAGGTGGCCCGCATCCACGCGGGCACCGTGTTCCGGGTCGCTTTCTGCGGATTCGCACCGGGTTTCGCCTACCTCACCGGGCTCGACCCGGAGTACCACGTGCCTCGCCGTGCCGATCCGAGGACCAGTGTTCCCGCCGGGGCCGTCGCCCTGGCCGGCCCGTACACCGGCGTCTACCCGCGTTCGTCGCCCGGCGGGTGGCAGCTGATCGGCACTGCTCCCGGCACCGTGCTGTGGGACAGCGCCCGCAAGCCCGCCGCGCTGCTGGCCCCGGGCACCCGGGTCCGCTTCGTCCCCGAGGAGAGCCGTTGAGCGGCACCGGTATCCCGGGCCCGAGTGCCCACAGTCCGAACTCCACCGCCCGAGGGGCGCTGGTCGTCGTACGGGCCGGCGCGCTGACCACCGTCCAGGACCTCGGCCGCCCCGGCTACGCCCATCTCGGGGTGTCGCGCTCAGGGGCGCTCGACGAACCGGCGCACCGGCTGGCCAACCGGCTGCTCGGCAACCCGGAGAGCGCCGCCACCCTGGAGACCACCTTCTCCGGCTGCGCCGTGCGCGTGCCGGGTCCCGCCGTCGCGGTGGTCACCGGCGCGCCGTGTCCCGTCACGGTCGACGGCAGGCCGGCCCCCTGGGGAGTACCGGTACGGCTGCCGGCCGGCGCCGTGATCGACGCCGGTCCCGCCACGCACGGACTGCGCAGCTACCTCGCATTCGCGGGAGGCATCCAGGTGCCCGCCGAGCTGGGCAGCCGGGCCACGGACCTCCTCTCCGGCATCGGCCCCGCACCCTTGCGCGATGGCGACCGACTGCCGGTCGGCCCACCGGGGCCGACTGATGGGCCGGGACGGGCAACGGTCGAAGCGGCGCGCTGGCAGGCGCCGCCGAGGGAACTGGTGCTGCCGGTCCTGTGCGGCCCGCGCACCGACTGGTTCACCGCGGATGCCCTGCGCACGCTGATGACGCGTACGTACCGCGTCTCTCCGAAGGGAAACCGGATCGGCCTGCGCCTCGACGGCCCGGCGCTGGAACGGGCACGTGACGACGAGCTGCCCAGCGAGGGGATGACGCTCGGCGCGGTCCAGGTCCCGCCGGAGGGCCGCCCGGTCGTCTTCCTCGCCGATCACCCCGTGACCGGCGGTTACCCGGTCATCGGTGTCGTCCCACCCGAACATCTGGCTCCGGCCGCCCAGGCCGTGCCGGGAACCCCGGTACGTTTCGTCCCGGCAGGCCCGGCGCCCCGCGACCGCTGACCCTCCGGCACGGGGCACGCCGGGCGGGGACGGAGACCCACCGCGGTGGCGCTCCGACACGATGCGACGCGCCACCGGAAGAGCCGCACCTGTATTTCACCCGCTTTCGGCGATGATGATCCGTGCACGCCCGCAGCCGATGTCCGCTGTGCGCACGGCCGTGTCCCCGCCCTGTAAGGGCTGTTCCGTGATTTTCGGCGGGCGCACGACGACAGCTACGCCACCTCGCCGCGTTGTCGCAACACACGAATACATCCAGTCCGCGGATGTCCCTCCGCTGTGCGATGTACCGCAACTGACGCCGTAGGCAATTCGACCTGGGATGACGGGACAGCCTTGAGGAGCCGTTCGTGTATCTGCCCGGCAGCCTTCCTTTCGAAGAAGCCGTACGGCCTCTGTCGATCGCCGCAGGTGCATCCCCGGGCGGGCTGTCGGCCGCGCGCGCCCAGATGGGTTTCTCTCTCGCCTGGCACATCGTCGTGGCCTGCCTCGGCGTAGGGCTGCCGCTGCTCACGTTGATGGCTGAGTGGTACGGCATCCGGACCGGCAACCCGGCCCATCGGCTGCTGGCCCGTCACTGGGCGCGGGCCATGGGGGTGCTGTTCGCCGTCGGCGCCGTGTCCGGGACCATTCTGAGTTTCGAGCTGGGCCTGTTGTGGCCCGGCCTGATGGGCAGATTCGGCCAGGTCATCGGACTGCCCTTCGCTCTGGAAGGAATCGCCTTCTTCGTCGAGGCGATCTTTCTCGGGATCTATCTCTACGCGTGGGACCGCATGCCGCCGCGCCGGCATCTGCTGATGGGAGTACCGATCGTCGTGGCCGGAGTCGCATCGGCTTTCTTCGTGGTGTGCGCGAACGCCTGGATGAATCAGCCCCGCGGCTACACCCTGCGCCGCGGAAAGGTGGTTGACGTTGATCCGTGGGCAGCGATGCTCAACCCGGCCGGTCCTCCGGAGACCGTCCACATGATCCTTGCCGCCCTGATGGTGGCGTCTTTCCTGACGGCTTCGGTGTACGCCGTCGCCCTGCTGCGTGGACGGAACGACACCTACCACCGGGTGGGCTTCTTGATCCCGTTCGTGTCCGGGGCCGTTGTCACGCCGTTCCAGCTCGTCGTCGGTGACTGGGCGGCCCGGTTCCTCGCCGACTACCAGCCGATGAAACTGGCCGGTATCGAAGGCGTCTACCGCACTGGTTCGCACGTGCCTCTGACACTCCTCGGCTTCGCGGAGGACGAGCGGCTGCGGTACGGACTCGAAGTCCCCAGCGGGTTGTCCCTGCTGGTGGGGTACCGGCCGGGCACGGTCGTCCGGGGACTGCGGGAAGTGCCACGGGACCAGTGGCCGCCGGTGACCGGAATGCACCTGGCCTTCGACACGATGGTCGGCGTCGGCTGTTTCCTGCTGGCCATGGGGCTGTGGCTGTTGCTTGGCGCGTGGTGGCGCCGGCGAAACGGGGGAGAACTGCTGACGATGCGTGGCTCCCGGGTCTTCCTGCTGCTCGCCGCGGTCAGCGGGCCGGCCGCCGTCGTCGCTCTGGAATGCGGCTGGTGCGTCACCGAACTCGGGCGCCAGCCCTGGATCGTATGGGGCGTGATGCGGGTCAGCGATGCGGTGAATCCCGCACCAGGACTGATGGCAGGGCTGTGGACGGTGCTCGTCGTCTACGCCGCGATGACCACGGCCACGGTGTACGTACTGCGCCGGATGACCCGCGACAGGCCCGTACCGATCGCCCCTCAGGAGAGCGATGTCGAGGACTACTCCGTCGTGTGACGACTGTCGCCGTCCTGTCGTGCCCCGCCCGCAGCTGAGGAGGCAATCGTGCTCGCCGACGTGACACTGGCCGTGATGTGGGCGGGACTCACCTGCTACGCGCTGTTCGGCGGAGCCGACTTCGGCGCGGGATTCTGGGACCTGCTGGCCGGCCGGGACCGTCGCGGACTCCCGCAACGCCGGCTCATCGAGCACAGCATCGGCCCGGTGTGGGAGGCCAACCATGTCTGGCTGATCTTCGTCATCGTGCTTCTCTGGGCCGGCTTTTCGCCCGTCTTCGCAGCTGTGCTGTCCACCTTGTACATTCCGCTGACGCTGGCTGCCCTGGGCATCATCGCTCGCGGGGCGGCATTCGCCTTCCGCAAGGCCAGTACCGAACTGTGGCAGCAACGTTTGTTCGGTGCCTGCTTCGCCCTGTCATCCGTAGTCACCCCGTTCTTCCTGGGTACCGTCGCAGGCGGGGTCGCTTCGGGCCGCGTACCGCCAGGGATCGCGGCCGGTGACACGCTCACCAGCTGGGTGAATCCCACGTCCCTGCTCGGCGGCGCACTCTCCGTTCTTACCTGCGCTCATCTGGCAGCCGTCTACCTGTGCGCCGACGCGGCCCGCGAGGAGGACGCGGCACTCGTGTCGGGCTTTCGCCGCAGGGCGATGCTGAGCGGACTGCTGAGCGGTCTGGTCGCGCTGGCCGGCATCGCCGTCCTGGATCACGACGCGCCGCTCCTCTTCCACGGCCTCACCCATCGAGCGCTCGCCCTGGTCGTTGTCAGCGGTGTCGCCGGCGTGCTGGGACTGGTCCTGCTGGCCGCCAGGCGCTTCGTTCCGGCCCGCGCGGCAGCGGCCCTCGCGGTCGCCACCATCCTCTGGGCCTGGGGCGCCGCCCAGTACCCCGCCATGCTCGTACCGGGCGTCACCGTCTCCGATGCGGCCTCCGTCGACAGCGTCCTGACCGCGTGCCTGATCGCACTCGGCGTCGGCTTCCTGATCCTCATCCCCTCGCTGTGGCTCCTGTACGCGACCTTTCAGCGAAAGCCGTCACCGGTGGGAAACAGGACGCGATGATCTTCCCGGCCACCGGCCACCGGCCACCGGCGGTCGGCCACCGGCGGTCGGCCACCGCCGGTGGCCTCCGGAGCGGGGGCGGCGTCGGTTGCCCGGCGGCCGTCGCCTGATCGGAAGTGCCGGCACCGGTATGTCTCCCCGAGGTACCCCGTGGAACGGAAGGCGTCGCGCCGACCGCTGAAGACATGGCGCGTGCCCGGTATCGGCCACGCGCCGGAGCGGGGCATGGCGCACGGCCCCCGGCCGCCGGGAAGCGCCTCCCCGCATGCGGGGCAGCGTACGGCCAACGTCCGCTCGATGACAGCAAACGGCCGTATCGATTTCTGAGTGACCGTGAATGACATTTTTACTCTTGACTTTGACTGAAACGGGCCATCAGTCTGTGGGGCATGCAGCCAACCGAACGCATCACACCTCTCGACCGTGCGATCGCCGCCGCCCTCCAGCTGAACGGGAGGGCCCCCTGGAACGAGATCGCCCGGCACGTAGGTGCGGAACCTCGGACGGTCATGCGCAGGGCCGCGAAGCTCGAGGAATCCGGTCTCGTGCGTGTCGTGGGGTTCGTCGACGTCCTGCGGTGCGGTCTGGGCGTTCCCGTTCAGGTGCGCTACAAATGCCGCCCCGGCACCGCGTCCGGTGCCGCCGCGGCGCTCGCGGCTCACCCGCAGATGCGATTCGTCGCCTCGGTGGCGGGCAGCACCGACTGCGTGGCCGAGATGGTCGTCCCGCGCTACCAGGACGTGGACAGGGTCCTGGAGTCGGCTCTGAGCGCGCTGCCCCAGGTCGTCGACGCGGAGAGCCTGCCCGTACTGCACACGTTCACCTCGGCACCCGACTGGAACCCCGGCCTGCTGGACGAGGCCGCCGCACAGGCGCTCCGCGGGGAGGCGGGAGCCCGGCCGTTCGAGAGCGGGCTGCGGGACGAAGAGACATCCGCAGCGCTCGACGAGACCGACGTACGGATCGTGAGACTGCTGGGTGAGTCCGGACGGATGGCCTACCGGGACATCGCCGAGCGTGTCGACTGCAGCGAACGGACCGCGGGGCGCCGGGTGGAACGGCTGGTGAACACCGGATGCCTGCGGTTCCGCACCCTGGCGGAACCGGAAGTGCTCGACTACGAAGTCGAGTTCATGCTCTGGCTGTCCGTCGACCCGGCCGAACTCGACCGGACGGGAATCACGCTGGCCGCACACCCCTCCACGAAATACCTGGCCGCCACCGCCGGCCGCTACAACCTGGTGGGCCAGATGGTGCTCCGGCGCTACGGCGAGCTGTACCCGTACACCACCGACGTCGTAGGCGCACTGCCCGGCGTCCACGCCGCGGATCTGACCCTTCAGCTGCGCACCCTCAAACGCGCCTGGACCCCCACCCAGCACGCCACCGCCGATGATCCCAGGCCTCGGCACGGCCCGCTCCCCCCGTCGGCAGCGGACCTGCCGGCCGCCCCCACCGATCAGCCCGTCCCCGCTGAGGAGTACCACCATGACCGCTGACACCCGAGAGCCCTGGCAGTGGGACGAGACGACGTGGCGTGGCCACGTCGGAGCCGTCCGGGCAGGCCGTTCCCTGCGGCCTGCCGTGTGGCCCGGCGCTGCGCGTGCCGCCGTCGCGCTCTCCTTCGACTCCGACCACGAGACGATTCCACTGCGGGAGGGGGAGACCCGCCCCGGCAAGCTCTCACAGGGCGAGTACGGCTCCCGGGTCGCCGCCCCGCGCATCCTGCGTCTGCTGCGCGAGCGGAATCTCCCGGCCACGTTCTTCATGCCCGCCGTGTCCGCCCTGCTGCACCCGCGGGAAGTACGCGCCTACGTGGATGCCGGTCACGAAGTTGCCCTGCACGGCTGGATCCACGAACGCAACATGCTGCTCGCTCCCGCCGACGAACGAGACCTGGCCCTGCGGGCCGCCGACACGCTGGAAAGCCTCACCGGTACACGGCCATTGGGCATCAGGACACCGTCATGGGACTTCTCCGACCACACCCTCGAGATCTCCCGCGAACTGGGCCTGCTGTACGACTCCTCGCTGATGGCCGACGACGACCCCTACGAAATCCTCGCCGAAGGGCAGCCCACCGCAATGGTGGAGATCCCAGTGGAGTGGATCAGGGACGACGCTCCCTACTTCATGATGGAACGCCATGCCTCCCTGCGCCCCTACACGCCTCCGCGTGGCGTGCTGTCGATCTGGCGTGACGAGTTCGATCAGGCGGTCGAGGAAGGAGGCGTCTTCCAGCTCACTCTGCACCCGCACATCATCGGCCACCGCTCCCGCATGACCATGCTGCGGGAACTCCTCGACCACATAGCCGGCTTCGACGTCTGGTACGCCACCCACGCCCAGCTCGCCGCATACGTCAAGGACGCGGCCCCCGCCGAGGGGAGCGACTCATGAGTGCCCCCTACCCCACGGCACCGTCGCGCGACTCCGCACCGGAACCGCCCCGAGTGACACATCGGATGACACCCGCTCAGCGCAGAGCGGTGGTGGCCGGTTCCATCGGCAACGCCGTCGAGTGGGTGGACTGGGCTGTCTACACGACCTTCTCCTCCATTTTCGCGGGACAGTTCTTCCCCTCCCACAGCGAGACCGCCAGTCTTCTCTCGACGCTGGTGGTGTTCGCCGTCGGCTTCCTGATGCGGCCCATCGGCGGAGCGCTGCTCGGCGCATTCGCCGACCGCCACGGCCGCAAGAAGGGCATGTCCCTCACCATCTCCCTGATGGCGGGCGCCTCCCTGGTGATCGCCGTGTGCCCGGCATACAGCGTCATCGGCGTCGGCGCACCGGTCGTACTGGTCGCCGCCCGGCTGGTGCAGGGGTTCTCCGCGGGAGGCGAGTTCGGTTCGTCGTCGGCGTTCCTCATCGAGTCCGCCGCACCGGGCAGGCGGGCGTTCGCCGGGTCCTGGCAGCAGGTCTCGGTCGGTGCGGGCACACTCATCGCCTCGCTCATGGGCTTCCTGCTCACGTCGACGCTCGGTGACGAGGCCCTGCACACCTGGGGCTGGCGGGTGGCTTTCGGGGTCGGTGGACTGCTCGGCCTCGTCGGCCTGTGGCTGCGCATGAACGTCGAGGAGACAGAGGCGTTCACGCGCGTCTCGGCCGAAGGGCGCAAGAAGGCCAACGCCCTGCGCGCCATGCTGGTCGAACACCCCGGCGCCGCGCTGCGAGTCGCCGGCATCACCATCGCAGGCACCCTCATCTACTACGTGTGGGTGAGCTACATGCCCTCCTACGCACATGTCACCACGGGCATTCCGCTGAGCCGGGCCCTGCTGGCCAACACCATCGCTCTCGGCGTCTTCCTGCTCCTGCTGCCTTTCGGTGGCCTGCTGTCCGACCGCATCGGCCGGAAACCGACCATGACCGCTTTCGCGGCGGGCTTCCTGCTGCTGTCCTGGCCCCTGTTCCACCTGGTGTCCGGCGGTTTCTGGAGCCTGCTGGCGGTCGAGCTGGTCGGGGTGGTCCTCATCGTCGGCTACTCCGCCAACTGCGCGGTCGTGATGGCCGAACAGTTCCCTCCGGAAGTACGCACCACCGGCATCGGACTGCCCTACGCGCTCGCGGTCGCGATCTTCGGCGGGACAGCCCCGTACGTCACCACCTGGCTGAGCACATCGGGCCACCGCGACCTGGTGTGGGTGTACGTCGCCACAGCGGCGCTGATCGGCGTGGCCGTCTACCTCACCATGCCCGAGACCAAGGGAAGGGACATCTCGTGAACGCGCCGCTGCACACCGGGTCTCGACCGGAGAAACCGCGACACGTCGTCGTGACGGGAGCGGCGAGCGGCATCGGCGCCGCGGTCTGCGAAATCTTCGCCCGGGAAGGTGCCCGCGTCACAGCCGTGGACCGGCGCGGCGACACGCTCGCCGGCGCAGCGCGGAAGCTGCGCGAGCGCTACGGGTCGGTGGTCACCGAGATCGTGACCGACCTCGTCGACACGGAGGCGGCCGGCGCCCTCATCGAGCGTGCTGCCGGGCCGGGCCGTGACGTGGATGTCCTGGTGAACGCCGCGGGTATCTATCCGGCCGTTCCGCTGCTGGACATGACGCCTGAGATCTGGGACCGCGTGATGGACGTCAATGTCCGCGCGGCCATGCTGACGACCGTGGCATTCGCCCGGGCGTGTGTGGCGAGCGGACACGGCGGCGCCGTCGTCAACATCAGTTCCGGCGCCGCTGTCCGGGCCCGCCCGGGAGCATCCCACTACTCCACGTCCAAAGCCGCCCTGGAGATGCTCACCAAGTCCTGCGCCGTCGAGCTGGGCCCGCACGGTGTGCGCGTCAACGCCGTCAGCCCGGGTTTCGTGACCGTGGACAGCGCGGCCAATCCGGTCACCGAGGAATATGCGGCCGCCGTGTCCGTCAACCCGCTCGGCCGTCGCGGCATGCCCGACGACATCGCCCGCGCGGTGCTCTGGCTGTCGGGCGGGCAGTCGGACTGGATCACCGGGGCGGTACTGCGCGTGGACGGCGGTTCCACCGCAGGGACAACCGCCCTACCGCTGCATTGGCCGGGCCTGACCGATGTCCAGCGGCACGGGCTCACCGACGTACCCGTAGAAGGCAGGACCGCATGACGACCAGGGACACCAGCCGCGCGTACACCGTCGTGGGCGGTGGAGCCATCGGAGGGACTCTCGCCTTCCACCTGACGCGGGCAGGCCACTCCGTGCTGATCGTCGACAGCGACGAGAACCACGTGGCGGCAGTCAACGCTCACGGACTCACCCTGCGCGGCCCGGCAGGGGAGAGCACCGTACGCGTCGACGCGGTAACCCCGGAGCAGGCGCGCGGCCCCTTCGAGCGCGTACTGCTCTGCGTGAAGGCACAGGCCACCGAGGCGACGGCGCGCTGGATCACCCCACGTCTCGCCTCGGACGGCTTCGTGGTCTCGCTCCAGAACGGCTTGAACGAACACGTGATATCCCAGCACCTGGGAGCGGAACGCACCGTCGGTGCCTTCGTCAATCTCTTCGCGGACGTCGTGGCGCCCGGCGCCATACGCGACGGGGGCGCCGGCGCACTCGTCGTCGGAGAACTGGACGGCCGGCCCAGCACACGTGTCCGGCAGGTGGTGGCCGACCTCCAGGCGTGGGGCCCCGCGCGCCTCACCACGAACGTGTCGGGCTACTTGTGGGCCAAACTGGGCTTCGGGGCCATGCTGGCCGCCACTGCCCTCGCCGATGCCCCCATGGCTGACCTGATCGACGCGCACCGGCCACTGATGTACACACTCGCCGGTGAGGTGTTCGCCGTGGCCACCGCACGGGGCGTAGCGCTTGAGCCCTTCGACGCGTTCGACCCGTCCGGGTACCTGCCGACGGCGGCTCCCGCCCACCGGGAAGCGGTGACGGACCGGCTGGTGACATGGCTGCGCACCCAGCCGAAGGACCGCAGCGGCATCTGGCGTGACATCACGGTCCGCCGCAGGCCGACCGAAGTGCCGCACCACTACCGCCCGGTGCTGGCCGCTGCCCTGGAACACGGCCTGTCGCTGCCGCACCTGGCGGCGATGCTCGACCAACTGGCACATGTCGAAAGCGGAGAAAGCAATATGACGGAGAAACACCTCGACCAGCTCGCGGCCGGCACTCCGGAGGTGAACGCGTGACCACGGGCAGCAGCACGCCGACCGTCGACCTTCTCCGCCTGCGCGATTGGACCCGGGAGCAGCGCGCGACGATGACCGAGGACCTGCGCGACTACGTCGGTCTCGAATCGCCCAGCGACGACAAACCCGCCCTTCGCGCAACGCTGCAGTGGCTGGAAGGCTGGCTTGCCGACCGTCTGGGCCCGCCTCTGCGGGTGCGGAGGTTCGACGGCGGCGAGTACGGCGACACCATCGTGCACGACTATCCGGGCGCATCCGGAGAAGCCGCCGACCCGGTGGTGATGCTGTGCCATTACGACACGGTCTGGCCGATCGGAACACTCACCGACCGGCCCTTCCGGGTCGACGGCGACCGGATCACCGGTCCCGGGGTGTTCGACATGAAGGCAGGTCTGGTGCAGGCCGTATGGGCCCTGCGCGCACTGGACGCCGCCGGCGCGGACCGGCCGCCCCTGCGGCTGGTGCTCAACGGCGACGAAGAGATCGGCAGCCTCGCGTCCCGGCCCGTCATCGAGTCGGAGACGGCAGGCACTCGCTGCGCCCTTGTCTTCGAAGCCTCCGCCGATGGCGCGGTCAAGACCGCGCGCAAAGGAGTGGGCCTGTTCCGTGTGGAGGCCCACGGCGTCGAGGCGCACGCCGGTCTCGACCCGGCATCGGGTGTCAGCGCCGTCGACGAGCTGGCTCGCGCCGTACTGACACTGCACGCCCTGAGCGACCCCGGTGCCGGTACCACGGTCAACGTGGGCACGATCAGCGGCGGCACCCGGAGCAACGTCACCGCCGGACACGCCAGCGCCGACATCGATGTGCGGGTGGCTACCCGTGCGGAAATCGACCGCATCGACGCAGAGCTCGCCGCCCTCGCCCCGCACGACAGCCGGGCGACTCTGACGGTCAGCGGCGACTGGAACCGCCCCGTCATGGAACGCGGAGCGGGCACCGCGGGGCTGTACGCCCTGGCCCGCGACCTGGCCGCCCCGCTGGGTCTGGAACTGCGCGAATGCGCCGTGGGCGGTGCCAGCGACGGCAACTTCGCAGCGCAACTCGGCGTACCGGTCCTGGACGGCCTGGGCGCCGTGGGCGACGGCGCGCACGCCCGCCACGAATACGCCAGCGTGAACGGCATGCTGGAACGCACCTGCCTGGCCGCCGCCCTCCTGAATGCCCTCGCCCCGCCGCGTGAGCCCCGCCTGTCGCCCTGAAGCGCGGGCCCTCCCGGGGCCGGCCTGCCTCGGGAGGGCCCGCGCCGCCTCCACCCTCCGAAGCAGTCGCGCGGACCGTCCCGGCCGCCGCCAGGAACGGGACGCGAGAGCTGAGCGACTGGGGTGACCGGCGCGAGCAAGCGCGTGGCTGCGTGTCCCTGGTTACCGGGTCCGTATGCGGAGAAAAAGGGCTTCAGCCATGAACGGCCCCCGTGCTTACATGTGCTCCATGATGTCTACCGACCGGCTACTGGCGTTCGCGGCCATGTCGTTCCTGCTGATCGTGATTCCCGGCCCCAGCGTGCTGTTCGTGATCGGGCGGGCGCTGGCGCAGGGGCGTCGTGCCGCGCTGACCACGGTCGTGGGGAACACCCTCGGAGCCTACGTGCTCGTCGTAGCTGTTGGGCTCGGGATCGGGGCCGTCGTGGAGCGTTCGGTCCTCGTCTTCACTGCGTTGAAGCTCGCGGGCGCCGTGTACCTGGTGTACCTCGGTGTCAAGGCGGTGCGGCAGCGCGGTTCGTTGCATGCCGCGTTCACCGGTACCGGCTCCGCACACGGCAGCCTGCGTACGTTGTGGGAGGGGTTCGCAGTCGGCGTGGCCAACCCCAAGACCATCGTTTTCTTCGCCGCCGTACTGCCTCAGTTCGTCGACCGCAGCCAGGGGCACGTAACTGTTCAGATGCTGTTGCTCGGCCTGGTCTTCAATCTCATCGCGGTGGCTTCCGACAGCGTGTGGGGATTGGTCGCGGCCACCACGCGGAACTGGTTCGCCCGCTCACCGCAGCGCCTCGCCCTGGTTGGCGGCGTTGGTGGCCTCACGATGATCGGCCTCGGCGTCACCGTCGCCGCAACAGGCCGCCAGGACTAGGCGGTCGAGCTGCTGTCGCAGGCGGATACGCCGCCGTGACGGGCCGAACGCTCCATGGGCGCGGTGCTAGTGGATCGTGATGCTGTCGAACGCGTCCAGCAGGCCGATGCCGATGCCGTCGGTTTTGGTGCGGGCGAGCACGGTGTCGAACGCGGCGGGAGTGTTGTCGAGGCGCGATTGCGGCCTTCGGTGGGGACACGAAGACCTCCGTGCGGTGGGTTCGTGGACAGCTCCGACCACACGGAGGTCTTCTTCATGTTCAGGCTCCGGCACGTGTCGACACCACCCGTGATCGAAACGCCTATTCGCAGGTCAGCGTCGGTGTCGCCCAGTCGCCGTGGTCGTTGCCGTTGCCGTCGTCGGCATCGCCGACCTTCAGGTCGACCACCTGCACGTCCGTGACGTCGACGTCGATGGGCACCGCGGCCTGCTTGCCTTTGATCTTCTGGGTGGTGACCAGGGTTTTGCCGTCGGCGATCACGGAGAAGGTCACTGTCCCACCGCCACCGGTCTCGTCGTCGACACCGACGTCCGCGGTCAGCCGCGAGCACTTTCCGGCGAGATGGATTTCGACGTCGCTGACCGAGTTGGTGCCCAGCCCCTTCGCGTAGCCGACCCCGGCCATGCTGATCGGGACGCCGTCCCCGGCCGCCTGGTCCCCGACACTGCTGTCGCGCTCAACGGGGCCCCACCCGTTGGTGGATGAGAGAAACGGCAGATCGCTCACGGCGTCCTTGCCGGCGGGCGGAGCAGGCGGGATGCCGCCGACGATGCGCTCGTCACCACGGGTGGCCTCCCGGCCGTGCTGCACGTACCGCACCGTGGCCGTGAGTGCGGAAGCCGATGACAGGGTTCCGGCCGGCGGCCGCACCTTCCAGGTGAAGTCCGCCGACCTGCCGGGAAGGAGGTGCTTCACCGAGGAGGGGCTGGTGGCGCTGGCGCTCCAGCCGTCGGGCAGTCCGAGTGAGGCCGTCAGCCGGCTGGCCTGCGGTCGGCCACCGGGTACGTGCACCGTAGCCTTCGCAGTGAAGGCGTGCCCTGATTCCGTGGTGTTCGGCACGTCCAGGGCGACATCCACTCCCGGCCTCTCGGGCATCGCATAGGTCCGCCGGTCGTAGCCAGGGCTGTTGTTCTGCGCGACTCGAAGGGAGGAAGCGTAGCTCCCGTAGTTGGTGAGCGACACCTTGCCGAGGCCGCCGCTGCTGCCGTCCAGGTTCCACACGGCGATGGCGATGGTGTTGTGCCCGTTCGGGTTCAGGATCCCGTTCGGCACCGGGAAGGTGTGCTGTGGGCCGAGGTAGTTGACGTAGTTGCCGACCTGCCAGCCGTTCACGAAGAGCGTGGCGCGGTACTTGCGCGACGGATCGTCGGTCAACGTCAGCCCCAGAGAGGTGTCCTGGCCATGGGGCAGTTTCAGGCTGGCGTCCGTGCGGTACCACGAGACACCTGGCCGGGTGTCGGTCGTCGGCAGGGACGTGTGGCTCCAGTTGTCGTCCGGGAAGCCGGCAAGGGACCAGCCGGCCCGCTCGCCGTACAGACCGCCCGTCGAGAGCGGCCCCCGCACCGTGTCGAGCAGGTTCTCGGCGCCGCGCACGCCCTGCAGCCGCCAGGTGACGGGGGTCAGCGGTGCTCCGATGAGAGAGGTGCTGGTCAGGCCGCGGGCGGTCTTGTTTCCGTTGGTCGAGTTGTAGTCCTCCTCGTGTCCCATGTTCACGGTGAGTACGGAGATGACATTGTCGCCGTTCGGCTTCACCGAACCGGCCGGGTAAGTGAAGTCGCCGCTGCCGGTCGTGGAACTGCCGAGGAAGGTGCCGTTGAGCCAGGCGGAGAACGCCTGCGCTGTGCCGCCGGAGTCGGAGACCAGGTGGATGCCTGTCTCCTTGCCGGTGGCGCGGAAGCGGCCGCGGTACCACGTGTTGCCGGTGTGGAACCCATAGTCGTCCGCATAGAGCACCGGCAGTGAATTGATGCCGGAGACGCTGTTGGTGGTGGTCTTGTCGGCCACCTGCCAGCGGGAATCGTCGAAACCAGGGGCAGCTTCCGGCGATTCCTCGGAGTGCTTCCAGTTCGTCAGCGACGGCAGCTGGACCGGGGCCGCGACCGGTATCCGGCCGGTGCGGCTGCCGCTCTCGGTGGCACTGTCGTCAAGCGCGCTGCCGTTCCATGTGACCCGGTCGGCAGAGGTGAACACTTCGATGTTCTTGTCATCTGCGTTGTCACCGGTGAGGGCCACGGTGCTGCCGTCGTTCCGGCTGGTCGCCGTCCGCAGCAGGTGGGAGCCACGTACGAGCACCGGGCCGGCCGCGGTGTCCTGGCGCCAGAACGTCTCGGCGTTCGCCTTGTCGCCGACGAGCAGCAGGAGCGGGCGCGTTCCTCCGCCGCTGATGCTGATACGGGTCAGGCCCTTGTGCGTGTAGTTCAGACGCAGGTCACCGGTGGCGGCGTCCCAGGTGGTCGTGACCGGCCTGCCGCTGCTGGTCACGGTGGGCTTGGAGGAGTAGCGCAGGACGGTTTCGCCGTCACTGCCCGGGTCGCCGTAGAGGACCGCCACGTCCCGGTCGCGGATGGTCGCGTGGGTCATGATCTCGGAGGTGGAGTACTGCAGCTGTGAGTCCCCGAGCCGGTAGTTCGCCACGATGACGTGCGAGTCGCGCCCGGCGAGCGTGATAGCTGTGCCCGGCTGCTGCGGCACGACCGGGTACGTCGGCGTCGATGCTGCGGCCGTCGGCACGTCGACGGCATCGACGGACACGAAGTCGTCCGACGAACCGGAACTGTGGTTGCCGGCGACAACGATCTTCAGCGTGTGCGCCCCGGGGGCCAGGCCGGTCTGCTGGAAGACCACTGCCTGGCTGTCGTCGCCGGAGTCGTCGACCGTCGCCGCCTTGGTGCCGTCGAGGTAGACGTCGGCACGGCCGTGATTGTTGGTCTTCGACCCGATCCAGCGGACCGCCGTGCCGTTGAAGGGGACGGTGACCGAGTCGCCGGCGGCTTTGGAGAACGACTCGGTCTTCTTGTAGTCGCTGCCGGTGTAGCTCTGGTCGGCCACGTGCGACCACGAGCCGGTGTAGTGCAGCGCGGAGTCGGTGTCGTCCCAGGTGTAACTGGTGTCCGTGGACACCTGGGCATTGAAGTCCAGCGCGATGTGGGTCGTGTCTGCCGCAGTGGACGTCGAGTTGCCGTGCCGAAGGACGTGGAACTGCGTCTTGGTGTCGGGGTTCATCCGCGCGGTGTCGGCGACCGCGGAGTTGTCCGGCGGTGTGGTCCTGATCGAATCGGTCTTCGTCAGCGGAGCGACCGACTGCGTGAAGTAGCCGATCAGCTTGTCCTCGTAGTACTTCGGGTCCAGCTGGCGGTTCTCCCGGATCGCCGCACCGTAGTCGTAGGAGGTGTAGTTCTCCGGCATGCCCAGCCAGCCCCAGTTGGTGCCGCCGTACGTCATGTAGAAGCTCTGCGCGGTCACACCGACGGCGATGTTCTGCTTGTAGAAGACGTTGGCGAACTGGTCGTTGATCAGCTGGGCGCATTTGTCGTAGCCCGGCCCTCCCCACGGGTCGAAGGCGCCGCCCTGGAACTCCGGCGAGTACAACGGCTTTCCGGCCGGGTGGTCGTAGCTCAGGTCGGGGACGCCGTTCCATTTCGCGGGATTCGAGCAGTTGAAGCCCTGTGGGTAGGAGTCCGGGCCGTCGACGTCCAGAGCGCCTTCACCCGAGTTGAAGGTGCCGTTGTTGTTGCCGGTGAGCGGCACGGTGATGCCGTCGGCACGCGCCTTGTCCTCGAGGTGCTTCATATAGGCGCGGGCGGTCGCCGAGCCGTTGTAGTACTCGTTCTCGACCTGATAGGCGATCACCGACCCGGTGCCGTTCGTCATCTGGTGCCGGGCGATGATCCGGTCGATCTGGCTCAGCCACTCGTCGGAGTACTTGAGGAACTGCGGATCGTCCGTGCGGTTGTGCCCGGCCTTGCTGGTCATCCACCCCGGCAGACCGCCGCTGTCGACTTCCGCGTTGATGTACGGGGCCGGGCGCGCGATCACGTAGAGCCCGGCCTCCTCCGCCATGTCGAGCAGCTTGTCGACGTCACGTACCCCGCTGAAGTCGTACACACCCGGCTTCGGTGAGTGGTACCCCCAGTCGAAGTACAGGGATGTGGCGTTGAAGCCGGCAGCTTTCATCTTCTGGAAGATGTCGAGCCACAGATCCGGGCTCGGCAGCCGGAAGTAGTGGAATTCCCCGGACCACAGGTAGGTGCGTTTTCCGTCGACGAGGAACGAGTAACCGTCGAACGTCACCTTGTGCGCCGATGAGTTGACGGCGGAAGCGGCGGACACGGCGGTCGGCGCCGGCCTGCCGGCAACTCTGGCCACGGCGGGCGCCGTCATCCCCGCGAACAGGGCGATGGCCACGGCCGCTGCGAGGACCGCCCACCACCCTCGGCGGTAGGTGAGTCTCGCGACCCCGGAACCGTCCTGATTCCGATGAGTGTGCACGGGGGCCTCCACCCTGCTTGAGGGATCAACACCAAACAGATTCAAGCGATTTCGAACAGTAAGGGGGGCTGAGTTGCGGCACAAGGGGTGGGGCGTGCCTGAAGTGGGGGAGGCGGAACCGGGTGTTGCCGACTGCGGATGCCATGGCGGGGAACGGTGTGACGGCCTTCGTGCTTCGTTCCGCACCGTCGGGCCGGGAGGCCGGCCGGGATGCAATGCCGGGACGGGCCTGAACAGGCAACGCCCGGGCTGAGGTCCCTGGGCCGATCACCGCTACGCGCCGAAGCAGCGTGTCCGACCGCTGGGCCGGCCGTATCCGAGGCCGGCCGCCGTACGGCCGGTTGTTGCATTGCGTTGCATTGTGATCCAGCGTGATCGCCGCCCACCGGCTACGGCCCGTGGCGGTCCTCGGCGATCCGACCGAGCCAACGGGCCCGGGAGGCCGAAGCAACCGGCGGGAGGTTTGCTGCCGGGTTCACCGTCGCCGCGAGACGGCCCGAGGGGGGCCGGTCGGAACCGTTCCACCGGCAAGCGCGGGTTCAGGGAATGCGCTGCGGACCGAAGATCGTCGGCATGATCGAGAACACGATGCGCAGCGACCCGACCATCGTAGGTGTCACCGGGCTCGACCAGAGCCGCCGGGCAACGATCACGACCATAGGCGAACTCACGCCCCAGGGGCGCGCGATGTGGGCGAGAAGACCTGCGAGTACAAGGGCCTCGTGTTCTTCTCCGGCCGTTCCGAGGACTTCGAGACCGTCCTGTCCGCCATCAACGACTGCTGCGGGCCACTCCGCGCTGTACCTCTGCACCCCGCGCCGCCCCCGTGCCGGCGAGGCGGACGTGGGGGAGCTGAGCCCTGTCGCGCCGGGGTCACCCTCGCTGGGGAAACCAGGGAAACCCACCGCACGGTCCGATAACATGTCCGAACTCAAGACGATCGTACTAATCGCCCGTCCTTCACTAGGGAACTGTCTAGCGCGAGGGGTGAGTCAGTCAGTCAGTCAAAAAATCCAACAAGGCGACCAAACAGTTGATATCTCTCATATCGCGAATGAACTGCAGAGTTGCGTTCGCCGCGTGGCGTCAACCACGGGTGATGCTGTGGGCCACGGCGGGTGTGGCGGTCCTCGGATTCCTCATCACGCTGGAGATTGCCGCGCGTCGCTACGGCCTGCCGGGGCCGATCACCAACCAGGCGCGTGAGGTGATATTCGCCCCCCATTCGGGACCCCTGCTGTACGCCGGCCTGGCGTTGATGATGGTGGTGCTCACCTGGCGGCAACGGTTCATCGCGGCCGGCGCCGCGATCGGCATCGACGTCGCCTTCTGGCTGGTGCGGTGGGCGGCCGACGCCAGGATGAGCTTCGGCAATGGCGCGTTGTGGGTGATTCTGGGCTATGCGGTCATCGCCATCACACGCCGCACCGGCAGGGAACGCGTCCTGCTGCTGAAGGGTGTCGGGCTGGGCCTCCTGCTGGTGGCCGGCCACAAGACCGGCGACACCTGGCTGCTGATCACGTCGAAGACCCGCCCGGCGGTGCTCGACCAGTACGTGGCAACCGCCGATCACGCGCTGGGCAACCCGTCATGGCTGGCAGGCCGGATCGTCGAGGCCAGCGGCCCGATCGGCGCCCATGTGCTCCAAGGCGTCTACGGTCAGCTCCCGCTGGCAGCGGCCATCGTCGCGCTGTACCAGCTGCGTAACGTTGCGGTCGAACGCCGCTTCCCGGGCCATCATCTGGTGCGCACCTTTCTGGTCATTGGCCTGCTCGGGCCGGGCATCTACATGATCTTCCCGGTGGTCGGGCCGGTGTTCGCCTATGGCGCCGACGGCGGGCACTGGGCGGTGACCAACCTGTGGCCGAACACCCCTCCGCCGATCCATACCCCGCACCGGATACCGTTCGACGAGATCACCCCTCGCAACTGCATGCCCAGCCTGCACACGGCGTGGGCGACCACGATCTTCATCCACTCCCGCAAGGGCCCACGCCTTCTGCGACACGCAGGCACGTTCTGGCTGATTGCCACGCTCGGCGCGACGCTGGGATTCGGCTACCACTACGGCGTGGATCTCGTTGCCGGCGTCGTGTTCGCGTTCACGGTCGAGGCGGCGATGCGCTCGCTCGACCGTGGCTGGGACCGGTCACGCATCCGGCTGGTCGCCTACGGCACGACGATCTTCGCCGCGCTCCTGGTGTCGTATCGCTATCTGCCGAAGGAGATGGCCGGCCATCCGTGGGTGTCCGGTCCACTTCTTGTACTGGCGATGGCCTCCGTGGTCCACGGCTACGTGCGGATCGCCAAGCTGTGGGACGTGAACGCCGCACCGGCGCAGCAACCGGAATCGCACATCGCGAAACCGCAGCCCGAACTGATCTGAGACCTCCGTATCAGGTTGTGGTCCGGGGGATTCCCCGGCGGGACGGAAGGCTGAGCGTCGCCGGCAGATGAGCGAGCGTCCTCGCCGGCGACGTGCGGGTGGCCGTCATGGAGGTCGTCCTCCGCGAAGGCGTCGGTGCAGCCGTGGGACCTGTCGCTCCAGCCCGATGCGGGAGGCTCCCAGGTCACGCAGCTCGATGTGGCCCGGCCCATCGGCGTCCCTCATGTCGTTGCCGGCGCCGCTCGGTACGCGCCAGAGGCACCGCCTGTGCGGAGCCTCTGGCCGATGGGGTCGCGCAGGGGATCGACGACCACGCCGGGGGGATTTCTGCCGGTCGGGTACGGCTTGTCGGCCCCGTACGGCTTGTCGGTCCCCCTGGTCGGTTCGTTCAAGGTCCTGTGCGGTTCCCGCTGCCGAGCGGCCAGGCCTCGATGTCGCGGTAGTGGATCGGTCCACTGCTGCGGCCGGCGTTGCTGCCGACCAGATGCAGCCGTTCGGCAGACCATCGGTGACCGGTGAATGCGGTGAACCCTGCGGCGATCTCCACTGCCGAGGTCCGATCGCCTCGGCGGGCACGGGCCAACGTCAGGTGGGGGCGCAGGGGACGGTTCTCGAAGGCGACGCCGCAGCTCTGGGCTGCGGTTCGCACGTCGGCGGCCAGCATGTGCAGTTCGTCGAGGTCTCCCTCGATTCCGCTCCACAGCACCCGCTCGTCGAAGGTTCCGCTGCCGTGCAGCGCCAGGCGGGGTGGTCGGTGGGATGCTGCGATCTCGGCGAGCGGCGGGCGCAGGAGGGGAACGGTGCCGGCCGGTAGCTCCCCGAGGAACGCCAGGGTGATGTGCCAGTCCTCGATACGGTTCCACCGCATGTGCGGGTGTGTGCCATAGGCGGTGCCCAGCTCCCGGGCCAGTTCGTCTTTCGCTCGGTCGGGTGGGGCGAGGGCAATGAACACGCGAAGCGTCGCGGGCTGAGTCTGTTCGTTCACACCGGTCTTCGTACCGCATGCGGGGCAGCGACCGCCCGCCGCCCCTCGGGCATGCGCGACGTGCACTCCCCGATCGTCCGCGCGTCCGCGCCGCCGGCTGCCCTTCGCTGTTCGGGTGCAGGCTGGGTGGCAACCGGATCGGCACTCGCACCGTATCCGGTCGGGACCCCGGTTCGGCCGAGCGGCCCGTGGACGACGGGTGGGCGGTCCCTCAGCGTGACACCGTGCGGTAGCCGGCGGGCTTGTCCCGGACTTCCGCGTTGAGACGGCTCTGGAGGGACGACGTGAAGACGTTCGGTGCCGGCTCCGGCAATGGTCAGCCGTGGCTGCGCAGCGGTGGGACCGCGGGCACCTCGATCGCGTTCGCGATGTCGGCCTCGGTCAGTTTGAAGCTCTCCGGGTAGGCGTCACGACGGGTTCGGCGGGCGGGTTCACTGGTGCGCCAGGTGTAGAGGCAGCGTCCGCACTGGAGCACGTCCCACACCCCGGGGACAGGCGATGTGGCGAGGCGGGTGAGCACCGCAAAGGCACAGCGGGGGCACTCGGCGGGCAGGTCATTCACAGGAGTAGTCCTTTCGGCGTATGACGGTGGGCGTCAGTGGCGGTCGGCGATCAGGCGCTGCAGCCGGGCCGCCCACGCGGCGGTCTCCGGCAAGTCCTTGGCCGGGGTGGAGAAGTTGCCACGGACGTCGGGCGCGACCGGTGTCGTGGCATCGATGATCATCTTGCTGGTGATGCCGGCAGGCTCGGCGGCGGGCGCGAGTTCGACGACCGACAGATTGGGAATGATGACGACGTCGTCCTTGGGGTTGACCTTGGCGGACATCGCCCACATGACCTGCGGCAGGTTGAACGGGTCGACGTCCTCGTCGACGAGGATCACCTGGGATACGTAGCCGAGCCCGTGCGCCGTCGTCATGGCCCGCATCCCGACTGCCTTGGCGAACCCGCCGTACCGCTTGGCCGTGGAGACGATCACCATCAGGCCGTGCGTGTACATGGCGTTGACCGCCTTCACCTCGGGGAACTCGGCACGCAGCTGCTTGAGCAGCGGTACGCACGTGTTGGGCCCGACGAGGTAGTCGACCTCGCTCCACGGCATGCCCAGGTAGAGCGACTCGAAGACGGGGTCGGTGCGGTACGAGACGCGGTCGACACGGATGACCGGCATCCGGCGGCCGCCCGAGTAGTGGCCGGTGAACTCCCCGAACGGGCCCTCGATCTGCCGCTTCCGGGATTCGATGACGCCCTCGATGACGACCTCGCTGCCCCATGGCACGTCGAAGCCGGTGAGCGGCGCGGTGGCGATCGGGGCGGGCGCCCCGCGCAGCGCGCCGGCCATCTCGTATTCGCTCTGGTCGTAAGCCATCGGCATCCCGGCGACGATCGCCATCACGGGGTCGTTGCCGAGGGTGATGGCGATGGGCAGGTCCTCGCTCACTTCCTCGGCCTTACGCAGGTGCTGGGCGACGTCGTGCATGGGGACCGGCTGCAGCGCGAGCCGGTTCGGGCCGATGACCTCAATGCGGTAGGTGCCGACGTTCTGCTTGCCGAAGTCGTCGGGGTCATCGGGGTCACGGGAGACGACGGCGGCCTTGTCGAGGTAGAAGCCGCCATCGCCGTCGTTGAGACGGAACAGCGGCAGCACGGAGAAGAGGTCGACGTCGTCGCCCTCCTGGGTGTTCGCGCGCCACGGCGCGTCCACCCGGCGCTCGGGCGCGACGGGGAAGGCGTCCCAGCGCCGGGCGAACTCCTCCACCTGCTCTTTGACCGGGGTGTTCTTCGGCAGACCGAGCGCCAGGGCGTGGTTGGCCCAGGAGCCGTGCACGTTCATCGCGATACGGGCGTTGGTGAAGCCCTTGACGTTGTCGAAGTGGAGGGCGGGGGCGTTCTCGCCGATGCGTCCGGTCGCGTTGGCGGCAGCCGCGAGATCGGGCTCGGGCAGCACCTCATCGGTGATGCGCAGAAGCTGTCCCTCCTTTTCCAGGGTGTCCAGGAAGCTGCGCAGATCGTCGTGGGGCATGGGTCATTCCTTTGCGTGGCAGGGGAGTTCAGGCGACGTCACGTTGACCGGCACGGGCCGCACGCATACCTGCCCAGCGCCGGGCGGCGGGGGCGGGCAGGTCGAACTGGTCGAGCACGCGGGCGGTGACGTGGTCGACAATGTCGTCGACGGTCCGCGGATTGTTGTAGAAGGCGGGCATCGGCGGCACCAACTGCACTCCCATACGGGACAGTTCGAGCATGTTCTGCAGATGGATCTCACTCAGCGGTGTCTCGCGCGGGACAAGGACGAGCTTGCGCCGCTCCTTGAGGATCACGTCGGCGGCGCGAGCCACGAGCCCGTCCGCGTATCCCGTCCTGATCCCCGCGAGGGTCTTCATGGAGCACGGCACGATCACCATGCCGTCGGTCCGGAACGAACCGGAGGAGATGGCGGCGCCCTGGTCGTCGGGGTGGTGCGTGACATCGGCGAGGGCCGACACCTCGGCCACGGTCAGTCCGGTCTCCAATTCGATCGTGGTGCGGGCCCAGCGGGAGAGCACCAGATGCGTCTCCACGTCCGGCAGCTTCCGCAGATGCTCCAGAAGACGGACACCGAAGGGGGCGCCCGTCGCCCCTGTCATTCCCACGACCAACCGCACCGGACCGCTCCTCGCATGTTGCTGACCTGTGCTTTCACGCTAGGAGGCGGTTCGGGCGCGGCAGCGGTACCCTCGGGACTCACGATGGGGAAAAACGGACACTCTCCAGGACACGCCGACGTCAGGGACCTGGCGTACACACCGACCGTGGGCGCGCCGGCCGGGGTCGAGGTGATGGAGCTCGCCGACCTGTACCAACGCTCCCGCAGTCATGGCAACGACCCGTACACGCCGCTGCGGCCCGCATTCCACCAGGTGATCGGCGCCCGCACCCGGCCCCTTCGGGTGTGGGTGGACTTCATCGAGCACGAGCTGAGGCCCGGCTCGTGGCTGTGGATCCGGCCGGGCCAGGTGCAGCGGTTCGGTGCGGACCTCGTCGAGGCGGACGGGGTGATCGTTCTGTTCCAGCCGGGATTTCTGCCGCCCGCGACCGTGTCAGCCGCGCACATGGATCCGCCGTACGAGCAGCGGCCGTTCACCCCCGATGGCCCGCAGGCCGAGGGGCTGCGCAGGGCCCTGGAGCATCTCGCCTACGAGTACGGGCAGATGGCGTCCCTGCCGCTGGAGTTCCACACCGAGGTCCTGCGTGCCCTGCTGTCCGTGCTGCTGGTGCGTCTCGCGACGGTCCGCGAAGCGGCGCCGGGCCCGATCGCCGCGTCGGACACCTTCCGCCGCTTCCACGCGGCCGTTGAGCGGGACCACGCGCTGACCCGCCGAGTCGAAGACTACGCGGCGGCGCTCGGCTACAGTCCGCGCACGCTGACCCGTGCGGCCTTCACCGTCACCGGCCGGACGGCGAAGCAGTATGTCGACGACCGGGTGCTGCTCGAGGCCAAGCGTCTTCTGTGGCACAGCGGCCTGCCCGCGAAGGACGTCGCGGGACGCCTCGGGTTCGCCGACGCGAGCGACTTCACGAAGTTCTTCCGTCTCCGCACGGGCGAGACGCCGGGGGCGTTCCGCGGGGACCGCAGCCACGTCGGCGAGCCCGGCGCCGCCCTTCACGACCGGTAGCGCAGCGGTGCCGTTTCTCATGCCCCTGCCGCGGCGGTTCCCGTGGCTGCGAGTGCTGGCCCCGCCCGGATCGTGGCACCGTCTGTATCGGCTACTGCCCTGGCAGTGCTGATCGTCAGCCCTTCGGGACATCCTGACTCCAGCACCGGCCGCATGCGAACCCGTTGGGCCGTTGGCTGTCACGGCGGGTGCTGGTGGTGGGGGGGGGTGGGGGGGGGGGGGGGGGGCTCTTTGCCTGGTTTGCGGGGTGGATTGGGGGTGGTGTGTCGCGCGCGCCGGGTTGTGTTCGTGGTCGGTGGTGTGGTGTGGGGGTTGTGGTGCCGGGGCTTCTGATTACCGGTATGTATTGCGCAAAGGAAGGTAATGCGGAATGGGCTCCACCGGAAGTCAATCGGAGTAATAACACACCGATTCGCCTTGACAGGTGACACGTTAACTATCGTATTGTTCAATTGATCGCTCGGGGGAGGGTCAGTGCGGATGGTTCCTCCGGGGTTCGATGCCGACGCGTCGCGTCATGGGCGCAGAACCAGGGGGAAGCATGGACATCGGGATTCTCGGGCCTCTCACCGTCGGATCGGCTGGGCGTGAAGCGGCGCCGTCCGCGCCGAAGCCTCGCCAGTTGCTTGCTCTGCTCGCTGCGCGTGCCGGTCATATCGTGCCGGTGGGGCTCTTGGTGGACGATCTGTGGGAGCACGGTCCGCCGGCCAGCGCCTTGACCGTGGTGCAGACCTACATTGTTCTGCTGAGACGTTCACTCGCCGCGACGTTGCAGGTCAGCACCGAGGAAGTGTCCCGGAACGTGTTGCCGTACACGGGGTGGGGCTATCAGCTGTCGCCGGGCCAGGACGGGGTTCAGGACGCCGATTCGTTCGCCCGGCACTCGGAGCAGGGGCGCCATGAACTGGCGGGGGGCGACTATCGGAGTGCGAGGGTGTCGTTAGGGAGGGCCCTGCAGATGTGGCGCGGTCCTGCTCTGGCGGACGTCCAGGTCGGGCCGCAGCTTCTGGCCCATCGCACCGCCTTGGAAGAGGCCCGTACGGTCGTGCTCGAGCAGCGGATAGAAGCCGATTTGCACCTGGGTCATCATCATCAGTTGATTGGCGAACTATCCGGCCTGGCGATTCAGGATCCTCTTCATGAGCACATCCATTCTCTTCTCATGATTTCTCTCTGTCGTTCCGGGCGTCCGGCGCAAGCGCTCGAAACATTCCGGAAACTGCACAAGACGCTGCGGGCGGAACTGGGAATAGCGCCGTCATCGAACGTTCAGAATATTCATCAGCAGATTCTCTCCGGTGCTGCCCCCCAGCTGCGGCGCAAGGCTGCGGCGTAGGCGAGCAGTCTCCAAGGGCCGGCGTCCTGTCGGCTTGGAGGGCGATCGGTTCTTTGCCGCCCGGCGGCCGTGCCCCTGGTCCCGCACTGTCTGCGGTGGCGGGCCGGTGACCTCAGGCCCGCGTCCGGCAAGTTCGAGCGAGGTCCGTGTCCTGCGGCAGGAAGCCGTAATTCCCGCTGTACCGCGTCTGCCCCGGTTCTGTTGCTGCCATGAGCACCTCGCCGCGCGCCCTGCCGGGTGCGTCGCTGCCGGGGTGAGTGCGTCCAGGACATGGGCTTCGTGAGCCGCGTGGACAGCGAAGGTATCCCGATCCGGACGCGTGTCCGCCGCCGTACTCGTGAGGCGGCTATCCCGGCGTGCACGAGCGGTGCGGGCCGGGATGCTCCGGCCCGCACGATTCCTGCCTGGCGATGCCCCTGACCAGCGGAATCCGTCACGATGTCAGTCAGCTGGCGCCCCTGCTGGGCGCGATACACACTTCCGGGGTGCCCGCGGCCGGCCCCGCCACCGGCCCGCGGGTTTCCGCGTGTGTTCCTCATGGTGCGGTTCTCCACGAACCGGCCGGCGGGTTCGGGCCCTGCCGACGATCCGCCCAGTCGGCCTTCGGGGTGGGGGAGCGGTCCGGGGTCGCGGTGGGGCGCTGTGCGGTGGCGTGCAGTACGACCAGAAGTACGGCGAGGTCCTCGTTGCTGGGATTTCCGTGCAGTACGCGGATGCGGTCGTGACCGTCCGGCGTCACAGCGGGGGATTGCCGTGTTTGCGCGACGGCAGATCGGCGTGCTTGCTGCGCAGCATGGTGAGGGAACGGATGAGGCAGGATCTGGTGTCGCCCGGGTCGATGACGTCGTCCACCAGCCCTCGCTCCGCTGCGTAGTAGGGGTGCATGAGTTCCGTCTGGTATTCCTTGATTTTCTGCTGCCGTACCGCTTGCGGGTCGGAGGCGGCCTCGATCTCACGCCGGAAGATCACGTTCGCCGCACCTTCCGCGCCCATCACCGCGATCTCGTTCGACGGCCAGGCCAACGAGATGTCCGCTCCGATGGACCGGGAGTCCATGACGATGTACGCCCCGCCGTATGCCTTGCGCAGGATCAACTGGATACGCGGGACAGTGGCGTTGCAGTACGCGTAGAGCAACTTCGCGCCGTGTCGGATGACGCCGCCGTGCTCCTGGCTCACGCCGGGCAGAAATCCGGGTACGTCGACGAGGGAGACCAGGGGGATGCTGAACGCGTCGCACCACTGGATGAAGCGGGCGCCTTTCTCCGACGCTCCGATGTCCAGTACTCCCGCGAGCGAGGAGGGCTGGTTGGCGACGATGGCGACCACATGGCCGTCGAGGCGGGCGAGCACGCACAGGATGTTGGTGGACCAGGCGGAATGGACTTCGAAGAACTCACCGTCGTCGACGATCTCCTCGATCACCGTGCGCATGTCGTAGGCACGGTTGGGGTCGCGCGGCACGAGGTCGTACAGGGCGTCGGTGCGTCGGTCGGCAGGATCCGAACCGGTTTCGGCAGGCGCGAGTTCACGGTTGTTGGCGGGCAGGAGTGACAGGAGGAAGCGGACGTCCTCCAGGCAGGACTCCTCGTCGTCGTAGGCGGCGTGTGCCACACCGGAGAGGGCCGCGTGCACATCGGCGCCGCCCAGGGCGTTCTGGGTGATCTCCTCACCGGTGACCGCGCGGACCACGTCCGGGCCCGTGATGAACATCTGTGAGGTCTCGCGGACCATGAGGACGAAGTCGGTGAGGGCGGGGCTGTAGGCCGCGCCGCCCGCGCACGGGCCGAGCATCACGCTGATCTGCGGGATGACACCGGAGGCCCGGGTGTTGCGCTGGAAGATGCCGCCGTAGCCGGCCAGCGCCGAGACGCCCTCCTGGATACGGGCGCCGGCGCCGTCGTTCAGGGACACCAGCGGCGCACCGGCCGCGATGGCCATGTCCATGATCTTGTGGATCTTCGTGGCGTGGGCCTCGCCCAGCGCGCCTCCGAAGATCCGGAAGTCGTGCGCGTACACGAAGACGGTGCGGCCGTGCACCGTGCCCCAGCCGGTCACCACTCCGTCGGTGCGAGGCCGCCGTCGCTCCAGGCCGAAGCCGGTGGCGCGGTGCCTGCGCAGTGCCTCGATCTCGGTGAACGAGCCGTCGTCCAGCAGCAGTTCGATGCGCTCGTAGGCGGTGAGTTTGCCCTTGGCGTGCTGGCGTTCGGTGGCTTCCGGGTCCGGTCCCTGGCGCACCGCTTCCTTGATCTCGCGTAGTTCGGTCAGCTGGTGATGGGCGGCGGTGTCCTCAGCGGTTGGCATCATGCTCACTCTCTTTGCGTGGATCGCATGGATGGTGGGGATCGCCGACGGGCGGCGCCGGCCGGTCTTTCGTGACATGGGCGGTCGTGGTCACGGCAGCGGGGCCGTGGACGGCGCAGGCAAGTACGTAGCCGGGCGGGCCGGGCAGGACGGCGCCCGCCAGATCCCGGTTGCCGGGCAGCGGTGTCAGCTGCCGGGAGGCGCCGGGGGCGGTGCCCGGTGGCGGGCTTCCCACAGGTCTGCGCAGTCCGCCGCCGGCGAGTCCCAGGCCGACCGCCTTGCCCGCCGACTCCTTGCGTGTCCACAGGTCCAGCAGGCCGACGTGGCGAAGGGCGGACGGCAGGGCCAGGAGCCACGACGCCTCACCGCAGGTGAACCACCGCTCGGCGAGCGTCACCGCGTCGAGCGGGCGTATGGCCTCCACGTCGACCCCGATGCCAAGGAGCTCCGCGTGCGGCTCGGTGACCGCGACCGCGACGACCCCGCGGGTGTGGCTGACGCTGGCGCACAGCCCGGCGGCGGCCCCCAGCAGCTCCGGTCGTCCCGAAACCGCCCGCCCGATCCGCACATCGGCCGGGCGGGCAGCGCAGGCTTTCGCGGCGGTTGTCCGCAGCAGGTTCCGGGCCTGGGAGCGCGGGTCGGTCCCGGCGTACGCCCAGCGGACGGCGACGGCGCTTTTCATGAGCCGCGTTCAGCTGCCGGGCGCGGGGGCCAGGTTGCCCTGGGCGAACGCCTTGGCATGCTCCAGGGTGATCCGGCTGTTGCCGGTGAGTGCGTTGCGTGCGAACTCGAGGGCGCCGGCCACACTCGCCCCGTCGCCCAGGACGCTTGTCACGGCGGCAGGGTCGATCACCACGGTGTGCTCCGAGGTGATGGTGACGCCGCCGTCGACGGCCCTCACTCGCCACTGACCGGTGTGGGCGCTCAGCAGCGGCGGTAGCACCGTCTGTTTGTAGACGATGCGTTCGCCATCGAAGCAGACCCGAACGGACTTGGTCGTGTGCCGGTCGCCTGCCGCGGTGATGGTGTCCATCTCCATGGTCTGGACGCCCTCTTCGTCCTCCGTCAGGTCCATCCGGGAGACGTGCGGCAGCCGGTCGGGCCACCGTGACGCCTCGTAGAGGAAGGCGTATGCGTCCGCCGACCGGCCGCCCTCCACCATGATGGTGTCCTCGAAGGTCAGCCGGCCCGCCGCCCGCGTATCCGCCTGCTCGGCCGACGCCTTCAGGTTCGCCAGCTCGGCGCGGCTGTTGCGGTCCGTCACGCCGGCGATCCAGGCCAGCGTCGCAGGGTCGTCGTCGATCGCCCGGTAACGGTGGTCGAGAGCGATCTCGGTGCCGCCGTCGGCGAGCGCGGTGAGCCTCCATGCGCCCGACATCGCCGCGACAGGCGGCTGGGAGACTTCCTGGCGGAAGGTGATGCGCAGCCCCTGGGGGTCCAGTTCGCGGTGGGAGGTCCACGTCTTGACCGTGTCGCCGGCCAGTGCCCAGATCCGTATGCGCTCGCTTCCGCCGTCCTGTTCCGGCCGCTCCAGTTGTTCCACGTGGACGGTGGGACGGAAGTCGACCGGCCACCGGGTGGCGTCGGCGAGGAGTGTGTAGAGGGTCTCCGGCGCTGCCGCGACGGTGATGGTGTGCCGTACTTCGTTCATCGCACTCGGCTCCTTGTCGTCGGGTGGTGGCAGGTGTCGGTCGGCATCAGTAGTTCCCGAGCCCGCCGCAGACGTTGAGCGCCTGGGCGGTGATCGAGGCTGCGAGGTCCGTGACGAGATAGCCGACCAGGCCGGCCACTTCCTGCGGGGTGGAGTAGCGGCCCAGCGGGATCTTGGTCTCGAAGCGTTCCAGGACCGCCTGTTCGCCGGTTTCCCAGATCCGCGCGTAGTTGGCGCGCACCTGCTGCGCCATGGGTGTCTCGACGTAACCGGGGCAGACCGCGTTCACGGTGATCTTGGACTTCGCGAGTTCGAGACCCAGCGCTTTGGTGAATCCGATGACGCCGTGCTTGGACGCCGAGTAGGGCGCCCCGAGGACGACGCCCTGCTTGCCGCCCGTCGAGGCGATGTTGATGATGCGGCCTCGTGTCGTCTCCCGCATGCGGCCGGTGGTGAGTACCTCGCGTGTCAGCAGGAACACGCTGTTGAGGTTGGTGTCCATGACGTCGTACCAGGTGTCGTCGTCGAGGTCGGCGGTGACGCCGCCGCCGCTGCGGCCCGCGTTGTTGACGAGGATGTCGATGGCGCCGTAACGCGCGACGGCGGCCTCGACGAAGGCACGCACCTCCTGCCGTGAGCGGACATCGCAGGTTGTGCCGTCCACCTCGAGTCCGCGTTCGCGCAGATCCTTGATGGTGACGTCGAGGTCCTGCGCGCTGCGGGCGCAGATGAAGACCTTGGCGCCGGTGGCGGCCAGGCTCTCGGTGACTGCGTGTCCGATTCCGCTGGTGCCACCGGTGACGATGGCGGTCGCGGCGCTTTCGTATGCCATGCCTTGCTCTCTCTGTCTGGTGTCGATGAGGGTGTGTGCAAGGGCCGGTGGCGCGGGCCTGCCACGTCGGGTGCGGCAGGCCCGCGGCTCACGCGGCCGAAGCCGAAGCGGTGGCCGGTATCCCCGCGTTGACAGCGGCCAGCAGCAGACGCGGCGTCCGGGCCTCGCTCACGGCGTCGTCGGAGAGTTTGACGCCGGCTTCGCGCTCGATGCTGCTGGAGGCCTCCAGCAGGGCCAGGGAGTCGTAGCCGAGGTCGGCGAACAGGGTGTCCAGAATGTTCCCGTCGAGGTCGACGCCCTCATCCTCACCGGCACACTCGCGCAGGATGCGGGTCAGGTCGGCGATGGTCAGTTCACGTGCGGTCATGGTGGTGTCCTCATGTCGGCTGGCGGATATGTCGGGCAGATACGTCAGGCAGGTGCGAGATGCCGGAACACGGGCGGAGGCTGGTTGTCAGCCGGCGTCGGGGGCGCGCAGCACCAGGGCGGCGTTGAATCCGCCGTGGCCGCGGGCGACCACCAGCGCGTGGTGCACGGGCATCTCGCGTGCGGCGCCCCGGACCAGGTCGATCGCGCAGTCCGCTGCCTGGTCGGTGACGCGTAGGGTGGGCGGGACCACACCGTCCCGCATGGCGAGCAGGGCCGTCGCCGCGTCCAGGGATGCCGCGCCGGAGTAGAGGCGGCCGGTCATGGTCTTGGGGGCGGTGACCGGCACCGCTCGCGGCCCGAACACCGCGCTCAGGGCCGCGGCCTCGATCCGGTCCAGCTCGCGTACTCCGGAAGCGTCCGCGAAGACGACGTCGATGTCCGCCGGCGCCACCTGGGCATCGGCCAGAGCCGTTTCGATGGCCCGGCGCAGGCCCGGCTCGCGGCCGGAGCCGGGCCTGGGGTCGAACGTGGCACCGTAGCCGGTGATCGTGCCGTAGATCCGGGCGCCCCGCTCCCGAGCCCCGGACTCACGCTCCAGCACCAGGATCGCGCCGCCCTCGCCGGGCAGGTAGCCGTCCGCGGACGTGTCGAACGGCGCGTAGGCACGCTCGGGATCGGCGGTCGGACTCAGACGCCCGGTGGTCAGCTGGGAGACCAGGCCCCACGGCGACAGGGAGGCGTCCATCCCGTCGGACAGCACCACGCCGGTGCCCTTGCGGATGTGCCGCCGTGCGTGGCCGAGTGCGTCCAGGCCGCCGGCCTGGTCGGTGACCAGGACACCGCTCGGGCCGCGCATGCCGTGCCGGATGGAGATCTGGCCGGTGTTGACGGCGTAGAACCACGCGAACGACTGGTAGGCGCTGACGTACCCGGGGCCCTTGCTCCACAGCTTCTGCAGTTCCTTCTGGGCGAACTCGAAGCCGCCGGAGGCACTGGCCGTCACCACGCCCATGCCGAACTCCGGCAGTGTCGCCGGGTCCAGGCCCGCGTCGGCGAGCGCCCAGTCCGAGGCCACGAGGGCCATCTGGGTCATCCGGTCGGTCTGCGGCAGCAGCCGGTTCGCGAGGTGTTCGCCCCCCTCGAAGTCCTTCACCTCTCCGGCGAGCCGGGTCGGGTAAGCGCTGGGGTCATAGCGGCTGATCCGGTCGATGCCGCTGATGCCCTTCTGCGTCGCGGTCCAGAACTCATCGGTGCCCAGGCCGTTCGGCGCGATCACGCCGATACCTGTCACCGCTACGGACTCGCTCATGCCGTCTTCCTCTCCGAGGGCCGGGTCAGCACCATGGCGCTCTGGAATCCGCCGAATCCACTGCCGACGGTGAGCGCGGTGTCCACTCGCTGTTCGCGGGCGGTATGGGGTACGTAGTCGAGGTCGCACTCCGGATCGGGGGTATTCAGGTTCGCGGTGGGCGGCACCACCGCGTGCTCGATTGCCAGCGCGCAGGCGGCGATCTCGATGGAGCCGATCGCGCCGAGGGAGTGGCCGATCATCGACTTGATCGAACTGACCGGCACGTCGTACGCGTGCCGGCCGAGGCTGCGCTTGAACGCGGCTGTCTCGTGGCGGTCGTTCTGCTTGGTGCCGGAGCCGTGCGCGTTGATGTAGTTCACCTCCTGCGCGTTCATCCGGGCCTCGGCCAACGCGGCCTCGATGGCAACGGCCATCTCCCGCCCGTCAGGTCGCAGTCCGGTCATGTGAAAGGCGTTGCAGCGGGACGCGAAGCCCGCGATCTCGGTGTAGATGTGTGCGCCGCGCCGCCGGGCGTGCTCGTACTCCTCCAGGACGAAGACCGCCGCACCCTCGCCGAGCACAAAGCCGTTGCGGCTCTTGTCGAACGGCCGGGAGGCGTGCTGCGCGTCGTCGTTGCGCGGCGAGGTCGCCTTGATGGCGTCGAAGCAGGCAACCGCGATCGGCGAAATCGGGGCATCGGTGGCACCGGTGACGACGATGTCGGCGCTTCCCTCGGCGATCAGCTCGCGGGCGTATCCGACCGAGTCGATGCCGGAGGTGCAACCGGCCGAGACAACGGCCGCGGGGCCCTCGGCGCCCACGGACCGGGCGACCTCGGATGCGATGCTGCTGGGCACGAAGTGCCCGTACAGGTGCGGCACTCCGTATTGGGCGTCGACGACCCACTTGCGCCCGCTGTCGCTGAGGACGACGTACTCCTCCTCCAGCCCCATGGTCGCGCCGACCGCGCTGCCGATGGTGACCCCGATCCGGGCCGGATCGGGGCCCTGGAAGTCGAGGCCGCTGTCCTGCACCGCCTCGCCGGCGGCGACCACCGCGAACTGAGTCGCCCGGTCCATACGGCGGATCTCACGCGGCGTCAGTCCGTGGAGCGCCGGGTCGAAGTCGCACTCGGCCGCGATCTGCGAGCGAAACGGCGAGGGGTCGAAGAAGGAGATGCGTCCGGTCGCTGTGCGCCCCGACGTGATGAGGTCCCAGAACGCTTTGGTACCCGTGCCGCCGGGTGCCACCACGCCGATGCCGGTGATGACCACCCGGCGGGGGGTTGTGGGCTCGCGCCCCGGCTCCGCTGCGCGGTATGCGCCAGGGTCTGTCGCTGACATGTCGGCTGCCTTTCGTAAAAGGGGGTCCCCTCGCATCACGGCCGGACTGCCGGCTGCCGGAGCGCACAGGGACACAGATCGTGGAGCTGCCGTCGGCGGGAAGGCCGAACCGGCTGAGTACACGCTCTCGAGGCGGCCTCAAGGTCCGCTCAAGGACGGGCCAAGGACTTTCGATCCACCACCGCTACGTGCGCGAGCGTCCGGGGGCAGGCCTGTGGCCTGCGACAGAGTCGCAGGCCACAGGGGTAGGTAGGTAGGGGCAGGTGGGTGCGCTCAGCGCATGAACTTCCAGACCAGCCAAGTGTCCAGGGCGCTCCAGGTCGTGAAGGCCGTCGTGCGCACCCAGCTCACACCGAGCAGATGGGCATGGACGGACGCCGAGAAGCGCTCGGCGAGAGCGACCCGGTCGGGCGTGGCAACGGCGCCGGAGAGAACCATGATCAGGACCAGGAGTGCCACGGACAGCAGCGCCGCCCAGAGCGGGACCGCGTCGCTCCTGGCCACCACGAGCAGTAGTGACGTCAGGCCGGCCACCAGCAGGCCGGGGGCGAGGACCCGCCAGAACATCTGGTTGTGAGCGGCCATGTACGACTCCGACGCGCCTTGCCGGAGCCTGGCCACCATGGGGTAGTCCATCAGCTGCAGCGTCCAGACGAAGCCGGTGGTGTAGAGCACGGCCAGCGTCTGGGCCAGCACCAGGGCGGCGGTGGCACCGCGCGAGGCGGCGAGGCAGATCATCCCTGGTTCTCCTCGTCCCGGCCCGCTCGCGGATCGGGCTGCTTGTCCCACAGCAGATGCAGCTCCTCCCAGTCGGGGGAGGGCTGGGGCAGCGTCATGCGCTGTGTGCCGGGCGCTGATCGCATTCCCTCCAAAGCCATGTGCAGGTAGCGCAGCCGCAGTTGGCAGATGCGTTCGGGCCGGCCGGGGAGCCGGGTTCTGAGGTGCACCACCAGCAGTACGAGATCAGCCGCGCCGACTCCCTGCCGCAGCACTCCTTGCGCCCGGGGGCGTTCCAGGAGGGCGTCAACGGCGTCGTACAGCCGGGCCGACGCCTGGTCGACCGCCCGGGTGGCGGGCAGGATGCCGCCGATCAGCGGCAGTAGCGTGCCGGCCGGTCCGCTCACGGCGTCGCGCATGAAACGGACCAGCGCCTCCCAGCCGTCCGGCTCCTCGGCGGCCGCCCGGGCGGCGTCGGCGAGGCGCTCCATGCTGACGACCCGTACGTGCTGGGCCAGCGGCACCTTTCCCCGGTAACGGCGGTAAAAGCTGCCCATACCGATGCCGGCACGTTTGGCGATCTCGGTCACCGAGACGCTCCAGCCGACCTCCGAGAGCGCCTCGTGGGCGGCGGCGATCAGCCGTTCGTCGTTGCGTTCGGCTTCCCGGCGGCGGCCGCGGGGGGCTGGGGCGGGTGCAGGGGTTGCGGGCACTGGGCGGCTCCTTGCACTCATCGTCGAGTGCCGGCGGGCGGGCGGGCGGGTGATGGGGTGGGGCGCACCGCGGTCATGCGGCACAGTGTGGAGGGGCCCCGCAGTAGTCGACGATCTCCCCGAACACGGCCGGGACGTCCAAGGGCGCGGCCGGCTCGGCGCCGTGCTCCTCCGCGTACGCTCGGAACAGATTGCCCACCAGGCGTTCGCTGTCGAGGAGTTGGGCGTAGTGCCCCAGGTCCGTCGCCCGGGCGAGGGGCAGGGGGGCCAGTTTCTCGGCGATACCCTGGCGCGCGAGTTCGCGCACCCATCGCAGGTAGCCGGCGTCGGCATCCAGCAGTTCGGGGCCGCCGACCGGTCCGTGCCCGGGCACCACCACCATCGGTTCCAGGGCCCGTAGCCGGTCGAGCACCCGCAAGGTTCCCGCCACCGAGCCCATCAGCGTGAACGGTGTAGCGCCGGAGAAGACCAGGTCGCCGGTGAACAGCACGCGCTGGCCGGGAAGCCAGACGACCGCGTCACCCGCCGTGTGCCCCGGACCCAGGTGGAGCAGCTCGATCCGGAATCCGGCCGCCGGCAGGGTCATGCGGTCATCGAAGACGACCTCGGGGGCGCCTGCCTCCACGTGCCCCCACCGCACATCGGGCCACAGTGCCGTCAGGGCCAGGCCGTGCTCGGCCATCTCGGCAGCGGCTCTTCGGTGTGCGACCACCGTGGCGTGCCCGAAGAGGTGGTTGCCGAAAGTGTGGTCGCCGTGGCTGTGGGTGTTCACGAGGATGTCCACCGGAGTCGGGCTGATATCGCCGACCACGTTCCGCAGGTGCCGGGCGCGTGCCTCGGTGGCCGCGGTGTCCACGAGTACGGGCCCCGCACCGGCCACGATGATGCCCGCGTTGTTCAGGCACCAGCCGCCGTCCGGCTGGAGGTAGGCGTAGACGCCCTCCTCGATCTCCTGCACCTTGTGCGCCGGGGCCGCCGGGGCCGCCGGGGCCGCCGGGGCCGCCGGGGCCGCCGGGGCCGCCGGGGCCGCCGGGCCGGTCTGGGCGGGTGGCATGTCATGCCTCCAGGGATGAACGCTCGAGGACCGGGCGGTAGACCGTCGCTTCGCCGGTCGCCAACGCCGCCAGGGGACGCAGGCGTTCGATGACCTCGGGCCGGGCCAGCGCGTCGCGCAGCGACTGCTCGTCCTGCCACTCCGCGAGGTTCACGTACGTCGAGCCCGCGTCCTGGGAGCCGAGCAACCTGTGGTGCCGGAATCCGGGCTGCGCCCGCATGCATTCGGAAACATGGGTGAATATGCGTTCAAATTCGGAGAGTGATTCGTGGACCCGGAAGACATTCACGAGGACAATCACGCGCGGATATACCTTTTCCTTGGCTTGGGGCTCACTATGCATGGACTTGACTGTTTCCGCCGGGCTCACGGGGGTGCGCCGAAAACCGTGTGCCCACAGAGGGGCCCGGGGCCGACGGCGGGGGAGGCGTCGGACCCGGGCCGGTAGGTGGGCGACTGCGCTACTCGCCGACGGCGACCGTGGACCTCGCCTCGTACGTAATGGCGGCCGGTACGGCCTCCACCGGTGCGACCGCCGGGCGCTGACGGGGCATCAGCAGCGCGGTGACTGCGCCGAGGGCGACGAACGCGAAGCCGACCCACAGGGCCACGTGCATGCCGTGCACGTAGTGCTCCCGGCTGTCGTAGCCGCCGTGGCCGGCGAAGACCGCTGCGAGCACGGCCACTCCGAACACGCCGCCCAGTTCACGGATCGCGTTGTTGGCGCCGGAGGCGATTCCCTCCTGATCGCGGCGCACCGAGCCCATGACGACATTGCCCGCCGGACCGAAGTACAGGCCCATGCCGAAGCCGTTGCAGACGAACGCGGGCACCAGGGACAGGAACGAGCTACCTGTTGTGATGGACAGGGCCAGCCAGAGCAGACCCACGCTCTGCAGCATCAGACCGGCCACGATGATCGGCTTGCCGCCGATCTTGTCGGACAGACCGCCGCCCAGCGGGGCCGCGATGAGCACCACACCGGTCCAGGCCAAAAAGCGCAGCCCCGCGCCGAACGGCGAGTATCCGAGAGCGGTCTGCAGGTACTGGGTGATCAGGAAGATCGAGCCGAACATTCCGAAGAACATGAACAGGGACAACAGGTTCACCGTGGTGAAGGCCCGCCCGGCGAAGAGCCGCATCGGCAGCATCGGGTGGGGCGTCCGCAACTCCCAGGCGACGAACGCCACCAGCGCCACGAGGCCGCCGATGCCCGTGCCCAGGGTCTGCGCGCTGGTCCAGCCCTCCGCGTCGCCCCGGATGATCGACACCACGACGCCGAGCAGTCCGAGGCAGGCCAGTACGGTGCCCACAAGGTCGAGCCTGGCCGCCGGGCCGAAGCTCTCCGTCAGCCAGGTCGAGGACAACGCGAGCAGTACCACGCCGATCGGGACGTTCAGCCAGAAGATCCACTGCCAGGAAGCGCTCTCGGTGATGAATCCGCCGACCACCGGGCCCAGGGCGACGCCCAGTCCGCCCACTCCGCCCCAGATGCCGAGGGCGGCTCCGCGCTTACTCGGCGGGACCGCGGCGGAGAGCAGGGTCAAGGTGAGCGGCAGCACGATGGCCGACCCCAGCCCCTGGATCGCGCGGGCCGCGATGAGCACGCCGATGTCCGGCGCGAGTGCGGCCATCGCCGACGCCCCGGTGAACAGGGCGAGGCCGGCTAAGAAGAGCCGACGCCTGCCGAAGCGCTCGGCCAGGGCGGAGGCCGTGAGCAGGAAGACCGCGAAGGTGAGGGTGTAGGCGTTGACCGTCCACTCCAGTCCCGCGAGACCGGTGTGCAGATGCTCCCGGATCTTCGTCAGGGCAGTGGTGACGACCAACTGGTCCAGAGACACCATGAAGGTGGCGACGGCGGTCACGGTCATGGTGCGGCCGAAATGGCCGGTGGTGGTATCGGACGTATCCGGAGAGGTGGTGCTGTCCATCTCCGACTCCTTTGGATTTCGAATGGACTACGGATGGGTGTGAGGTGCCTGGAAGCCGGTCGGTCTCGCGGTCCTGCGCACCCGAGAACGGGGATGCACCGGGCGTGACAAATGCGGTTCGTCGTGAAATAGTTAACCTGGAAACCGCAACGCCAGGATAGGCAGGGCAGAGTTAGCATGTCAACTGAAGCGGGTGTCACCCCCGGCGAGACCCACGCCCCGACCGGAACCGACGGCCCGGAATTCCGGGCGTGGATCTCCTTGGCGCACACCTACGGCCATGTCTCCAAGGCCCTCGACCGCTCCCTGACCCAGGAACACGGCATCTCCCTCGCCTGGTTCGAGGTCCTGGCCCGGCTCAACGGCGCCGAGGGCTCACGCATGCGGCTGCTCCAGCTCAGCCGCGACCTGGTCGTCTCCAAGGCCAGCGTGACCAAACTCGTCGACCGTATGGAACTCGCCGGACTCGTCAGTCGTCAGACGCCTCTTGAGGACAAGAGGGCCGTCTACGCCGTACTGACACCGCGCGGCAGCGCCGCTCTGGCCAAGGCGCTGCCGCTGCAGATCCACAACATCCGCCAAGCCCTTTCCGCCCTGGGCCGCAATGAGCTGGAGAGCCTGCAGGGGATGCTCGACGACGTCATCCGCGGGTTCAACCCCCAGTGGCGGACCAAGGGTTGAACGCGGCAGGGCTCCGGCCGATCACCACTCGACCGCACCGATGTCGAGCGGCTGCGGCGGCCTTTCCCGCATGCGCGCGACCAGATGCACCAGCCGCCCGTGCAGTTCCCCGGCCGGCCGGTGACACCGGTCGCCGTGGCCGGGCAGCACCCAGCTGAAGCGTGCCTGCTCGGCCAGACGCAGCAGTGAGTCCTCCAGCTCCGGGCGGGAGTACCAGAGCACCGTCTCGAAAACCTCGAGGTCCTGCGCGGTCCGCGACCAGTACAGCGTGTCCCCGGTGAAGCAGTACCGCTCGTCCACCACGTACACGACGCTTCCCCGGGTATGGCCGGGCACGGGCCGCAGCATCACCCCCGGCAGTACCTCGGCCGGCTCCGTGCCCCGCACCACCATGTCGGCGTAGGGTGCGGCGTCCTCGTCACCCTCATGGATCCACACCCGGGCGCCGAAGTGCTCCGCGAACCGCCGGGCGTGAGCGGTGTGGTCGCGGTGCGTCAGCAGGATGTGGGAGATGCCGCCCAGCCGCTCGTACGAGGCGGCGATCGCCGATGTCCAGCGCGGCGTGTCCACCAGCAGATTGCCCTCCGGGCGGCGCACCAGGTAGGCGTTGGCTCCGAAGGTCCGGGCGGAATTGTGCCCGCAGAGATAGACCTCACGATCGAGACGCATGGGGAAGGGCGCTGCCGCGACGTGCCCTGGACCGCGGCGGATCGCCCGCACGGGACAGGCGACCGCCGCCCGCTCCAGCGCCAGCTGTTCCTCCGCATCGGCCGGCTGGCGGACCAGCACCGAACGGGCGTCTGCCTCGATCACCGTCTCCGGCGCCAGCTGGCGCGCCACATCGCAGTTGATGCAGCCCTCACTGATCTCCCACAGGGGCCGCGGCCACTCCTGCGGCTCAGGCGTCGGCAAGGCGTCCCCTGAGTTCGTCCCGGGCCACCTTGCCGGTGGCCAGCCGCGGGATGTCCGTCACTACTTCAACCCGGCGGATGCGCTGACCATTCGTCAGTTCCTTGTTGACCGCGTCCAGGACCGCTCCGATGCCCGCGCCACTACCCTCCTGCAGTACGACGAAGGCCACCGCGGACATACCGAGCACAGGGTCGGGGCCGCCGACGACAGCGCAGTCCCCGACCGCCGGATGAGCGTCCAGCCTGCGCTCCACGGCGGTCGGCGAGACCAGCTCGCCGCCGCACGAGAAGGCGTCCTTGACCCGGTCGAACAGGAAAAGGTACCCGTCCTCGTCCAGATGTCCCATGTCCCCCGTGGCGAGCCAGCCGTTCTCGTCCACCGGCGAGGAACCGGTGTGACCGTGGTATCCCTGCATCACATGCGGACCCTGGATCCGGATCTCCCCGATGCCGTACGCCGGCAGGGCACTCCCGGACGCGGGATCGACGATCCGTATCCGACTGCCCTCCAGTGGCAGACCCACGGACCCCTCCCGGGGCGCGTCCGGATCGTCGGAGGACGCCAGCGACGAGGTCTCACACATCCCGTATCCCTGGAGCAGCGGGAGACCGAAGGTGTCCGCCAGGGCACGCACCACGCGCGGCGGCACGGCCGTGCCGCCGGACGCCATCACCCTCACGGTGTCCAACTGCAGGGAGGAGAGTGCAGGTTCGGCCGCAAGTTCCAGCAGTCGCACCGGGAACGTGTAGTAGTGCGTCGCACCGGTGCGGTTGGCCAGCTCGATCGCCTCGACCGGACGCCCACTCGTGCACAGGACCTGCGTCGCCGCCACGCAGACGGCGGTGTTCATGTGCATCGGATGGTATATCGGCAGATGCAGCAGGACCGTCGATGAGGCATTGACACGGTGTGCCGCCGCCATCTGGGCCGCGTTCACCTTGATATTGCGATGGCTCAGCTGAACGGCCTTGGGTACACCCGTGGAGCCGCTGGTGAAGAGCATCACAGCCCGTTCCTCCTCGCCCCCCGCCGCCGTCCGCAGGCCCGCGTCGCCGGCGCCGTCCGCCAGGTCCTCACCCAGGACGAGCACGCGCCGCAAATCCGGCAGCGTATCCAGGAGCGGCAGCAACCGCTCCCGGACCTCACGCGGAACGATCGCCACACGAGCCTTCGACAGTTTCAGCACATGTGCCAGCACAGGCGCCGGAAGCCACGGGTTGACCACAGCGGCCGTCCCGCCCGCCCGCAGGATCCCGTAGTACACGGCGGGAAACCTGGGATCGAGGGCCTGGGCGACGGCCACCGTCCCCGGCGGCCCGCCCTCCGCCCGGTACAGCGTCCGGGCCCAGTCCGTCGCGGCGGCGTCCAGTTCGGCGTAGGAGGTCTCCGTGTCGTCGCTGCGGATCGCCACCCGCGCCGGATGGGCACGCGCCGCATCGGCGAGCATCCGGTCGACAGGGCCATCGGCCCACCGCAGCGCAGGGGCCTCCAGGGGTGTCTCGGCAGTCAGTGCAGCCGATTCGGTTCTGGTCATCTCGTCCTCATCTCCGGCAGTCCTGTTCACGGCAGCCCCGCTCCGGCGTGCCGCACGAGCGTCGACCTTTGTGAGCGGCGCTCAAAGGCGGCTGTAGACCGGGTCAAGAAGGGCCCAGGCGCATCGTCCCCCTTTGACCCGCTCTACAGCCGCCTTTGAGTCAGGACACCCAACCTGCCTGTGAAATCCACCCGTTCCCGAACGAGCCTTGAGGAGACCCCCGTTATGGTCCAGGCGGCAGCAGTGGCGACAACCCCGGTCACCGCGGAGGTCTATCAGGACCTCCAGCACTTCTATGCCCGGCAGATGCAGTCTTCTGACGACCTCGACGTCCCGGCCTGGGCGGGCACCTTCACGCAGGACGGGGTCTTCGCCACCAACGCCTTCGACGAACCCATCAAGGGCCGGGCCGCGATCGCCGAGCACTGCGACCGCGCCTTTGCCGCCCAGGCCCGGGCCCGGATCGTCCGCCGGCACGTCATGACCATGCTGGCGGCCGTCCACGCGCCGGACGGCGCCGGCGAACGCGTCGACACCCGCTCGTACGTGATGGTGCTCGAGACCCGGCATGGGGAGAAACCCACCATCTACTGCAGCACGCTGTGCGAGGACACTCTCATCCGGGTGGACGGCGGCTGGCAGGTGCTCCGGCGCCAGGTCAGCCGCGACGACCTGTGACCGCCCGCGCCGGACCGTCATGACGATCGGGGAGGAACGAATGACGCCGCAACAACCATCGCCTGAAGGCGAGGAGCGAACCGTGAGTCGGCTCTGCGGAACCGAACAGCCGAACGTTTTCACCACGCGAGCCCCTGGCGCTCCCGCCCGGCCGGCCGGATACGAAGAGGACCCCGAGGACGCCTCCATCGTGCGCGGCATCGACTGAACGGTGCGCCGCTGCCTAGTCGGGTCGACAGCAAGGCTCGCCTCATCACGGGGCGGGCCTCGCGCCTGGAACACCTCCGGCCGTCGCGCTGTCGCGACCGGCCCCGACGCTGTGCCACGGGGGAGGACCGAAGAGACACTGGCGCTCGAGCCTCCCAGCGGGATGACGGTTCACGCTTCGCGGACGAACGTCGCACACTCCGGACACTCGTCGAGATAGCGATGCCGGCAGTCAAGGGTGTGCTGCAGGAAGGTAATTGCCCTCTGCCTGTGGACGACTTCGCTTTCGAGGGCGGCGATCTTCGCCCTCACGATTGCCTGTGCCGCCGACTTCCTCGGCGACATGGCGGCGGTCACCTCGGGCAGCGAGAGCCCGACACGTCGCAGTCTCAGCACGGTGCGTGCCTGTTCCAGAGCGTTGTCGTCGTAGATGCGGTAGCCGTTGCCATCGCGACGCACGGTGAGCGCCCCCACCTGTTCCCAGTGCCGAAGCACATGGGATTCGACTCCGAGTTCTGCGGCTACTTCTCCGATCGTCCTCACCACACGCGCCTTGCCTTCATGTCGGCCTGAACCCCTAGCGTCTCGGTCATGCCTGATATCACTCGCCCCCCGGGCGCCCGTCACAGTCCATCGATTCTGGTCACCGGCGCGGCCGGCAATCTCGGCCGGGAGGTCGTTGACCGCCTCCAGACACAGGGTGCGCGCGTACGTAGCCTTCTACACCATCAGGCCGGCCCGCGCCCCGGAGCCGAGCCGGTGATCGGAGACCTGACCGACCCCAGTGCCGTCCGCGCGGCGCTCGTGGGCATCGACGCCGTCTTCCTGATCTGGCCCCTGCTGGATTCCGCCCCCGCCCACGACCTGGTTGCGGAACTCGCCGCAGCGGCACCCCGCGTCGTCTACCTGTCGTCGACAGCCATAGACGACGAAGCCGCTCACCAGAGTGATCCCATCGTTCAAGTGCACGCGGACATGGAAGCCCTGCTCCATGATGCGGGTCTGCGACCCAGGACGCTTCGCAGTGACACATTGGCCTCCAACGCCCGCGGCTGGAGTGCACAGTTGCGGGCCGGCGACGTGGTGTCAGGCCCGGATGTCGCGCGCACAGCCGTCGTCGACGAGCGCGATGTGGCCGATGCGGCCGTAGCCGTACTGCTCGCGCACCAAGACCAACTGGACGACGAACCATCAGTGTTGACGGGACCAGCGGTGCTCAGTCGCGCCGACCAGGTCGCTCTCATCGGTGCCGCACTCCGGCGCCGCCTGCGCTTCCGAGCGCTCCCCGCCGATCTCGCGCGATCACGGATGCTCGCAGACGGTCGTCCCGAGCGGCTGGTGGAAGCGCTGATCGCAGCGTCGGTGTGCCGACCGGATTCCAACCGCACCACCGATCATGTTGAGCGTCTCACCGGCCGACCCGCCGGCACCTTCGCGAAGTGGGCCATCGACCACGCGGCAGAGTTCAGCTGACGGTAGACCGCGGCACGCCCACGAGACCACTACGGACGCACCCGACGACCTGCACGGGGCGCCCGGGTCCGGCCATCGTTCGGTGGCGGGCAGAAAGGCGCACATGGCGCGCACGCCAAGACGCGTTCACGTGCCCGGCCACCCCGACGAGGCCGAAGCGCTGATCAGGCACGCGGCCGCCGCGGACAACCAGGTGTATGTACGTCTCAGCGAACAGTCCAACCGCACCGCCCACCCGGTGCCCCCGGGCCGGTTCAAGGTGCTGCGCGAGGGCCGCTCCGGGGTCGTGGTCGCGGTGGGACCGCTGCTCGATGCAACGCTCGACGCAGTGAAAGGAATGGACGTGACCGTGTTGTACGCCTCGGCGGTGCGGCCCTTCGACGGGGCCGGACCGCGGACGGCAGTAGCGGGCACGGATGCGGCGCATGTGGTGCTGGTCGAGCCATATCTGGCCGGCACATCAGTGACTTCCGCCAACGAAGCGCTGCAGAACGTGCCCCACCGCATTCTCCCGCTGGGCACGGCGCGTGCGGAGTTGCGCCGCTACGGCACCTGGCGCGAGCACGTCACTGCGCACGGACTGGATACGGAAGGCCTGCGACGGCGGATCGGCGGCTTTCTCAACCGGTAGGTGAGGCGGCTGCCGAGCCGCGCCGGACACCCGTGTGTGCCCCACCGTCCTGAACAGCGGCTCCGGGAGCCGCGTCCTGGCCTCGTGGGAGCGCTTACTGGTATTGAGCCGTGGCCGTGGGGGGTACGGCCGCATCCACGCCACCCGGCGCGGACGGAACTCATCCGTGTCGCTCGCGATAGACCATGAATGAGTGTGGGGCCTGCCGGGCCGCAGGGCCGGTAGGTGCTGTCCGTGCCCCTTCCGGCTCAGGCCAACGCGCCGACGGCTCGTAGAGAGGGTCAACTGGGTGGACGGCTCCATACCTCTTAGCAAGGGAACTCAGCATGGCAATCGTGGTGGTTCTCGATATGCCGGGGATGACTCAGGCCCAGTACGAGCAGAGCGCGGAGAAGGTGGCCGGCCGGCCCGGTCCGGTCAAGAGCCTCGCCGACTGGCCGGTGGCCGGTCTTATCTCGCACACTGCCGCTCCCACCGGCGATGGTTGGCTCGTCGTGGACGTCTGGGAGTCCGATGAGGCGTTCCAGCAGTTCGGCGAGACCATCGTCCCGATGCTGCAAGAACTCGGTGTCGCGGACGTACAACCGCGAATCTACCCCGTGTTCAACGTGGTCACTCGCTAGTACCACTCGCGCACCATGTTCTGGGCCGGCGCGCGCCGTTGCTCCGCTCATTTGAGGGCCTCCGATCCGGTGAAGGCCCGGTGGGCCGGCTTGGTTTCCCAGCGGTGGCCCCGGGAGCACCCGGACGAACGGGGAAGCTGCCCAGCAGCCGTGCTGGGTCGGTGGGTGCGGTCTGTCGCAGTGTGCGGGGTGTGCGGGGCGGGGGAACGGCAGGGGCTGGGGTGGGTTCGTGGGTGGACCTGTTCCAGTGCCTGCCGGGACCTGAGTCCTGCCGTTCCTGGGGGAGCCGGCCGTCCCATGGACTCAGGTGGTCGTGGGGTGTGTGGTCGATCCGCTGGGTCAGTAGGCGGAGTTGACGTTGTCCATCGAGCCGTATTTGTCGGCGGCGTAGTTGGCTGCGGCGACGATGTTGGCGACGGGGTCGGTGAGGCTGTTCTTGGTGCCCTTGACGTGGTAGGTGTCGAAGGTGGGCTGGATCACCTGGAGGAGGCCCTTGGAGGGGATGCCGTTCTGGGCGTTGACGTCCCAGTTGTTCTGGGCGTTGGGGTTGCCGCTGGACTCGCGCATGATGTTGCGGTGCAGGCCGTCGTAGCTGCCGGGGATGTGCTTGGCCTTCATGATGGCCAGTGACTCGCGGATCCAGCCGTCGAGGTTGTTGCCGTATTTCGTGCTCTTGACGATCTCGGTCACGGCGTCGGTGTGCTTGGCGCCGGAGGTCTTCTTCACGGCGGCGGTCTTCTCGGCGTGGTCGGCCTGCTGGGCGACCTGGGCGGCGGTGACGGTGGAGGCCGACACGGGCGCGGTGCGGACGGGCTCGGCGGCGTGGGCCGGGTGCGGGGCCAGGGTCAGTGCGCAGGCCGCGGCGGCGGCGGCGAGGCCGGCCGCGGAGGTCTTGCGGAGGTTCAGGGTGCGGCGGGTGGTGGCGGTCATGCGGGTACCTCTCCATTCGGGGACGTCGTGGGGAGGCCGACTGGGGGGTCGGCGACACGGGTGAGGCGCTGGCGCCCTGGTTCGTGTCGTGGGGCCGGTGTCTGGATGGCGGGCGGTGTGCTCTGCCCGATCCGGCGCTCGGCTCCCCGGTACGTCCAACACCTTGCGAGACGGTCCCGGCCGCTGGCAATCGTGTGACCTACGACCATAAATAGTGACAAAAGGGACAAGGGTGTGGAGAGGTTGTGCGGCAAGGGGGCAAGCCCCGCCGGGGGCCTACTAAGCACCGTCCTATGTGACGCGGACCCTATGCCCGAGCTCACAGACCACCGGCCCCAGCACCCCCGGATTCCCACTCCGCGTCACCGCGCGTACACGGCAACACCCCGTCCCGCCCCGCCCTCGACCGGCCCTGCGGCCGCCTCGGCCACACCCCCACCCATCGCGCCATGGGGGGGTGGGGCTCGCTCGGTGTTTTCTTGACGTCGCGGCTGGTTTCGGTGTGATCCGTGTCGGCGCGGTGGTGGCTACGGCTGGTGCCATCGCCAGGGATGGGACCAGGCGGGTGGAGATGTCCTGGCCCAGGGCGTTGATGGCTGCCAGGCACACGGTCTCGCCGGCCACCAGTAGCCGGGCCCGAAAACGCCCCGTCCCGATGCGCCCCGTGCGAGGAAGCTCCTCCGCCTCGCGAGGCATCGCATCGTCCGCTCGGAGTTCGAGGTGGAACTTTCCGAGGCGCAGTTCGCAACGCGTCCGCCGCAACCGCCGCCTGTGCGGAGCGGGCAAGGATCCAGGGAACTTTGCGGGTGGCGCTTGCCATCGTCTTCGGCCTGTCTCGGACGCATGTGTGTCCGCAGCGAAGGCTGGAGCGGGAGTGAGCACATGGTCTGCTCGCCGCACTCGCCGCACTCGCCCCACGTGCGTACGACTTTCAGGTCCTCGGTCGCGGGTGCACGTCCCCGACGGACGATGGCCGTAAGTGCACAGGGGGCCGGCTGCGGACAGCACGCCGATGTCGCAAGGCACTCCCCGGCAGGAGCACCGTTCTGCGAGACCACTCCAGGGCGCACCGCCCTCGACGCGGACACGTGGGTACGACTCGATGCGGCGCTTCACCTGGGGAGTGCTGCTTCCTGACACGTACAGGACTCTTCACACACCTCATCGCCCCAGATCAGAGGCACTCCCTGCTCGTCCGATCAGGCCTCGGATACCCCGGCTGGTGAAAGCGTGGGGCTAGAGGTCGTACGCGGTCGGGTGCAGCGGCTCGTACAGCCCCACCTCGCCGCCGCCGGGCAGCCGGAAGGCGGTGAGCCTGCCCCAGCGCTGCTCGCTGACCGGCGCGGTGAACTCAACACCCTTCTCCTTCAGCTCGGTGACGGTGGCGTCGACGTCGTCGCACATGAAGTAGAGCTCGTGTTTCTGGTCCGCGTCCGTCGGGTGGACGGCCACCTCAGCGGGCGGCAGCTGCAGGACGAGCCAGCCGCCGCCGGCGTCGACGCTCTTCGCTCCGAGAGTGTCCCGCAGAAAGGCGCGATCCCCTTCGGCATCGCGGCTGTACAGGATGACGTGCGCTCCGTTGATCACGTTTCCCGACTCTACGTCGCCACGACCCACAGCTCGGGCAAGACCCACCCGCGTCGTCGCAGCGGGAAAGGCATTCAGTGGCGCAACCCGTCGCTCTCCACAACGTCTCGACTGGCGCCGAACCTGGTAAGCCTTTCCGGTCACAGCACTGCTGTGCCTCGTGTGCCCTTTCCAGCGGTTTTACGTTGCTGCACGCCGGTCAATGAATTGGGCCTTGCCCGGCGCGCCTGGAGCAGTGTCCGTCGGCGTTTGAGTCAATCTCCTCGAGGGCGGATGAGCTGGCCCAGGCGAAGAGCGAACGCAGGGCGATGAGTTGATCGCGGGGTGACGGCCGTGCAAGGTCCGTAGAGGTCTCTCCCCCCCCGCTTAGGCAAGGAACCCATGCAGAGAATCGCACTCTTCGGACCGCCCGCCACCGGGAAGACAACCCTGGCCAGATGGCTCTCGGCAGAGCTCGGTCACCCCCACACAGATCTCGACAACCTCCTGTTCACCCCTGACGGCCCGCTGCCCCTGGAGGAGTTCCGCCACCAGGCAGGTGAGATCGCGCGGCAAGATGAATGGATTGTCGAAGGGAACTTCTCCCAGCTCGCCGATGTGGTCTGGCACCGCGCCGACGTGCTCGTGTGGCTCGACTTTCCGCTGGCCCTGATCGTGTACCGAATCGTCCGCCGTAGCTTGTGCCAGCTCACAGGCCGCGAAGACAGTGCACAAGCTCGGCGGCTGACGTGGAGCAAGGCATTCCTCAGCCGCCGATCGCTGCTGCGTACCGCCATTCGTAAGTACCGGAGGAACCGGCCCCGCTATGCCCGACAGGTAGCAGAGACCGCCGACCTGGGCGTTGAGGTGGTCAGGCTCCACAGCCCGCGGGAAGCCCAGTGCTGGAAGAGGGGACTGATGAAAGGGTTGATGGAGAACCGCTCACAGGAGCCCGGCGCTACCGGCCCGTGACCAACATCCGTGCCGCGAGACGCCAACGTAGGGAAGCACCAACTGCCGAAGCGGTTTGCCGGCCCTGCGGTCGACCCCGCTTCTCACCGACCCGCAGGTGGTGGCGGGGCTCCGCACCGGCCGGGCTCTGTTCTTGTTTGTCGGCGACGTGAACGATGTGTTCGAGCAGACAGTTCCCCACGCACGTCGAGAAGGTCAGGTGACCTCCCAGGCCGCCTCGATCATCCGGAAGATCTCGTCCACTGCGGCCTTCGGATCGGGCGCCTCACGGGCCAGCGAATAGGCGTCGATCACGAACCTCGCCAGCGTACGGCAGGCCGTCGTGGTCTGCGGGAGACCGGGGTCGGCGGAGATCGCCGTTGCCAGCGACTCTGCATGGCGCAGCCTCATCGAGTCCTCGTACTCGCGCAGGGCGCGTGATGCGTCGATCATGCGCCAGATCGGGGCGGCGCTGTCCGCTGTGCAATGGCTGACCAGGGCCTGGATCTCGCGGCGCAGCGCGGGGATGAGCGGCTCGTGCGGGGCCCGGCCGGTGACGGCATGCGTGAGGCGTTGCTCGAAGTCGTCGTCCTGCTCGAAGACCAGGGCCTCCTTCGAGGCGAAGTGGGAGAAGAGCGTGGTGACGGCTACATCGGCCTCGGCGGCCACGTCACGAATGCCAACCGATTCGTATCCGCGTTCCAGGAAGAGCCGCAGGGCAGTGTCAGCGATCTTCTGGCGGGTCGCGGCCTTCTTGCGCTCTCGGCGTCCGGTCGGCACGGTCATGGCGTAACCCTATCAGGCACAAAAGTGCATCTGTTGCGAAAGACTAACCGTTAGTGGTATGGTCGTCCCATGAAGAAAGTGAGCTTCGCCGAGTTCGGCGGTCCGGACGTTCTGCAACTCATAGACGCCGAGAAGCCCCACGCGGGCCCAGGCCGGATACGTATCGCCGTGCGGGCGGCGGGTGTGAACCCTGTTGACTGGAGGGTCCGTGAAGGCCAGGTCCTGGGGGCCCATCCGACCGAGTTGCCCTCCGGAGTGGGGCTGGACGCCTCCGGGGTGGTGGACCAGGTGGGCGAGGGTGTTGCAGGGGTCGAGCTCGGCGACCAGGTGTTCGGTGAAGGGTCAAGCACCTATGCCGAGTTCGCCGTGCTGTCGGCCTGGGCCCGTATGCCCGCGGGGCTGACGTTCGAGGAGGCGGCCGGGTACCCCTCCGTGGTGGAGACCGCCCTGCGCATCATCCGTGAGGTCAATGTGCAGCCCGGGCAGACGCTGCTGGTCAGCGGCGCGTCCGGGGGAGTCGGTTCGGCGGTTCTACAGATCGCCCGCGACCGCGGCATCACGGTGATCGGCACCGCTGGGGCCGCGAACCAGGACTATCTGCGCAGCTTTGGTGCTCTTGCCACGACGTACGGCGAGGGCTGGGTCGAGCGGGTGCGTCAGCTCGGCCATGTCGACGCGGCTCTCGATCTGTCCGGCTCGGGCGTGATCCGCGAGCTCGTGGAACTGACCGGGGGTCCACAGAAGGTGATCTCCATCGCCGATCTCGGTGCGCCGGAGCTCGGTGTCCGATTCTCCGGCGTGGCCGGGAGCGTGCCGGAAGCGCTCGCCGAAGCCGCCGGTCTCATCTCGCGGGGAAAGCTCCACATACCGGTCGAGAAGTCATACACGCTCGCCAGGGCCGCAGCAGCACACATCGACAGCCAAGCCGGCCACACGCGCGGGCGCCGGGTCGTGGTCGTCTGAGTCGTTTCCTGCGGAGTCGCACGGCGGCCTGTCGCAACCTTTCGAGGTAGGTGACACCCCTGATCTTGGTGGTCGACGCCACGTTGAGAAATGCCGAAGCCGTACCGTTTTCCGTTGTTCCCGTTCCCGCGGCCCGCACGGCGGTAGCGTCAGCCTCATGATCGTATGGCTCAACGGTACCCACGGTGCAGGCAAGACGACGACCAGCGCACTCGTGCAGCAGCTGATCCCGGATTCACGGGTGTTCGACGCCGAGAAGGTCGGCGAGACACTCATGGACATCACGCCGGGGCTGCCCGGGACCGACAACTTCCAGCACTGGCCGCCGTGGCGGCCGCTCGTAGTCGAGACCGCCCGCCACGTACTCGACTACACCGGCGGCACTCTGGTGATGCCCATGACTGTCCTGGTCGAGCAGTACTGGCGGGAGATCAGCACGGGCCTCGCCCACCATGCCATCCCAGTACGGCACTTCGTCCTCCACGCCGACCAGGACACCCTCCGAGGGCGCATCGAGGGAGACACTCTCATGGGGCCCTCCCCATTCCGTCTCGCCTACCTTGAGCCCTACGCCGAGGCGGCTCGCACGTGGCTACACGGTGAGGCCGAGGTCGTGGACACCACACACCTCACGCCAGCCCAGGCGGCTCTGCAGATCGCGGAGGCCGTCAAGAGCTGAGGTCCAATCGACCCGCGAAACAAGCACAGGTGGCAACAGATCGTGGAAAGGACTACGAAGCGGCGGTCGGGCAGGGCCAAGCTGAAGCTCGGCCGAACGGGGTCGCGCCTCGCGAGGAAGCGACGTGGAACGGCAGCGCACCTACAGCCGCGCGCCCAACCAGCCGTGAGCCCAATGTGGCGAACCCAGCGAGCCCGGTGTTCAGTGGCCGGCGCGCGGCTCGAAGCAGCCGGTCTCCAGGAACCGGCCATTGACCGTGACCTGGTAGTTGGTCGGCTGCGTGAACGCGGTGACGCAGGCGTCGTGACGGACCAGCAGAGCGATGCGGGCGCCCGCGGGCCTGACGGGGTGAGTGTCGGTGAGCCCGAGCCGCGTTCCCATGTCCTCCACGAAGAGCGTTCCACGACCCTGCTCGCTGTCGGGGCCTTCGTTGCGGTAGCCGAGCTGGAGCAGCGCCGCCCGCACGCTCTTCGGGTCCCACACTCCTTTGTCCCAGAGGCGTTTGAGGACGGGTTCGATGCGATCAGCCTCGCTCCGGGCGATCTTCTCGCTGTCCGGGGACATGTCCTTGGGGATCTTGAATCCGTTGTTCTCCCGGTAGTGCGGGGCTCCGCCGTGGGAGTCGGGCTCCACGTTGCCCTGTGCGGGACCGGTGGAGGAGTGCGTGGGCGAAGGGGAGAGGGGGGCGCCGAGACTCGGGGCGGCGCGCTGCTGGGCGCAGGCGGTCAAGATCAGAAGGGCGCCCAGATTGAGGCCCGCAACAACGTATCTGGATCTGGGTATCTGCATGAGGAGGACTCTGGCACGAGTGCCGGGCCGACCCGTGACGTCTCAGTCAACCCGAGGTATCGAGGCTCGGGCCTCGGATTGACTCCGGTCGCCCATACCGCAGGGGCATCAGCCAGGTGGTTGCCGCGGTCGTTCCGGGCCAAAAGTCCAGCGGCGGTGTTATTGCCGCTACAGGCTGGGGACTCTTACCGTTTCCAGGGTCTTCGGACCCGAAGTACGGAGCGGACGGAGACATGCGATGGCCACCCACATTGATGAGGCCCGTGCGGGCACGGGGCCCGTAAGCCTGCAGTTACCCGGCATCGTGCTGGGGGTGGGGTTGGGCGGCTTCGTCGACGGCATCCTTCTGCACCAGCTCCTGCAGTGGCACCACATGCTCACCAGTACCAATCACGACCGCATCGGGGTGAAGTACTACAACCCCCACACCGTCTCCGGTCTGGAGATGAACACGGTGTGGGACGGCATCTTCCACGCCATCTGCTGGATCGCCGTCCTGCTGGGCCTGGCCATCCTGTACTCCCGTGTCGCCCGCGACCGGCGCCGTGTGTGGGCCTCCCGCGTGCTGTGGGGCTGGATCCTCGCCGGCTGGGGCCTTTTCAACCTTGTCGAGGGGCTCCTGGATCACCAGATCCTCGGCATCCACCACGTCCACGGCGGCCCGTACCAGATCTGGTGGGACATGGGCTTCCTCCTCCTCGGCCTGCTCCTCCTCATCGGTGGCTACCTGCTTCAGCACAGCGGAAGGGCATTCGACCCTGACGCCCCCGCCCCCAGCGGCCACCAGGCCCGGCGCGTGTGATGGACCACGACATGCCCATGGACGGCCACACCGCCCCCGGCACCCCGTTGGAGACGGCGGGCCCCGCCTTCGCACTGCTGCTCGTCGCGGTCGCCTACCTACTGCTGACCCGCCGGGCCCGCCACCGTAACCCCGCCCAGGGGCAGGGCCGATGGCGAACGGTCAGCTTCCTGACCGGTGTCGTTCTGCTGGCCGTAGCCCTGCTGCCGCCCCTGGCACCGTTCGCCCACGACGACTTCCGCGGCCACATGGCCCAGCACATGCTCATCGGCATGTACGCACCGCTCGCCTTCGTTCTGGCCGCACCGGTCACCCTGCTGCTGCGCACCCTTCCCACCGCCCGCGGCCGGCAGCTCACCGCCGTACTCCATAGCAGCCCCGTCCGGATCCTCACCCACCCCGCTGTGGCACTGCTCCTGTCCACGGGCAGTCTCGCGCTGCTGTACTTCACCCCCGTGTACAACGCGATCATGGTCAACCCGGCAGGGCACTGGCTGCTGCACGCCCACTTCCTGCTGTCCGGGTGCCTGTTTGCCTACGTCATCGCCGGACCCGACCCAGCCCCCTCACGACCAGGAGTACGTGCCCGCCTGGTCTACCTCGGCGCTGCGATCGCCGCACACGCCGTGATCGCACAGCTGATGTACGGCGGCTTCTGGGTCAACATCCACGCCCCCATCGACCAAGTCCAGGGCGGCGCGGAGATCATGTACTTCGGCGGTGACATCGCGGAACTCCTCCTGGCCGCTGCCCTCGTCAGCACCTGGCGCCCCATATCCCGCCCACGGCGCCGTGGTGGTGCCGCGGTCCCGGCTCTGGCTACTGGGGCGATAGCCGAGATGTGACGCCAACTGACGGTGCTACACGGCCGCAAGAGGGCGGCTGGCATGGCGAGCGAGGGCTCTCGACCCCGGCCACCAGTGCGTCCAACCCCGCCTGGATGAGGCGGTGGACCCGATATGCCGGCCGAGCGTTCTCTCTCGCGCGCTAAGCGGCTGAGTTGCTGGAGGGCGTCGTCGTGGTTCATCTCGGTTTTCATCACCGGTGGCTGTGGTGAGCACCTTTCCACAGCCACCGAAGCTGTCGCCATCGAGTTCCGGGCTCACGCGGTTGAGGCCGGTGATCAGGACATCAGGACGCATGGCGGAATGTGTTCACCGGTCCCTGAAGCCCGATGTGCCGGCCGGATCTTCCCTTACAGGGGGCCCGCGCCTGTCTCGTCCCGGGCCCCCTGTAGGGCTTGATCGCAGTGAAGGGATCAGATCTGATACCGGTGGGGCGAGAAGAGGTGGATGTTTTCCTCGACCCAGCGGGAGGTCTGCTTCAGGCCGACCTCCAGGGAGACCTCGGGCTGCCACCCGGCCCACTCGCGGGCCCGGGTGTTGTCGGAGAGGAGCCGCTCCACCTCGCTGCCGCCGGGTCGCAGCCTGGCCGGGTCCACGACCACCTCGGCGTCCCGCCCCGACGCGGCGATCAGTGCGCTCGCCAGGTCCCTGATGGAGATCTCCCGGCCGGTGCCCAGGTTGACGGAGGTGCCGATGGCCCGGTCGCAGTCCGCCATGGCCAGGAATCCGGCTGCCGTGTCCGTGACGTAGGTGAAGTCGCGGGTGGGCGTCAGCGAACCGAGCCTGATCTTCGTTGCGCCGGAGTGCAGCTGGGCGAGAATGGTGGGGATGACGGCGCGTGCGGACTGCCTAGGTCCGTAGGTGTTGAACGGGCGGACCACGGTCACCGGAAGTTCGAAGGCGTGCCAGTGCGACAGCGCCATCATGTCCGCACCGATTTTCGACGCGGAGTACGGGGACTGCGGCTGCAGCGGGTGGCTCTCGCTGATGGGAGCCGTCAGCGCGGTCCCGTACACCTCGCTCGTGGAGGTGTGCAGCAGCCTGCGGACCGAGTGGCGGCGGCACGCCTCCGCCACGTTCTCGGTGCCGACGATGTTCGTCCGTACGTAGGCCCCCGGGGCGTCGTAGCTGTAGGGGATACCGATCAGCGCGGCAAGGTGGAACACGGTGTCGCAGCCGGCCACGGCGTCCATCACCCGGCCCGCGTCGCCAATGTCACCGGCGATTATCTCGACAGAGCTGTGCGGGTCGCCGAGGTAGCGAGCGAGATACCCCTTCTCCGCGTAAGGCTTGTAGTGGACCATCGCGCGGACGGTCGCTCCGCGGTCGACCAGCATGTCGACCAGCGTCGAGCCGATGAATCCTTCGGCCCCGGTGACCAGGACGGTACGGCTGTTCCAGTTGATGCTCATGCGGGCTTCTCCATGTCGTACGAAGGGGCGGTTTGGGCCAGACGGATGACCTTGGCGGCGAGCAGGTCCGCCGCCCTTGCGTGATGGCCCGGATCGGCGGCGCGACCCATCACGGCAAGCCGGTCGGGTACTGCGAGCAGCGGTTCGACGAGGGAGGCCAGCCGGTCGGCGGTCGTCTCGGCATCCGGTAGCAGGTGCGCGGCGCCCGCATCGGACAGCACCCGGGCGTTGTGTGTCTGGTGGTCGCCGGGGGCGTGCGGGTACGGCACGAGGACGGCTGGGACTCCAACCGTGGCCAGTTCGGCAACGGTTGCCGAGCCTGCCCGGCAGACGACCAGATCGGCGACCGCGTACGCGAGATCCATCCGGTCGAGGTATGCCAGGGCTCGGGCGACCTGCCCGGCACCGGCGTCGGAGAGCCGCTGCCGCGTCGCCTCCAGGGCCGCAGGGCCAGTCTTGATCAACAGGTGCACGTCCTCCCGGTGGCGCCAGCGGGAGGCGAGCCCGACCGCGGCCTCGGTGAGCCGGGCCGCGCCGAGGCTGCCTCCGTTGAAGAGGAGCACCCGGGCGCCGTCAGGTATCGCGAAGGCCCGTCGCGCCTCTTCGCGCAGTGCGGCCCGGTCGAGGACGGCGAGCCCCGCGGCGATCGGCATGCCGACGGTGTCGGCGTGCTCACCGCCGGACAGGTGAGCGCGGCTGCGATCGAAGGCGACGGCAATGTTCGGGGTAAGGCGGGCCGCGAACTGGTTGGCCCGGCCCGGGACGGCGTTGGACTCGTGGATCACGCTCGGCACCCCCGCCATCCGCGCCCCGAGGATGACCGGCGCGCTCGGATATCCGCCCATGCCGACCGCGACCTGGGCGCGCTGCATCCGCAGGACCGTTCGGCACTGCGCACCGGACCTGAGCAGCGCGGCGGGGAGCAGATAGCGCCGTGCACCCAGTGACGGGTCGAACGGGATCATGTCGACGGTGTGCAGCCGGTATCCGGCCCGTGGGATCAGCTCGGTCTCCAGGCCGCGTTCGGTGCCGACGAAGGAGATCACCGCTTCGGGGGAGGTCCGGCGCAGTGCCTCGGCGAGTGCGAGACCGGGATAGATGTGGCCGCCGGTGCCGCCGGCACCGATCACGACGGAGAGTGGTGTGCGCATGGCGCCACACTTACGAAGCGGCTTAAGAAGGTTCTAAGAGCGCGCTTTGACAGTATTTACGGCATGACCAAGATCCTTGTAGTCGACGACGAGCCGGAAGTGCGGGCGGCCGTCGAGGACGCGTTGACCCTCGAGGGGCACGAAGTGAGGGGCGCCGCGGACGGTCTTGCTGCTCTCTCGGATATTGCCTCCTGGGAGCCCGACGCGATCGTGCTCGACGTGATGATGCCGGTCCTTGACGGGCTGGGGGTCTGCCGCCGGCTCCGGGAGATCGGCGACCGCACGCCGGTGCTCGTCCTGACGGCGCTTGACCAGGTCAGCGAGCGCGTCGACGGGTTGGACGCGGGCGCCGACGACTATCTGGTGAAGCCGTTCGCTCTCGACGAGCTGGGCGCACGGGTCCGGGCGCTGCTGCGACGGGCGGCGCCCCAGCAGCCGGACGAGGAACTGTCGTTCGCGGATCTCTCGCTGGACGCGGCGACCCGCACCGGTCTGCGGGCGGGTCGTCCTCTCGAATTCAGCCGGACCGAATTCGCCCTGCTGGAACTTCTGATCCGCCACCCGGGCCAGGTACTCCCGAGGGAGACGATCCTTGAGCTCGTCTGGGGCCAGGACTTCGGGCCGGACTCCAACTCGCTCGCGGTGTACGTGGGTTACCTGCGCCGGAAACTGGAGGCGGGTGGCGAGCCACGGTTGGTGCACACCGTCCATGGCATCGGCTACCGCCTGGACACGCCATGAGCGGTGCCCGCCGGCTCGGGGCGCGCTGGCGGCGGCAGCGACCACTGCGCACCCGGCTGGCGCTGACGGCCTCGGCCGCGGTGGCCCTGGTCGCCCTCGGTGTGTGTACCGCGGCCTTCTTCGTGATCCGGTACGAGATGTTCCACCAGCTCGACCTGAATCTGACCCAGTCGGCGACCCGGCTGACCCAGGAGCACCGGGGCGAGGGCCCGGACGTTCTCGCCGGGGAGTGCCGATTCCTGTCCGCCCCCGCCTGCGCGCAGATCGTCCCCGCCACGCCGGCCGGCGATCCGGCCGCCCCGTACCTCCTCCCGGTCTCCGCCCCGGTCCGGGAGGTCGCGGCGGGCGGGCGCGCCCCGTACTTCACCAACATCACACTCTTCGGCAAACCTCACCGGATGCTGACCTCTCCCATCGGAGAGGGGAATGCGCTTCAGGTCGCACTGCGCTCGGACCCGGTGGAGAAGGGGGTCCGCCAGGCCGCCGGGCTGCTGGGGGCGATCGGCGTGGCGGGTGCGCTGGTGGCGGGAGGGCTCGGCTACTGGGTATCGCGCACCGTGCTGGCGCCGGTCGCCCGGCTGACCTCGGCCACCGAGCGCATCGCCACCACCCGGGACCCCCGCCACCGCATCGAACTGCCGCCGGGCCCACCGGGCCGGCAGGACGAGGTGACCCGCCTCGCCACCAGCTTCAACACGATGCTCGGCGAGCTGGAACAGTCGGTCACCGCCCAGCGCAGACTGGTCGCGGACGCCTCGCACGAACTGCGCACCCCGCTCACCGCGCTGCGCACCAACGCGGAGCTGCTGGCCCGCGCCGACCGGCTGACCGACGCGCAGCGCGATCGGGCATCGGGGGCGCTGGGGCGCCAGCTGCGCGAGGTGACCGGCTTGGTGAACGACCTGATCGAACTGGCCCGGGACGAGGAGCCCCGCCCCCTTCTGGAGGAGGTGCGTCTCGCGGACCTGGCCGAGCACGCGGTGGCGACTGCCCGCTTCCACTGGCCGGCGGCACGGTTCCTGCTCGACATCGTCCCCGAGGCGAGGTGGGTGACCTGCCCCGGCGTACCGTCCCGCCTCACCCGACTGCTGACCAACCTGCTGGACAATGCCGCCAAGTTCAGCCCACCGAACACCCCGGTCGAGGTAACACTGGCCACCTTCCCAGGCACTCTGGAACTCACGGTCCGCGACCACGGACCGGGGATCGCCCCGCAGGACATACCGCACGTCTTCGACCGCTTCTACCGCGCGGAATCCGCGCGCGCCCTGCCCGGGTCGGGGCTCGGCCTGGCCATGGCCCGTCAGATCGCCCGCGCCCACGGAGCCGACCTCACCGCGGAAGCGGCGCCTGGAGGCGGAGCACTGTTCCGCCTGGTGTTCCCGGTGGCCGATTCCTGAGACCGCCTGGCAGCGGCTGCGCCCTTGTCGCGGCTCCGAGGATGACGTGCGCAGCAGCCACTCGCAGTTGGTGTAACCGACAGCTTCACCTGGCCGCGCCGCCACTCGTCCAGGGCGGACCGCCCGCTCCCGGGGGTCGAGAGGGGGCGGGCGCCGGCGGGTCTCCGGTGCCCGAGAGGAGTTCGGCCGGGCGCCGGACGCGAGCCACTCCACAGCCCCCGCCGGTCACCTGCACGGCATCTCCACAGAAGCGGAACGCCGTTACCTGGCTATGACATAGCCGGCTTGAGTCACTGTCATCGCACAAGTAGTTTCGCTATGAAGCAAGATCATGCCAAGAGCCGGCGTCCCTGCGCCGGGAGAAAGAAGGGACGCCCATGGGTTCCCACGCCCGCCCCAACCGGATACACCGCACCGGGGTCCGGATCGCGACGGTCGCACTTGTCGGGGCAGCCCTGCCGCTCACCGCCGGCGGCCTCGCCGAGGCGGCCACCCCCGGTGCCACGCACTCCGCCGACGAGAACGGCCGGCAGGGCAGTGAGGCCACCACTTCGGCTGACCAGGACCAGGACGCGGCGCAGCAGCCGCAAGTGGCGCGGTCCGCCGTCAGGGAGAAGGCCGCCGACGCACAGGACCAGACCGCTCCCAAGATCAACGCCGACCACGCCTTCCTGCTGGATGCCCGCGACGGCAGTCAGGAGCGGGAGATGTGGGCCGGGTCCAAGGCTGATGAGAGCGTGCCGATGGCCAGCACCACCAAGATCATGACTGCCATGGTGGTGCTCAAACATCCGGAGTGGCTGAACCGGCAGATCACGGTGAAGCAGGCGTACCGGGACTACGTCCAGAACGCCGGCGGCAGCACCGCCGACCTCCAGACCGGCGATGCGCTGACCGTCGAGCAACTGTTGCACGCCATGCTGATCCCGTCCGGTGACGACGCCGCTATGGCCCTGGCCGACAACTTCGGCTCCGGGGACACCGAGGACGCGCGGATCGCCGACTTCGTGAACCAGATGAACGCCGAGGCGCAGCAGCTGGGCATGACCGGGACGCACTTCGACACCTTCGACGGCATCTCGCACGGCAACAACCACAGCACCGCCCGCGACCTGGCCAAGCTCGGCCAGCGGGCGATGCTGCAGCCGGTGTTCGCCGACGTCGTGAAGAACAAGGAGTTCAAGACCGAGGCCCCGGCGGCCAACGGCCACACCCGGTACTACACCTGGAACACCACCAACGAGCTGCTGAGCAGCTACGTCGGTGCCCTGGGCGTCAAGACCGGCAGCGGCCCGGAGGACGGCTACTGCCTCGTCTTCGCCGCCAGGCGGGACAACCGCACCCTGGTCGGCGCGATCCTCAAGGACGACACGGGCCGCTTCGACGACGCCACCAAGATGCTCGACTGGGGCTTCGCCCACTGAGCAGGCAGCGCCCCGGCACTGAGCGTGCTGAGCGTGCACCGCGTGCGGCACAGCTGGGCCCCCGCCCCGCCATCACGGCGGACCAGCGGGGGCTTTCGGTGTCGCGGACTCTCCGCGACACGCAATAGCCGGAGTTAAGTGTCGCTTCTCGTGACTCGAGTGAAAGCTGTTGACCGGCGGTTGGCCTCCTCAAGTGCCCCATCCCTGCCGTGATTCCTTGATCCGTACTGCGTCACTCCGTCCGATTACTTCATGCACAGGTTTCCCCGGCACGTCTGTGTGCGCCAGGCACAACCATCCTTGCCACTCGGGAGTCACATCAAGTGGGAGTGAACCGCTCTCAGAGACACAAGGGGGATACATGGGAAGCATGCGCAACATCGCGGCTGTCGGGGCGCTAACCACACTGGTGGCGGGCACCGCGGCAGTGTTCGGCCCGACCGCCTCTGCCGCACCCAACGTCACACCGCAGGGCGTCTGTGGCAGTGCCTACAAGACCGTGAACTCGGTGCCCGTCGGCTCGCTGGGCACCGTCTATCTGACGTACAACTCCTCGAACGGCAAGAACTGCGTCGCGACCATCCGTGCCAACCCGGGCGCGGCCAAGGACATGTCCACGTACATCTACGTCACCGACACCGACGCGTGGGCCGGAGACTCCGGGAACTACACGTCGTACGCTGGGCCGGGCTACGTCTACGGCAAGGGTCACTGCGTGAGTTGGGGTGGCAACATCGCCAACGTGTACGTGTCGGTTGAGAACTCCAACTGTGCAGCGCTGAAGGAACACCGGGTCACCGAAATCCGCTGATCCGGCGCATCACCCGGCCGCGAGGTCCCGCGCAGCGGCTCCCTGGAATCCAACCGACATACCGCTGACGGTTGCCGGGAGGTATCCATGTGCCGAAGGTGGGGCGGGACCTCGCAGTGGGCCGGACTGCCACGGCGTACGCGGGCTGCACGCTCGGCGACCTGAGCGCGCAGCCCGTGAGGGGCGCCCGCCGGTCACCGATGGCCCGTTCGCGGAGACCAAGGACCTCATCGCCGGCTGGATGGTGATCGATGTCGACAGTTACGAGCGCGCCATCGAGTTGGCCGGGGAACTGTCGGCCGAACCCGGGGCGGGCGGGAAGCCGATCCGCGAGTGGCTCGAGGTGCGCCCGTTCCTGGCCGCGCCGCCCACCATCGCGGAGTGGCTCCGGCCACTTCCGTGCGTGATCCGGCCCGCCGCGAGACGGCAACGGCCGGTGATACTGGTAATGGCGGCGGCGCGCCGCGGAAGGTGCGACGTACCTCCCTCGTCCGGAACGCCCCTGCACCTCAGCCGTCGCCGTATGACGCCGCGATCTCCTGCGGCGTTGCCCAGCGGCTGTAGGTCGGCGACTGGGGCCAGCCTTCGGGGGAGTCCTGCCACTCCTCCTGACGTCCGTAGGGCAGGAGATCGATCAGGGGGAACAGATAGCTCAGCTGCTCGGTGCCGCGGCCGTCGGTGTGCCAGGTGCGGTAGACCGTGTCGCCGTCGCGCAGGAACACGTTGACCGCGAATCCGCCGTTCGGCGGGGCGCCGATATCGCTGCCGAACGTGCTGTTCGCCGTTGAATACCACGTCATCGTGTTGCCCACCTTGCGCCTGTAGGCGAGCGCCTCGTCGATCGGGCCCTGGGTGACAATCACGAACCGGGCGTCGAACTTCTCCAGGCCCGCGAGCCGGGTGAACTGGGAGGTGAAGCCGGTGCAGCCTCCGCACTGCCACTCGGCGCCCTCATGCCACATGTGGCTGTAGACAATCAGCTGCGGGTGATCGCCGAAGATCTCAGCGAGCCGGACGGCGCCCTCCTCGCCCTCCAGTACGTAGCTGGGCATCTCGACCATCGGTAGCCGGCGGCGTTGCGCCGCGATGGCGTCGAGCTCACGGGTGGCGGCCTTCTCCCGCACGCGCAGAGCTGCCAGATTCTTCGCCCAGGTGGAGGCGTCGACGACGGCGGGCAAGGAGCTGCTTCTGGTGGACATGGTGCCTCCGGGCGGTAGGGAGCCGTTTTGAAAGTACCGACTCCCCGTCCGGTCGAAACTCATCGCTCACCCCGCGATGCGTCGTGTGCCCACCAGGTTCGGGTGTTGCAAGCATCGCACTCAGACCTTGGTCGGCGACTGTGCTGCTCCTCGTCGGGCTCCGGCTCCACTTCTGCGAGGCTGAGCTTTGTGCGCGCCCACCGGCGGGGTCAGCCGAGCACCTCGCTCCCCGGCGGGACGCGGTGCGGGGGTGAGGCGTTAGCTGCTTGCCGGTCGGTATGACGTGTCCGGCAACGCAGCCCCGCTGCGGCTGCTGCCCATTTCAGTAGAAGTCCCGTGAGGGCTGCGCGTTGTTGCGCCTGGGTCAGGAGGGACGGGTCGTTGGCGGGCTCTGTCGATGCTTGGCCGGGCCACGTTCCAGTGGGTTGCGGACGGAGCCGACCGGATTCGAACCGGTGTCCTCGCGATTTTGGAGACCGCGCGCGACGACCTCTGCGCTACGGCTCCGCCCGCTCGGCACCCTACGTCAACCCGATGCCTTTCCCACCCTTGGCTGCCCCGTGGTAGCCGAGGGTGGAGAGGGCTGCCTGTTGCTTGGATGTATTGCTGCAGGGCTGCTACGCATTGGTGAAGGCGTCCGCGCTCTTCCCTGTCTCCGCCCGAACCTCGTACGGCCTGTGCGGGTGTCTTCTGCGCCCGCACGGCGGCTGTCAGGCGTCCGGGGCAGTTCTGTCTTGCCGCCTCCGATAGGCCACGCTGCCGCTGAGGGCCACGAACAGGGAGCCTCCCGCCACCCATGGCAGGTCCGACACGAACGATGTCGTGGGGTCGTGGAACGTCCGTGACACGGCTACTCCGAGAAGTCCACCCACCAGAGTGGCCCCCCAGAGCAGCAGCAGGAGTGTCAAGCCATTCCGTGCACGCAGCCAGTCATTCATTTGATCACCATGCACCATTCGCTACCGATGAGAACCACCCTCGTGCAGAGAATGAGTAACTGGTACTCACCCATCCATGACCGATCCGGCTCATACTGTGAGCGGAGACGCAGACGCGGTGTCGCGAGTGGGAGAGATCAGATGACCATGTTGGGCGCGGTTCCCGGTCCGCTGCTGCTGACTGTCACGGCCGCAGTGCTTCTGTTGCTGAAGCGCCGCAGGAGTCCGTACAGGCAGCCTGCCCCCTGGTTCATCACCCTGACCGCTTTCGTCGTCGGCGCGCTGTGGGCAGGGGCACAGGGCCCCTCCCTGATCAACATGATCGTGAGTGGAGTCAGTGCGGCCCTACTCGTCGGGTTCGGCTACATCGCGTACCAGCGACGGAAGTCGCTCAGCAGGTAGAGCCGGCCAATGCCCGAGGGGTTCGCGGTGCGAAGGCCGTGAGGCCGGCGTTCTGCTGCGGTGTTCGGTGACGACGGCCGCGTGATGGGGAGGTGCGCGTGCCCCTGCGGAATGGGTGCGGACATCGCCCTGTCTGCGGGATGAGGGTGCTGCAGATCGATGGTGCCGTGGTGTGCACCCTTGCGGCCAGGGCGGACGTCTCCACAGTGCGGCCCTTCCCCGGCTTACCGTGGCCGACCGGTCACCGGTTCGCCGACCGAACCCGAACCGTTCACGGCACTGACCATGCCCAGGTGGAGGCAGGACACACAGCCGTCGCGCGATCCAGCGACAACTCGGCATGAGCCGAACCGTCAAACGGTACGCGGACGCTGCCAAGCCGGAGGACCTCTTCACCGGTCAGTGGCAACCCGGCACTCCGTCCTCGGCGAGTACAAGACCTACCGCCACGACCGCTGAACGAGGGCTGCGGCAACGCCTGGAAACTGGGGAAGAGATGGCCCCGCTCGGCTACCGGGACAGCTACCAGCGCGTTCGCGCCCACGTCCGCCAGAAACGACGCCGATGAGACCATGATGCCGCTTCCCGCGCTGTCAGCCGGGCCGCAGACCCTGGTGGCGTCTGGTGGGGCTGCTGACCGTCAGCGCCAGACCTCGGGCGTTCGCTTCGCTCGGCCGGCGCCATCGGCACCGGCCCGGACACCGCATGACCTGGTCAGCCGCCCTTTGCCCCCTGGTCCTGCTGGAGGCGGTTCGTGCCGATGTCCGCCAGAGCCGCGATCAGCGCGGCGACCACGAACGCGACCGACACGATCAGTCCGTGGTCGTAGGCGGTCGGCCACCCGTCGGCCATCTGGGCGAAGAAGACCGAGCCCACGGCGGCGATGCCCACGGCGGAGCCCACTCGCTGCCCGGTCTGAAGAGTTCCTCCCGCGCTGCCCCCCATGGACACCGGGACCTCCGACAGTGTCAGGGTCTGGTTGGGGGCGATCACCAGGCCGCTCCCCAGCCCCGCCAGCAGCAGCGGCCCCGCCATGGCCCAGCCCGCGCCGCGGCCCGGCACCATGTGCACCGCAAGTGCCGTGCCGCCCAGACCGACAGCCACCATCGTCAGTCCGATCGCGATAAGGGGCCGGCCGAAGCGGCTCACCAGCCGGCCTCCCAACGCAGCCGTTGCGCCCGAGCCGAGCGCGAATGGGGTGATGGCCAGTCCGGCGAGCAGCGCGGTGTAGTGCAGCCCGCTCTGCAGATAGAGGGTACTGATGAAGAAGATGGAGGTGAATCCGGCGAAGTACAGCAGGATCAGCAGACACCCCAGCCAGTACGAACGCACCCGGAAAAGAGCCATGTTCAGTACCGGCTGGATGCCCCGGCCGGAGCACCGGGACTCCCACCCGGTGAAAGCGGCGAGCAGCAGCAGCGCGACCGGGAGGAGCAGCCACTTCTGCGCGCCGTGCCACTGCTGGGACTGCACGAAGGGCAGCAGCAGCGCCAGCACACCGGCGCCGAGCAGGAACTCACCGAGCGGATCGAGATCGCGCAGGCGCACCCGGCTGGCCGTCGGGGTGTCCGGCAGGAGCCGGCGGGCCAGCGCGAGGCAGACGGCGCCCAGCGGAAGGTTCACGTAGAAGACCCAGCGCCAGCCCTCCTCGGGGCCCGCCGCCTGGATCAGCAGGCCACCGAGGAGAGGCCCCACGGCTGTCGAGATGCCGACCACGGTGCCGAACATCCCGAAGGCCCGGCCGCGCTCGTTGCCGGAGAACATCTGCTGGATCAGTGCAGAGATCTGAGGCGAGATCAGGCCGCCCGCCACGCCTTGCAACAGCCGTGCGATCACCAGCCACATACTGGACTGGGCCGCGCCGCAGGCCGCTGACGCGAGGGTGAAGAGGGCCAGGCCCACCATGAACACCGCGCGACGACCTCTCGCGTCACCCAGCCGTCCCGAGGGGATGAGGAACAGGCCGAAAGCGAGCGCGTACCCGGACACCACCCACTGCAGGTCGGACTCCGGTGTGTGCAGACCTTTACGGATCGAGGGCAGCGCGACGTTGACGATGGAGACGTCCAGGAGCGTCATGAACCCAGCGATCAGACACACACCGAGCGCTGTCCAGCGCCGCGGGTCCGGGCGTCCGGAGGTGTCTCCCCGACCGGCATCCGCATCGCCCACGGGTTGTGCCACAGAATCTTCCCTTCCTCCTGAGGCTGCCGGCCGGCGCCGCTGATTTGACCACACCGGGATGGAAGCAGTTGCTGAAATCGCCGGGCCTCAGAACGGCCGGAGTCCGTCGCGGAGTCACTCCAGTGGTGGTGCAAGGGAACGAGCCGGTCCCGATGGTCTCCCGTCGGTACGCGGTCCGCGGTGGAGGGTGGGGCGCGCCGCGTGGTCCGTGGAGACCTCCCCAGCGAGGTAGGTCCCGCCTGCGTGAAGGGCGGCCGTCCGCCGAGGCCCCTGTTCGGTCCACACAGACCATTCTCTGCTCGGCCAGCTGTGTGGAATCGGTGGTCTCGGAGAGATGCCGAGTGCTGATGCGGTCTTGTGGGCGGAGTCTCCAGCGGCGACCGGCGACGCGACCTGCTGCATCAGCTGACCCGCGTAGGTGAGCCTGCGCCGCAGGGACCGGACCACAGCCATGTCGGCAGGCGAACGTGCTCGATCGTGCCCCGCTCGTACTCGTCCGAGTGCCGCGTCATGTCCTTACTTCCTACCTGGCACTACTTCCTCCGGAACCTCTCAGATCCCAGTCTCCAGGTGTCCACGATCAAGGGAAGGCTTGACTGGCCAGGTGAATCAAAGATCTGGACATCGCCGAGGATCACCGGGCCTCGTCGTTCCCCGATGACAGGGGCGCCCAGGTGTATCTGATGCGCACGCCGCGGTCGTGGAGCCAGGAGGTCTCGCGGTGCCGGAGTTCGTGCGCGGACTCCGGCGCGATGGCACTGGGCCAGCGGACGAGTACGGCGGTGACGTGGCCCGTCTTTACCAGCTGTCTCACACGCCGCCACCCTCTGCGCTGGGCCGGGTCGGGCTCACCGTACGTGTCGGTGACGACCTCGGCGATCGTCAGTCCGCGCTCCTGGGCAAACGCGTGGCCTTCTGTCTGTGCGCGCTGCGTGGCTGCCCCGGGCGCGCCCGGGGCTCGGTCGGCGCATACGTACAGCACGACGGGGGATGTGGTTTCACCGTGGGGGGTCATGGGCGCCTTCTGTAGCTGCATCGAGGAGAAGGGACTCCTCGCCGTGCGAAGGGGACGCAGCAGCGGGGCCGTGCGGTGCCGACTGCGGTCTCTGCCGTTGGACGGGGAATCGGTCTGCTGTTGCAGCAGACCGGGCCTGTCCACGTGTATCCGGGCTGTCGCTGCCGGGGCGGGCTGCCGTATTCGGCACGGGCGGGCGCCCATGGCTTCAGGGGTAGGCTGTCAACTCTGCCCAGACGAAGTTGCCTTCGGCCCGCGTCGATCGTGCGGAGCCCCAGCGGTCCGCGAGTTGCTGAACGAGGAACAAGCCTCGCCCGCTCTCCTCGCCGGAGCCGGCGAGGAGAGCGGACGGCCTGACCGGTGTGCGGCCGTCGTCGTGGAGTTCGATACGCAGGCGCCGCTCGTCGCCGGTCAGCGTGAGGCCACACAGGACATGACCACTGTCGGTGTGGAGTACAGCGTTCGTAGTCAGCTCGGAGACCAGCAGCACCGCGTCGCAGCATCTGTCACCGGGCACCTTCCAGGAACGGAGCCGGTCGCGCACGGTGTCGCGGGCGGATCTCGCGCTGGTGCGCAGGGCGGGCAGGCCGAACCAGTACTCCCGACACGGCACGGTCGCGGCTAAGGCGGGGGTCGAGGCCGGGGCTGAGGGCATGGGCAGAGTCACGGAGTTCGCCTTCCAGTGCCTTTCGGGGGCAGGTGCGGTGTGGGATGCGGGCTGCGGCCCGAGAGGTGAGAGGCATGTGCCGCGGCAGGCCCCCTGGGTTGGGACGCCGACGACGACATCAGCATCGCGGGTCCCGTCGTCCGGGCCGGATGCTGCGTCAGAGCTGTGACTCGACCGCTCACATGCCAACTATGCGCGTCGTCCCCCTCACGCTGCAACCGACTCCCTGATAATTTCAGCAGCACGGGTATCGCCCTGGCGTCTTCACCAAGTCACTGTCACAATGGCGCTGTTGATGAACCCTCAGGAGGTTGGGCGTGAGTGAAGCCCGTTCCAGCACCAGCGCACCGACAGTCCTGCGCATGATCCTCGGCCGCCGGCTGCAGGAAATGCGGCTCGGCGCCGGAGCCTCGCTGGAGGATGCGGCAAAAGCACTGCGCGTGACGACCCTGACGATCCGCCGGCTGGAGAAGGCCGAGGTCGCTCTGAAGCCTCTCTACGTAGAAAAGCTCCTGGAGACCTTCGGCGCGGACCGACAGGAGATCGACGAGTTCGTCGACCTGGCCGAGCAGGCCAACGAGCCTGGCTGGTGGCACTCCTACCGCGACGCCGTTCCCAGCTGGTTCACCGCCTACGTCAGCCTGGAGACCGGTGCCAAGACCCTGCGCACCTATGAACCCCAGTACGTCACCGGCCTGCTGCAGACTCCCGACTACGCCCGCGCCGTGCTGCTCGGCGGGTTGCCGAACGGCAGCGAGGAGGAACTCACGCGCCGTGTGGAGCTGCGGCTGCACCGCCAGAGCCTGCTGGAGCGGGAGGATGCCCCCACATTGTGGGTGGTCATGGAGGAAGCCGTCCTGCACCGGGCGGTGGGCAGCCCTGACGTGATGCGGGAGCAGATCGAGCGGCTCCTGGACCTGTCCGAGCTCGAGCACATCAGCATCGACATCGTGCCCTTCGCCGCGGGTGCGCATGTCGGGGCGTGCGCCCCGTTCACGTATTTCCGGTTCGAGGAGCCCGAGCTACCCGACGTCGTCTACAGCGAATTGCTGTCTGCATCCGTCTACCTGGACCAGCGCGCGGACGTGGTCGCCCATCTCGAGGCGCATTCCCGTATGGCGCTGCTGACGTCGTCCGAGGACAGCAGGGCGCTCTTGAACCGCATGCGCAAGGAGTACTCGTGACGATCACCGACAAGGGCGTCTACAACGGTATGTCGGCCCGCGATCTCGGGGAACAGGGCTGGGAGCGTCCCTGGAGCGGGCCGAACGGCGGTCAGTGCGTCGAGACGAAGAAACTGGCCGACGGCCGCGTGGCCGTACGGCAGTCGACCGACCCGGCCGGGCCGGCGCTGATCTACGCGCCTGAGGAGATCGCCGCATTCGTCCGCGGGGTCAAAGAGGGCATGGCCGATCACTTGACCGCCGGGTGAACCGGCGGCGGGCAGAAGGGACGACGACACCGGTCCCGTTCCTGGCCTGCGGGCCGACAGACACACGCATGAAGGGGAGAACATGACCACCAGGCAGGCTGGCCGGGATCTCGACACGAGCAGGCCGCACTCGGCCCGGATGTACGACTACTTCCTCGGTGGCAAGGACCACTTCGAGATCGACAAGGAAGCGGCTCTGGTCGCAGCCGAGGCCCACCCCGGCCTCTTCGTGACTGCCCGCGAGAACCGGGCGTTCATGCACCGGGCCACGCGTGTCCTGGCGCAGGAGCACGGCATCCGCCAGTGGCTCGACATCGGCACCGGCATCCCGACCGAGCCAAACCTGCACCAGGTCGCCCAGTCCGTGGTGCCCGAGGCCCGCGTCATCTACGCCGACAACGACCCCCTGGTTCTCAAGTACGCCGAACGCCTCATGCGCAGCACGACGCAGGGACGCACGACCTATATCGAGGCCGATATCAAGGACCCCGATGCGCTGATGAGCTCCGTGCAGGCTTCGGAAGTCCTGGACTTCGACCAGCCCATCGCCCTCTCCCTCAACGCGCTCATGCATTTCATCACCGCCCCGCACGACCCATACGCCATCGTCCGCCGGCTGCTCGACTCGCTGCCGGTCGGCAGCGCCCTCGCCATGAACCACTGCACGCCCGACTTCGACCCCGTCACCTGGAACAAGGTCGCGGAGGTCTACACCAGCTCAGGGACTCCCGTGCAGTTCCGTTCACACAAGGAAGTCAACCGCTTCTTCGACGGGCTCGATCTGGTCGACCCCGGCCTCTGCTGCTGCCACCGCTGGCGGCCCGCCGGGCCCGCCGACGGGACGGAGCCCGCAGACGCCCAGATCGGCCTACTGGCGGGCGTAGGCATCAAACGCTGACCGGGGTCGGGTCAGGCCGACAGTCCGGTCGGCTGGGCACCTGCCTCCGCAGCGCAGTCGACCAGGGGCTGGGGGCTGCGGGGAGCACGAGACTCACACAAGTCACCTTCGCCTATTGCCCGCAGGGCGGTCCGGATGGCGTTGTACGTGTGTGTTCTTCGGCGGGTTGGCTGTGGGGGAGACGTTTCGCGGGAGCGTGGATGCCGACGCAGCTCGTGTCGGTGAGCGTCGGCAGCCACTCTCGTGCGGCTCCGCAGAGGACTGGCAGATCGACTCCGGTACTCGGAACATCAAGCAGCACGGGGAAACGTGCGCGTCATCACCGTCCCGGACGGATTTCCCCTCCGGACCACTCCCTGGAGCCGGGCTCGACCCACGATCTCACCCCCGCTCGTGGTGAGGCCGGCGGGCCTGGGCGCGGTGGCGACAGTCCGTGCGGACATTCGGGCCACCAGGCCAGGTGCTGATGAACCGAGAAGAGGACGGCATGACCGATGTGACCCGCTTGATCACTCACGCTGATCTGGACGTCGGTGCCACTGGTGCTCGGCAGCTGTCGGTGTCGGCACGACTTGTGGCCGTACTCGCCGACGGCCGAAGTCTGGTACTGCTCGACGATCGCGGCTGGAGTTCGTCGGGCCCAGCCAACATCCGAGCGGAGACTTCGGCCGAGGACATCGACAGGACCGCCCGGATGGTGGTCGGGCCGGACGAACCGTTCGACGGTAAGACACCAGCGCAAATGGCGGCCGATCACTGGGGTTCGCTGGCCGACACCCTCAGGCGAAAGGGCGTGGATGTCGACACACAAGAGCTCGAGCGGCTGCCGCACGATGTCCAGCTGAGCGAACGCCTTCGAGCATGGCTCATCTGAAGGACTCGACGCCTGTCACACATCGCACCGATTGTGCGCGCGAGCCGGAAGAGTCCCGCGGAGCTGTGTACCAGCACTGTGAACCCACCAGAGTCTCGCGTTCGTCCTCTGACGTCGGCCAGCGGCCGTCCCGTACATTGCATCGGATGTCAGGCGGAGGACTCCAGCGCCGCCGTTCCGTCGCTCAAGGCCACTCCGCAGTCCCTCCGCTGTGCCGTGGCTCAGGCGGCGATGAACTTCAGCAGGTCGGTGTTGAACCTGTCCTTGAACGGGGGCACCGCCATCAGACCGTGGGGTGCGCCCTCGTACACCTTGAGCTCCGCGCCCTTGACGAGTCCGACGGACTTCTTGCCTGCCGCGACGAGCGGGACGATCTGGTCGTCGTCACCGTGCACGATCAGTGTCGGGACGTCAATGAGCCCCAGGTCATCGGTCAGGTCGGTCTCGGAGAAGGCCTCGACGCAGTCGTAGGCCCCCTTCATACCCACCTGCATGCTCCACATCCAGAACATGTCCCGGACGCCTTGCGACACCTGGGAGCCCTCGCGGTTGGCCCCTTAGAAGTTCGCGCTCAGGTTCTCGTAGAACTGCGAACGGTCGGCGAGGAGGCCGTTGCGGATGTCGTCGAACACCTCGATGGGCAGGCCTTCGGGGTTGTCCGGTGTTTTCAGCATGAGCGGGGGGATGGCGCTCAGCAGGAGCACCTTCGACACCCGGGACGTGCCGTGTCTGCCGACGTAGCGGGTCACCTCGCCGCCGCCGGTGGAGTGGCCCACGAGAACCACGTCCCGCAGGTTCAGTTTTTCGATCAGCTGCGCGAGATCATCGGCGTAGGTGTCAAGGTCGTTGCCGTCCCACGGCTGGTCCGACCGGCCGCCGCCCCTCCTGTCGTGCGCGATCGCGCGGTAGCCGTTCCGCGCGACCAGGTGCAGCTGGTCGTCCCACGCGTCGGAGTTCAGCGGCCAGCCGTGGCTGAACACGACGGGCCGGCCGGTGCCCCAGTCCTTGTAGTAGATGCGAGTGTCGTCGGTGGTGGTGAAGGAGCTCATGAACGATTCCGTCCTCTCGTGCTCCCGATGGGGAAATGCAGGAGGTCCGTGAGTGCTCAGCGCCCGGATTCTCTCCGGCGCCCTCCCGGCCCGGTCACACGCGGCCGCTTTCCTCAGACGCATGGACCCGTTCCCAGACAATGCGGCACAGCTCGACGGAATCCGTCTCATTCAACGCGATCGCCATACACCCCTTCGGGGTCCTGTGCCCCGCAAGGTACTGCCGCCCGGCCCACGGCCCTCCGTTCCACTGTCCCCCGTGGCGGTGCATTCCGCATCAGTTGAATGGCCGCACCTCGACCGCCTCCCGCGTGAAGAGATCATCATGCGTGATTCATGACGGCAGCGTGTCCCGCACCGACAGGCCCGTCAGTGACTCCATAGTCCAGCTCAACATTCGCCCTCAGCCATCGGTCGGCTTCGGCGTCAGGGTTACGGCCACCTGCCAGTCAAGAGCGATGGGCGGCTCCACCAGTCCGGTGCGGAGCGTCTCCAGTCCCTCAGCTGCTGTACCCACCACTGCCAGCCCTCCGCGGCTGCCTACGCTCACCGCTCTACCGCCGCACACCGGTCAGTCCCAGGGCCAGCAGTACAGCAGAACGTACAGCAACCACACCGACGGCCAACGACCTTGGCCGGGTCTGTACTGCCCGGTCACGTCTAGAGTCTTTCGTCAACATCCACGGACTCTGGCTAACAGTTCTCACAGGTCAAGGACGTGGTGGCAGGTCATGAGATCGGCCGCATTTTTTTGGGGCGAAGCGGTCGCTCCGGCAGGGGGCATCGCAGGATGATGGCCTTTAGCGCCCTGGTGCCCACGTCCACTGGGCCGGGACACGTCGATGTCCGTCGGCTATGACTGGATTTCCTCGACTGGAAGAGTGCTACCCGGTCGGTGCCGCCAGGCGAATGCCCACGCCGATCGCCGCCAGATCTTGCTCGTAGGCGCCGTGTCGACGGGCGCACCGGGCCAGATCGCGGTCGTGGCGGAACGCCCCGCCTCGAGTGACGTGCGGATCGAATGCCCAGTCCTCGGTGTCCGGCACCCCGGCGGGAGCACCCGGGTAGGGGGCGTAGAGGGTGGAGGTCCACTCGTCGGCGTTGCCGGCCATGTCCAATACCCCGAAAGCGCTTGCGCCTTCGGGAAATGAGCCGACCGGCATCGTGGTGCAGATTCCCAGGTCCACCAGATTGGCCAGGCCGGTGCGGTACTGCGCACCCCAAGGAAACTCCCGGGCGTCGTCGCCACGGGCAGCGCGCTCCCACTCGTCCTCCGTGGGCAGCCGCACCTCCAGGCCGCCGAGCTGCTCCCCAAGCCATTGGCAGTAGGCCGTCGCCGCGTCCCAGGTGACCCCGATGACCGGATGGTCTGCCGGCGCCTGGGGGAGCGGCCTGCCGGTAGCTGCCGCGAAGAGTGACCACTGGCCGACCGTGACCTGGGTGCGGGCGATCCGAAATGCCGGCAGGGGGATCTCTGCGCGCGGGACTTCCTTTTGGTACCACTCCACTGGCACCCCGGTGTCGGCATATACGTGGGCCACCTCCGCCACCTCGTCAATCGGCGTACCCCGATGCAACAATCCGGACGGGACTTCAACCCAGTCCACCTGTTCGGCCCGCACGGCTCCTCCTCAGCTCGAACCAACAGCCCTCATGATCCACCTCGGTGGGCAGGGCGAGTATCGGCCGATGGACCTACCCCGACAGCGACCTTGGAACCAGGACCTTGTGGCCGCTGTTCCGGCATACAAGCTGTGCACGTTCGCGCGTTCCGGGCTGCACGGGAGCCCACGACGGGCGCGAGTTGCACCGGGAGGTGTCCGAAGGGGGCTGCCGAGCGGTCCCCCGCTCCGGTGCCCCTTTCCGGCTCCCGACTGCCAAACACAATCCCGCACACCAACTAACCCTCTCCGAGCGTCACCTGATGTGTGGGTAGGAGGGAGGCTTGCGTTCTTACGGGGATGTGGTCGCCTTCAGTCGGCCACCGAGGCTCCGAACTGGGCCCCGGTCGCGGGCAGGCCCATGGTGGACGAGCCGAACGAGAAGGAACCGCTCGCGGTGATGCCGCTCGAGGTGGCTGAGAAGACCCACGCGGCACCGTTGTTCGCGTTCTCCGCCCAGTCGCCGACGACCAGGCCTTCCTTCTTGTCGCCGTTGGCGTCGACGAGGGCGGTCTCGCTGCCGAAACGGTCCAGCTTCTCGGCCGAGCCGGTCACCCCGGCGGTGTTCTGGCTGAACGACTTGATGCCGGTGGTGGTCAGACCGTTCGCGCTGCCGCGCAGCACGAGCACGGTGCCGGCGTCGGTGAGGCCGTCGAAGTCCTCGCCGGGCAGGCCGGTCACCACGTCGGGGTAGCCGTCGCCGTTGGTGTCGCCGATCGACAGGCCGGAGCCCATGCCGTCATGCCACTCTCCCACGCCGGGTACGCCCGCGGTGTCCTGGTTGATCCACACCGGCTTGCGGGTGGTGGACACGCCGTTCGGGCCGCCGTGGACGACGGCGATCGCACCGCCCTTGACCGGGAGGCCGACGTCGTAGTCGGTGCCGTCGGCGGAGTGGCCGACGACGATCTCGGCGTGACCGTCCTTGTCGAGGTCGCCGATCTCGACGTCCTCGCCGCGGATGAGCCGGCCCTGGGCGTCCTTGAGGAGGCCCTTGTACGTGAACCCGGAAGGACCGCCCACCAGCAGGGCGACGCCACCGGTGCCGATCTCGCCGTCCTGCTGCCTGGCGCTGATGGCCAGATCGGCAACGCCGTCGCCGGTCACGTCACCGGCGGCCATCGCGATGGCGTACCACTCCTCACCGGGGAAGAGGGTGTACCGGGTCGTCCTCGCGCTGCCGCCGTCCCGCTGGAACGGGCCGTGCAGCACCGAGCCGTCGCCCGGCGTGCTCTCGTCGCCGTAGTCGTCGCCCGACACCGCCACGTCCGGGTTCTTGTCCCCATCAACGTCGGCGACCACGAAGGCTCCGCGGGAGTTCGCCGGCACGTTTCTCAGCAGGGTCGGCGTGGCGGACAGCCCCTTGGGGCCACCCCAGTTGACGGCCAGGAAACGTCCGTCGTAGCCGCTGATCGGCGACATGTCCACGAGCGACAACAGATCGGCGTAGCCGTCGCGGTCGATGTCGCCGCTCTGCAGATCGCTGCCGTAGCGCGTCTGTGGCTGCGTCGTTGACCGGCTCGACCAGGTCAGCAACTGTTTGTGCGATGTCGACAGCCCGCTGGACGAGCCGTACAGCACGCTGACGGCCCCCGCCTTCGTCTGCCCGTTCAACGTGGTGCCAGGCGCGCCGATCGCCAGGTCGGGGTAGCCGTCGCCGTTGAAGTCGTCGTGCAGGCGCTTGGTGCTGGGCGTGGTGGCGGTCGTGGCGGTGATCGTCGCGGCCGGGGAGGCGGCGTTGGCGACGGGAACCAGCACGGCACCGCTGACCAGGGCGATACCGGTGGCCAGGACCAGCCGTCTGCGGCGTCGGGGAAGGGAACGGGAAGCCATGGCTGTCCTGACGTAGGCGGAGAAGAAGGCGCGTGAGGGGTGGTGCGGGATCAGCGCGGGAACGCGTCGCCGAGCCAGGCGCCGCTCGCGTCCGTGCCGAGAGCGCGGGCGCCCAAGGAGAAGGAGCCCTTGGCCGTGACACCGGCGGGACCAGGAGCGGAACACCCATATGGCACCCGGCGTACGCATCCTCGCGCTGCCCAGTACGACTCACCAGAGAGACGGTTGGTTGTGCTGGGGTATGCCGCGACTTTCCCTGCCGTGGACGTAGCGCTCGTTCAGGCCGCGGCCCGCGCGATCTCCGCGCTGGTGGCCGCTGGTATCACCATGCTCCGCAGGGGCATGCTCGCCCAGGACTGGCCGGGCACGCATCGTCAGTCGATATGAGCTGTACTGGGTTGCTCGGTGGGGCGGCCGTCAGGAGATAGCGGCTTCCTCCACCGTTGCGCGGATCTGGAGGACGGCGTTCATGCCGGTCAGGTCCAGGAGGCGCCGCAGTTGCGTTCCGGGCGCGGCCACGCGCAGGTCGGTCTTCTGGTGCACGAGGATCAGCATGTTCAGGAACGAAGAGTCGGCGAAGGTGACGCCAGAGGCGTCCAGGATCACCCTCGGGTGCTCGGCGGCCGCCGCGGACAGTGCTGCCGACAGGGGAGTGATCGTGTCTATGTCGTACTCGCCGGCGGCCACCACCACCCAGGCGCCTGGCAGCGCGTACTGCGTCGCCCCGGCCTGCGCGGCTGCGCCACCGGAGCCCGCACCCGAGTCAGGAGGACACGCGCTGTTGGCGGCGGTGTCGCCGACAGGTCCTGTGATGATGGCTTCGTCCCACGGCATTCTCGGCCTCCCAGCCCGCTTCCCCTACAGAACCGCGTCGATCGATGCGTGAAACCATGTCACGCGATGCGCGAAAACTATGTCATGAATCCGGGTGCTGGCAAAACCGTTCCATCCCCTAAAATGCAAGGCATGATCGGAGAAGCTGAGGCCCGCATCGGGTGGACGTTCATCACCAACCACGCCCGCGTTCTGGCAGCCATCGCTGACGACCCGACCGTGCGGATCCGCGACATCGCCGTCCACTGCCGGCTCACCGAGCGGGCCGTCCAGCGGATCATCGCCGACCTTGAACAGGACGGCTACCTCTCCCACACCCGCGAAGGACGCACCAACATCTATCGCATCAGGGCGGACAAGGTGCTGCGCCACCCGGCGGAAGCCGGCCTGCCCGTCGCCTCCCTGCTCTCCCTCCTGGTCCAGGACGAGAGTGACCGAAGCCGGGGACCAGCCGCCCCATAGCCGTCCCCGTTCCGGCCGGACGTGCTCCCGCCCTGGCCGCAGTCCGAAGGGACCGTACTCATCCTGGCGCCCCGGCCGACGCCCGGCCGCACTTGACGCGGACATGCTTGCGGTGTCCGGTCTGGATGACGGACCACGTCCCTGAGGATCCTGGGAGCGAGCCCGAGAGGGGCGGCCGAACAGCGAGGAAGCCCCTGCCTGGCGCGGTGTTCCTGCCCGGTCGTACTTGCCCCCGTACGTTGAGGCAGATCAGCAGCTGGTCATCACGCACCCGGGGCAGCCTCCGTAGACCCATACGCTCCAGCCGCTGGTCTGGATGTGTCCAATTCGAAGCTGGGTGCTCCCGAGGGCCGGGTGTCAGCACGCCGCGGAGCTGGGGTGGTGGCCGCTGAGGCGTCTGGATGGATGGTGAGGACGCGGTCCAAGCCGATGAGGCGGAAGATCCGGACGGTGGTGGCGGGCACCGCAGCCAGGGCTATGTCACCGCCTTGTTCGGCAACCAGCTTGCGGGCGGGCGGCAGAGTGGTGACGCCGCTGGAGTCGCAGAACTCCAGATCGGTCAGGTCCGGTAGTTGCCCGGCAGCAGGGTGAGGTTGTCCACCGTCCGGCGAAGTTCGGGGGCTGTCGCGTGGTAGAGGTCACCGGTGATCCCAGTACGAGACCGGCCGCGACGTCTCGGGAGGTGATCGTCAGCGGTTCACATCAGTCTTCACCTGCAAGGGCGGGCACGCCGAGGGCGAGTCGCGCCGTGTCGTCGTCGAGTCCGTCGCCGAAGCCGGCGAGGAGCCCGCTCAGAGGTGTGACCAGGGCCTGCGGTCCAGCTGGCGGCTGTCCTGCGAGCCTTGTGGACCGGGGCTGGCCGGGTACCAAGACGCACGTCCTGTCGGACGCGAACGGACTGTCTCTTCTCGTCGGTCTCTCCGCCGCGAACGTCCACGACAGCCTCGCGCTGAAGACCATGGTCGAGGGCCACCAAACGCGACAGGACCCTACCGAGGAAGCCACTTCAAGCCCCAATGCCTCCCCGCGGACAAGGCCTACACGACGTCCCTCACCTGCGGAAATGGTTATGGGGCAAGCGCATCGGCGTGCGCATCGCCCGTAAGGGCATCGAGTCCAGCGAACGGTAAGGGCGCCGCAGTTGGGTCATCGAGCGGGCCATTGTCCTCGCTGACCGGCTGCCGCAGACTCAGCCCCCGCTACGAACGCCAACCCCGCAACTAGCCGGCCTTCCTTGGGCAGATGCACTCTGCTGCGACAAAGGACTCATCCGACTCACCACACAGGACATCGTCTTAAGGGCGAGGACACCAAGGCTCGCGCCAAGGAGATGGCGGACACCCGGCACTTCGTTGGCATCGCCCTGTTCGGCCGGATGGTCACCGACTCCGGTGATATCAAAGTATGTTCGTGGGGGGCGAGGACCCGCACAGCGTGATCGCCGACATGGCACATGGATCAAGGAGCGGGAAATGATCAGCAACATCGCAGCGGCCGTGGTGATCGGGGCCGTCGGCACCACCGGCGGCACCGGCTGGCTCACCGAGAACGTGACGATCGGCACCACCACCTACCACCTCAACGCGCTGCCCCACGGCGTGACCTACACGCTGGAGTTCCGGGATGCGGCGAGCCGGACCCGCCTGACCCCCTACGCGTCGGCGACGGCAGCGCAGCTGAACTCGCTGGCGTCCGTCAAGGCGGCGGGCATCCACTTCGCCGTGAGCAGCACGCTGGCTCCGCTGACCGAGCCGACCGGCGCGCTGCGCCCCTCGGCCTCGCCGAGCAAGTACCACATCAACCTTGTGCTGCGGAAGAGCAACGTCTCCGGCATGTCCTGGACCAACGCCTCCGTCTCGGCGCAGCGCTTCGCCTGGGGTGGGGACATCTGGATCACCCCGGAGTACTGGTCCAACTCGCACTGGATCAGCACCGACCCGGTCAAGAACACGGCCGACATCAAGAACACGATCACTCATGAGATCGGGCACTCGATCGGCCTGGACCACCCGAAGACCTTCAAGGTCCCGGCCGGGCGCGCCGTGCCGGTCATGACCCCCGGGCCGTCGGGCGGCTACCAATCGGCTGCCAATGGGGGCAAGTTCACTACCTACGACGTCGTCGGTATCAACGCGCTCGTCGCGAACGGAGGTCTGTGACCCATGGCTGTACTGGTGAGGTGCGATGCCTGCGGCACCACGGCGGAGACCACAGGACTGGTGATCTAGTACCCGTCGCCGTCGCAGATGACGGCGACGGGGCCATCCCCGCCGGGTCGGGCTGCCCGACGGCTGTCGCTACATGGACGTGCCGATGCCTGACAGCAGCAAGTGGTCCAAGATCCTGCCCCGAGGGTCTCAAGATCCTATGGAAGGTGCTGGGCGTGAAGTACGCCGAGCCTGAGCCGGAGGTGGGCTGATGTCCGGCTCGGCGGGGTTTTTGCCTGCTCTCCGCACGCGCGGGAAAGGGGCTGCGGGCCGCGTGGGCGTCCTGATGCTGCACTCAGGCATGATCGGGCAGCTCGTGTGCTGCTCGCCGCAGGACGCCCCGCACCGCCATGACAGGGTCACTTTCAAGGGCATCTGGTTGGCGGTCGAACCCCGTGGTCCGGACGATGGGCCGGCAGGGGCCCGACGCACTGGCGGTCGACCGTACCGGGTTCGGCCGGACACTGGCCGGGCGGCGCGAGTGCGTGAGGTCGGCCCTCCCCGGCCCAGGGGGTGACGACCCGCGCCTTGTTGACTGCGCGGGAGAACATCACGGACACCATCGCCGCGCGGGCGATGCTGTGCATTCTCGTTGCCAGGGCCGGAGTGACCGAGCGCCACAGGGTGGCGGTTTTCGCCAACTCCCTTGTTCAATAACTGCTGGGTTATGTCGGCCGGATACAGAGGAAGCACCCCTCCCAGGCGGGCATGGGCGGAGCGCGGCCCCTACCCCGGATGCGCCGCATGACTGCATGGGCGTCTCCGCCGCGTCAGCACAGCCGCGATCGTGGTCAACCAAGGCCCCGTAAGCAGCTGTTGTCTTCACAACGAGTGAGGGCCTTGTGGCCCCGTTTTCGCCGCACCCTGGTGTCGACCGGTCTCCGCGGATCGAATCGCGGGACGCTGTCCGCAGCAAGCGGGCGGCTACTGAGGCGGTCGTCTGCGAAGGGTCCTGGTCGGTAGGGTGACCGCCTGCCGATCAAGAAGTCGAGGGACGCTCATGGCCTCAGAGAGACACGTCAACGCGGCCCGTAGCAAGGTATTCGGTGAGGTGGCCGAGCTGTACGATGCCTCCCGCCCCGGCTACGCGGACACGATGGTCACGGAGGTGCTGGAGTACGCGGCACTCGGGGACCGTGCAGCTGTGGAAGTCGGCGCGGGTACCGGGAAGGCCACTGTGCCGTTCGCCGCGCTGGGGATTCCGCTGGTGTGCGTCGAGCCCGACGCGCGCATGGCCGAGGTGCTGCGGCGCAATGTCGCCGGGTATCCGAACGTCCGAGTCGAGGTCGGCGACTTCGAGCAGTGGCAGCCGGGCAGCCGGCGCTACGGGTTGCTGTTCGCCGCCTCCGCCTGGAATTTTCTGGACCATGACCGGCGCTGGGGCCTGGTCCACGCCGCGCTCGCACCTGGCAGTGCCGTCGCGCTGGTCAGAAACCCGCACGGCGTACATGACGCCGGATTACGCGCCGAACTCGCCGGCATCGGCGACCGTCACGGGATTACCGGGTCGCCGCACCGCTTCCTGGCTTCCGACATCGCCGGCGGCGAGCCCGGGAACTGGGACCAGGCCTGGCCGGATACCGAGTGCCGCCGAGACGGCCGCTTCACCGACCTGCGTTCGGTCCGGTTCCGGGAGGATCTGCGGTACGACACCGACCGCTACCTCGGCTACCTCTCGTCCCTGTCCGCCTATCGCATTCTGCCCGACGATCACCGCGAACAGGCGCTTGCCGAGGCCGGCCGCCTGCTCGACGCCCACGGCGGCGGAATCGACGTACTCCAGGTCACCGACGTCTTCCTCGCCCGCACTCGCTGAGAGACCGATGCGGGCACCCACGCAGGAAGAGTCTGCTGCGGTGGTCAGCTGGTGACCCTGCTGCCCGGCGCGAGGGCGGTAGCGGCGAGAGGACAGGAGTCAGTGTCGGTCTCGATGACGTTGCCGGGAGGCATCGCAGATGGGGCTCGGTACTACGGCGCTGTCACTGAGGACGGCGATCGTATCGACGACCCGTTCGAGGACGCGCTGTTCAGAAGGGGAAGGGTGTCGTAACTGCCCAGCGACGTGCTCGGCCATGGCGAAGACCCGTGAGGCGAATCGCGGAATTGCCCGTCGCCTTCTGGGCTGTCGCAGACTCCCCGCCCGGCCGCGCCTACTCTTCGGCCGGGTTGTTCGGCTATCCCTCCGCCCCTGTGAACGTGGGTGCGAGCGCCTGTTCGGGTGTAAGGCCGAAGCCGATATCGGTGCCGTAGACCGTCATGGCGAGAGCCTGGAACGTCGGCGGAGGCGTGATGGCGTTGGGATTTTTGGTGGACACCACCTCGATCGCCGTCTGACGGGCGGGCGAGTACATGGCGGTGGACTCGTAGCCGGCGAAACTGCCTTCTCCGCCGATGAACCCGCCGGACTCGACGAATCCCAGTCCGTATCGCCACTTACCGGGCCCGTTGTAGTGCCCCGCGAAGACGAAGGGGATCGGGTTCTTGGTCGCCTCGGCCCAGACCTCCGGCTTGAGCAGTGCACCGGTCGCCAAGGCACGGGACCAGCGCCGCATGTCCGAGAGGGTCGAGACCATGCTTCCGTGCGCCCAGAGGCATGACGCCGGAAGGGCTGTCGCATCATCGGAAGTGGTGGGTGCCTGCGTGGGACCCACATCTCCCAGCCCGTACCCGTGTGTGAAGGGCTTGCTGAGGCCGTTCCCCGACGTCGGGAGCAGGGTGCGACGGAGTCCGAGCGGTCGGGCGATGCGCTGCTGGACCGCGGTGCTCAGATCCTGGCCGCCGGCCAGCTCCACGACACGGCCGAGCAGGTTGTAACCGTAGTTGCTGTACGACCACTTGGTGCCGGGAGGTGCGACAGGGGGAAACTTCGCCTCGGCCGAGAGGAGCTCCGTGACGGTGCAGCCGGTGGTCACCTTCCCCTGGACGGTGGGCGTCGTGAAGCCGTCTGCGAGGCCGCTGGTGTGGTTGAGGAGCTGCCGGATCGTGATCTGGTCCCCGTTGGGCACGCCCGTCACCCATTTGGAGATGTGGTCGTCAAGGGCGACCTTCCCCTCTCCCACCAGCTGCAGTACGAGGTCGGCCGTGAATGTCTTCGTCTGGCTCGCGATCTTGAACTGCATGTCCGCTCGGAGGGGCGCCCCGGTCGCAAGGTCGGCGACGCCAGTGGCACTGACGAAGGTTCCCTTCGGGCTCCAGATGCCGACCAGGACACCCGGGGTGCGGTTGGTGTCCTGGAACCGGCGCACGACCTTTTTGACCTTGGCTTCAGTCGGCCCGTCGAGAGCAGCACTGTCGCTGCTACCCGGCACCAGGATGTCGCCGTGGGAGTCGCATGCCGACACTGCCAGGACACCGACCAGGACCAGGGCGCCAAGCAAACGTTCTTTGCACCGGCCCATGGCCTCACGGCTCCCGTGTGTCGACGTCTCCAGCGTCGACGAGCGAGAACGCTGGCTTTCCACCAGCGTCGCGTGCGGAGTGGCTGGGCGCATCCGGCCACGCCCATCGGAGTGGCGAACTGCCCGGTGGGGCCAACGATGGTGCTGCGCGCGGAAACGCGGGCACAGGTCTCCCCAGTGATCACCGAGCGTCGCAACTCCATGATCACCGGCACCTGCCCATCCTGTTACCGGTGTCCCCAACCACGCCCATCCGCGCGACCTCTAAAACACAAGCTCACCGGTTCGGGTTCCAACCGTCCCTCTGGCGCAGGGTCAGAAGTCGAGCTCGATGTAGTCGATGTCTGTGAGCTCTACGAGGAGGCCGTCGGCGCGGCGGCCGCGGTCCTTGAAGTAGACCTCCTGGAGCCCTTCGGCGGCGATGTTCTGCAGTTGCTGCTCCGAAGCGCCGGCGGCCTGGGCGTCGAACAGCCGTGAGGCGTAGGTCGGCGGGAGGTGCTGGGTGATCAGCCGCAGCCGTCCATCGTCGGTGGTGCCCGGGGCGGCGGTGAACCCGAACCTGGCCCGGGTCTCCATGGTGATGCCGGTAGCGGTGGCTGCGTTCTTCTTCGCCTTGGCCTGGACGCGGGGCTGCCACTTCTTGCGGACCTCCCCCGCCAGGCGTGCGGCGAGGTCCTTGCGGGGCCGCCTGAGCTGTCCCTTGATGTACCGCTCCACGGTGCGCTGCGAGATGCCCAGCAGTTGCGCTACGGCCATGGTGGAGCCCCGGTTCTGCTTGACCAGGTATCGCATCTGCGCTCCGGCGCTTTTGGGGATCGGCCGGGTCGCAGTGGCTGCGGTGGCCTTGTGGAGGCTGTCGCCCAGGATGCCCATCTCGGAGTCCTACTCTCCGTCGTCGATCGAGTCGGTGCCCTTGATGTACGAGGCGGGGTTGTGGCCCCCATCGAGCATCGTGACGGCCCACATCAGCGGCTCGGTGCCCTGGTGCTTGACCATGCCGGGGCTGACGCCGAGGCGGAATCCGCCGGGAACGGGCTTGCCGTCGGCGGTATGCGGGAGCACGTCCAGGGGGGAGGGCCCCTCTGAGAGGTACACGGCGCAGTCGGACAGGATCGCGATGGGAAGCAGCGCATCCTCACCCAGCGTCAGGTGCCCGACCGGGGCGGGGCCGGTCTGGGTGGCCAGGGCGGTCTTGAGGATCTTGCGGTGCATTCCGGTGCGGGCCTTGGCGATGACTTCGGCACGGATGTGCGGGCTCCACGCCACGCGCTTGAGGGCCGGCCACGGCTCACCGGCCGGGATCCGGGTGTCCTTGTTGCGCTCCCTCAGCTTGCCGATGCCGCCCTTGACGGTCGACTTGATCGCGGACAGCACGGCGACCATCGCCGGGTCGCTGTCCTTGTGGACGGCCATCGCGTCCAGGAACTCCTGCTCGCCCATCCCGGCGACGACGCCGAGGTCGGCCATCGTCGCTTTGTATGCGTCTGCCAGGCGCTTGTACCAGGGGTCCAGGTAGGGTCCGGACTCCTTGCGCAAGTACCCCTCGGCCGGCTCGATGGTGACGGGCAGCCGGTAGGTGTCGATGAGCTCAGCCGCGTAGGCGACGGTGGAAGTGGAGTACCAGCCCGGCCCCGTCGGTCCTTCGCCGCGGAACGTGAACGGGTTCGGCAGTCGCGGGTCCATCTCGATGGCGGACAGGTCGACCAGCCACGTGCCGGGCACCGCCTTGTCGAACACTGGCGTGCGGACATGGACCGGCTCGGACAGGCCTACGACCAGCCGGTTCGCGGCGGCGAGGAACGCGGTGTTCACGTCGATGCCGACCGCCCACTTCCGGGTGGCTTCCAGGTCGGTGAGCATTTCCACGTCGCGGAGCCAGTCGTAGGCTTCCTCATGGAAGACGTCGTCCTCGCTCCGCTCGCGCCCCTTGAACTCGGCAGCGACCACCGGGTGTTCGTCGGGTGCTTCGGGCAGGGCCGGCGGAAGCGGGCCGGGCAGGGAGCCGGGCATCGCGCCGGGCACCCAGGTGCCGGTCTCCTCGTCCTTGACCGCGCGGGTCGGTGGGCGCAGCGACGTCATCAGTTCCAGGCTGGAGACGGCCGTCGAGCCGCGCGGGGTCAACACCCGCATCGCGTACGTACCCAGGACCCGGGCAACCTCCGGGGCCTCCATCTCGCCGGTGTCGCCCCACGAGCGGGTGTCGAGCGCGTCCCAGGGCAGGATCGCGAACTGCACGCACTGCCGTTCCGTGCCGCGCCGGAACACGCGCGCCCACGGCCCGAAGCCGCGCTTGGTGAGTTCCCACTTGGCCTTGGTGATCTGCTTGATGACCTTGTGATCCTCGGGCAAGCGCAGCCCGCGCCGGTCCTCCAGACGCAGCGGCAGCCCGAGCCGTTCGGCGGCGGCTGCCGTGAGCACGATCAGCGGGTCGCCGTCCTTGCCTGACCGGTGCAGCCGGGGCGAGCCGAGCTTCGCCTCGCGCACAGTCCAGTCGACCAGGGCCGGGATCGTTTTGGCCGGGCATTCGAGGACCAGGCCGCCGACGCAGTACAGCGACCCGTCGCCGTCCAGTACACCGAGCGGCCCGTGTCCGAACCGAGGATCGACAGGGGCCGGGGTGGCGGGACTTGAGCTCTGCTTCTTCGCCGCCGGACGGCGCGACGTCGACGACGGCCTGGCGGCGGCCGTCGGAGGGGACGTCGGCACCGCGGCGGCAGCGGGTGCCTGCACCGGTTCCGGGGCCGGGCCGGTGAACAGCTGCGACACCTCCCGCTCCGTGGCGGTGGGCGCCTCGGTGGCCTGGGCGGGGAAGCGCGCGGCGAGGCCCTCCAGGAGCCGGGCGTAGGCGGCACGCTTCGGTGGCCGCGGCTCAGTCCTCCCGGCCTCCCAGTTTCCCACTGCTTCCCGGCGAGCGTTCAGCGCCGTGGCGACCTGAGCCTGGCTCAGACCGGCCGCTTCACGCAGCCGCTTCCGCTCGTCAGGTCCCGGCAGATCGTCTTGCGCGACCTGCTCCAGCAGCGCATCGACAGCGCTGAACAACTCGTTCTCGTCGATGGACACAGAGATCACCTCCACCGCCTATCGTACATTAATCGCGCATTGAATCGTGTTCAGATCGCTCTTCAATCGCGCTAAGAAATGTAGTACGTCGGCCCGGGTCAGCACGTATTGGGGGAGCCTGGGCGGCGCGGCCTTGTGCGAGGCCCGGATGCGGCTCAAGGCCGTCACCGGGCCTGCCGGGGCGGCGACGTAGATGGCGGCCGGTCCGCGCCGAGCATCACGGTCGTGTTCCCGGATCGGCAGGAGATCCGGGGGCACCTGTTTGCCCGTCGGCAGGTGGAGAGCGGTGAGGCGCTTCCAGGTCGGGGTGCCGATGTGGCGGCACGAGGAGGCGGAGGTCATCGCGGTCGAGTACCGGGTGTGGGTGTCTCCGGAGCAGTTGCGGCCGCTCGAAGGTGTCCGGTACGACCAGGTGCCTATCCGCGGTCTGCCGCCGGATCAGGAGCCGGCTCCGGCCGGCCCGCGGTGGGGATGGCGCGTCGTGCCGCTGCTCGACAACCGCCGCAGGACGCTCGGTCAGGTCGTCCATGTCCACGACTGCACAGAAGCGGAGGGCGGGCGCGACGCCGACCTGGACGAAGCGCTCGACGCGTTGCGCCGGCCGGGAGGCCAGGCATGCCAGGAGTGCGCTGCGGCAGAGGCCCTGCTGCCGCTTCAGTAGGGCGGTGTTGAGGAATGGGTCGGGTTGACCCGGCTCATCGGCCGGGCTGGTCGGCGGGCGGCATTGGCAACACGGGTGTCGCGCAGCCGTGTCGGTCGGCGGAGCGGGTCGCGAAGGTGCGCAGGTCGTTGCGCTCCTGTGAGGTGAGCGGCTGCTCGGTGAAGTCGCGCTTACTGTCCTCGGTGGTCGAGATGTCGTACACGGCTTTCTTGGATGCTCCCGGGCAGCGGGCCGAGCCCCACGTCCCAATACCGTCCTCGCCCCAAGGCTTCTCGTATCGCCCGGGGCCATTTGAACTTTTGGAGGTGCCGGGTACGAAGGGTCCGTAGTAGGCCCGTAGCACCAGGTCGTTGCCGAGCACACAGGACTCGGCGGGGGCGACTCCGGCCGCGGTTTCACGCATCCGGGGGTGCGAACGCAGCCCGGCGCAGGTTCCCTTCGCCGCTCCGGGGGCCGTCTCCTGGCCCGTGCCGCTTCCTGCGATCCGGGTGATTTTTCCTCCCGGGTGGGCGCCGCAGCCGCTTTGGTGCGCCGTTCGTTCGGCCGCGACGGTGGCGACCCGGGCCACCGGGGTGCGAGCGCCCTCGGCGCTCACGGTCACCAGGATCCCGGTGCCTTTGCTGCGGCTCCAGTCCGGGCAGTCCAGTAGCACTGAGGCGGTGGTGTCCGGGCCGTCAAGTGTCGTGTTGTCCTGTGCCAGCAGCCCCCTCCACCCCTGCCCGAGGGGGAGCGGGAGGATGTCGTCGCGTCGCTGGAAGGTGTGGTCGAAGTAGGGGTCGTAGACGTCGTCAGCCGTCTCGATCGTGACATTCACGCCTGATGGGGTGGCCCGGCAGGTGACGGGAAGGCCTTCCGGCTTACCGGCCTGGGCCGGACCGTCGGGATGCCAACTCTCCAGCGTGTAGTCCGAGCTGACGCCGCTCTCCGCGTCCGTCAGCTTGAGCATCTCGTCGACGGGCAGTGCCCCGTTGCAGATCTTGGCCAGCCGGACCGCGGGGGTGCGCTCCCTGAACCAGAGTGCGCCGCCCGCGACCGCCAGCACCACAGCCGCCACGACCGCCGCTATCCCGATCCGTTGCCACCTCAATGCAGCCCCCGTGCAGAGTTCCAGTTGAATCCCGGGAATCCTACGCACCCCCCGCCGTGGCCGACGAGCGCCTGCGACGACCACCGTTGCCGGCACGGTGGCCCGGCCGCACGTCCGGCGGTGCTGCACAGCTGATGCGCTCAGGTATCGAGGGGGCGCAGACGCACGAACTGGACGGTGGCGTGACGGCCGCTCGTGCGGCGGATCTCGGCGACGAACCCCGGGGCGACCGGGTGGACGGTGCGCCCGTCGGCGCCGCGGGTGCTCTCTTCGAGGTGTCCGGCCACCGCGCGGGCCACATGCGTGGCCTGGGGGATGTCGAGGCTCCGGGACGTCGTGACAGGAACGCCATCGAGGAGCACGCGTACTCCGTGAGGGCGCGCGGGCGGGCCCAGCACCGCGAGGACCGGTGCGTCCTCGGTGTCCGCCGACCGCCATACCATCCAGGCGCGCTTGAGCGCGGGCTCGGACAACGAGTCCCAGGCGGTGCGAGACCCTCAATTCCCGCGGAGGCTGCCGAGGTCTGCGCCCTGCCGTGGCTGGATCACCAGCCGGTCGGGGTAGCACAGCAGCGCGGCCACTCCCCGCCTCGGCCGCGCAGCGGCGTGTCCCTCTTCGTCGTTATCACCGCCGGTGTGGGAGTCTCAGCAACCGCGGCAACGTCCGCGGCGGCCGACAGCTTCACGCAGAAGTTCACCTGCAAGAAGGCGGACGCGCGGACCGAGCCGAACGGCAAGGCCACACGTCATGTACGCGTGCAAGGCGAACAAGGACTGGGGTCGTATCAGCAGGCAGTGACTCAACAGCAAGGGCAGCACCGTGTACTGGTGGGGCACTTGGCACTATGGCAAGACGGCCGAGAAGGGCTGGGCCAAGCTCTCGTGCGCGGACCCGCGCGGCTGAGATGTAAAGCCCCTGCCGGGCCGGTCTGTTGTGGGCCCGCCCGGCGATGCGATGCGCACCGCGCTGCCTGCGGCGATCACGACGCCGCCGGGCAGCGTGCTTGCCCGCCGGCCAAATGCCCGGCCTCGCCCCCACATCACCGATTCCGGAGAGGAACACCCCCCACCATGTCCCCATACATAACCCGGGCCGCACGTCTGCGCCCGCTGGCCATCACAGCCCTGAGCGTCGCCGCGGCGGTCACGCTCAACGCGTGCGACGCAGGCGGCGCCGACGGCCCGACGTCGAGCGCGAGCCGCGCGCCCAAAGGCGTGATCACCAAGGCGGCCGCCAAGAAGCTGCTCGACCGCTACGAATCCGTGAACTACCGGTCCAATCAAGCACGCAATGAGAAATTGCTGTCCACTGTCGAGGCGGGGCAGCTCAACGCGCAGTCGACTGCTGACTACGAGCAATGGAAGACGAGGACCAAGAAGGACCAGAAGAAGTACACCTCGAAATGGTCCTACACCAACCGCAGCTACTACATACCGTCCGCCGGTACGGCTTCCTGGTTCGCGGTCAAGGCAACCGCGACCGCAGATACCACGTACGAGTGCCTCCTGCTCTTCGACAAGGTGGGCGGCACCTACAAGGTCGTGGATGCCGTGTACGCCAAGAAGGGCCTCATACCCAAGCTGGCCACCGACCGCAATGGGCTCGCGACGGCCGTCGACCCAGCCAAGCGCGTGGGAACGCTGAGTCCGAATCAGGTCGGCGATGCGCTCTCGGACGTGCTGGAGACCGGTGGCAAGAAGGAAGGCACGCTACTGGCCTCCACCGCAGACACCGAGGCCTACCGCAAGTGGTACACGCAACGCGACACCAGCACCACCGGCAAGGATCTGAGCTGGCGCACGCTGAGGTACTTCACCAAGGATCCGGCGCACCCGAAGGTGTACTCGCTGCGACTGGCCAACGGTGGCGCCCTCGGGGTCTTCCCGTACGCCTTCAACGCCGAGTACCTGGACACCCGGTACACCAGCGGCGACAGGATCATCCCGAGTAAGGAGGAGGCGATCTACGACTCGAAGGACCGGCCGGTCGTCATCGACGTGTACCAGGGGCAGGCCATAGCGGCGCTGACCTCGACCGGCAAACCGCGCGTGCTCGGCGACGAAGAGCGCATGGTGGACTCCAGATGACCAGCCGACAGATGCCTAGATGGCCATCCGAGCGCAGATCACGCGGGTGGCCATGGGCTGTGGGCGGTCGTCTCCTGGGTCGTGGAGGGTCTCGGCCCGCAAGGTTGTGAATCCGTGTTCGGCCAGGAGTTTTTCCCATACCGGGAGATCGAGGACCCAGCGCTGCATGGTGTTTCCGTCGCCTCTGCGGGTGGGGATGTGTGCTGGGCGGCAGGCTGTCTCGGGTGGGGCCCCGTTGCTGTAGTGGGCCAGGGTGGACAGTACGAGCCGGCCGCCGGGCCGCAGCGCCGTGGTGATGGCGGGGAGGGTTGTCTGCGGGTCGGTGAAATCGAGTGCACCGAACAGTGAGTAGGCGAGGTCGACGCTGTGGGGATGCTCGCCCAGGTAGGTGACGGCCTCGGCCTCGATGAACTCCAGTCCCTGGACGTGTCCGTACAGCGCGCGGCCGCGCGTGTGCTGGGTGGGCGCGTTGTCGATGGCGAGGACCTGGGCTGGTGCGAGGGTGTGGGCAATGTGGGCGGCCTGGCGGCCGACGCCTGCGCCGAGCTCGGCGACTGTGCGGCCGGCGACGTCACCGAGGAGTTCTGCACCGGGCCCGGTGCGCTGGTACCAGTCCCAGTACATCCGGGCATCGACATCCCGGGGACGGTCGCCTTCGGGCGGGCGTGTGCCGTAGTGCTGCCAGAGGTCGGCGGGGGCTGCTGAGGCGGATGAGGACACAGTCACGGAGCCATCCTGGCCGCTCGCCATGATCAACCGCGCCCGCACAGCGGTCGGGTCCGCGAACAGCCGTTCCGCGAAGGCCTCTTGCAGCGGGCCCCGGGCCAGGTCCAGGGCCCGCTCGCGCGCAGTCGCGTCGATGAGCGGCGATGGCGCACCGAAGTGGATCGGTTGCTGCAGCACGTGGTGACGAGCGCGGCGGTCACATTCGTTTCGTCATCGATCCGGTCCACGACGTCCAACTCCTCCGCGAGGGTCGGCGGAGGCTGGGCGGGGACCAGGAAGCCGGCTCGTGAGGAACGCCAGAGGAACTCAGCCTCCCGCAACCGCTCGGCAGAACTCCGGCCGCAGCCCGGCCCAGCCGGCGAGTCGCGCGGATGATGCCCGGGTTCGCCAGCACGTGCAGCATCGCGGTCAGCTCGGCCAGCAGGGAGGCGGCGAACCGCAGTCGCTCGGACGGCAGGCCGCTGATGTCGATCCTCAACGTCACCCCCTCATCATCACTGACCGGATCGACGGCGACGGCGTCGGCGTCGGTTGGCGGTTGTCCGTCACCGACGTACCCAGCCCGGCGGCGTTGACGCGCCATGGCAACCACCACCAAGATCCAGCCCCGTGCCTCGTCTGTGCCTCCGGAGGCCGCTATGCCGTCGCCCTGGCCGTGGACGCGCTCGGCATCGGCCTGCTCCGGCCCTTTCTGCTGCTCTACGAGGCGACGGTGCTGAGGCTGTTCGCGCCGGACACCGGCATCGCCATGACGGGCGGCGTCGTCGTGGGTCTGGTGTGCAGGCCAGCAGTCGGCCGGTGGCTGAACCGGGACGCACGCAGCACGGTCGTGGCAGCGTCGATACTGGTAAGGATGATGGGCGTGGCGCTGCTGGGCACCTCCCCTCGTGCGCCGTTCTTCCACCTGCCGGAGGGGGAGCCGTGCTGATGGCGACGGGTTGGCACGATCGACCGGTGAGCCGGCCAGGGACGGAGAGCGGAAACGGGCGCTGGGGTGGGCCGGGTCACGGAGCGGGGACGGGCCGCCGAGCCTCAATGGTCCCGGGGACACCCCTCTTCCCCGGCGCCTCGAGATCCCATGGCGCACCCTCGATACCTGTAATGGTGTGGCGCGCCGCCGTGTCGCTCTTTTCTTGTGAGTTTCAGAAAGAGTCGCCCCGTATGGTGATCGACATGGCTGAACAAATGAGTGAGGACGTGTGGCGGGCCTTCATCCTGCAAGGCACTCGCACCGGAAAATTGTCCACCACGAGAGCGGACGGCAGTCCTCACATCACGCCCATGTGGTTCCTCATGGATGGCAGCGATCTCATGTTCACTACAGAGAAGAAGACCGTCAAAGGATACAACCTGCTGCGGGACGAACGGGTGGCGTTGTGTGTGGACGACGAGCGGCCACCCTATTCCTTCGTGATGCTGCGCGGGCGTGTTGAGATCTCGGAAGACCCCGGACTTCTGCTCACCTGGGCGACCGACATTGCCGCGCGGTACATGGGCCAGGAACGTGCCCGGGAATTCGGGGAGCGCAACAGCGTTTCGGGCATGCTACTGGGTCGGATGCGAATCGAACACGTCGCCGCCTACGCGGCCATTGCTTGAGCACTGCGACTACGCCTCACAGTCCATATCGTCTCATCGCGCGAATGTCCGCTGGTAGGCGCCACTCACGGTCCAACGCCCACCATTGCGGCCTGCACCACTAACCTCTCGTACACGAATGGCAGCGCAGCTTCGGTCTCAGACGAATCGAGCAGGTCCGAGGATTTCAATCGCCGCTGCTGGTCTCCCTCTGATTCACTTGGCAAGTTCTCTTCTGGAAGGCCTGACGATGGGCGCGGACAACCTGACCAAAGCTGGGGCTCCCGAGGTATTCGACCACACCACGAAACTGACGGTGAACGGGCTCCCGTCCGTCCTCAGCGTCGACACACGCGTCACGCTTTTGGACGCGTTGCGTGATCACCTCGGTCTGGTGGGGACGAAGAAGGGCTGTGACCAGGGTGCTTGCGGTGCCTGCACAGTGCATGTGAACGGAAAGCGGGTTCTGTCGTGTCTCACCCTTGCAGCGCAGTGTGAGGGGTACGCGGTAACGACGATCGAGGGCCTCGCACCCCCGGGCGGGACGCATCCGATGCAAGACGCCTTCGTCGCGCATGACGGCTTTCAGTGCGGATTCTGCACGCCGGGACAGATTATGTCGGCGGTGGCCCTGATCAATGAGGGGCGGGCCGGAACGGATGAGGAGATCCGCGAATTCATGAGCGGGAACCTATGTCGGTGCGGCGCCTATCCGAACATGGTGGCGGCGATTCACGAAGTGGCGTCCGCCGGGAGCAGCGATGCGGTCGTTTGAGTACGTCCGGGCGACAGAAGTCGCCGATGCGGTGCGGCTGGTCTCGGCTCATCCCGGCGGGGCGTATCTGGCCGGGGGAACGACACAGGTCGATCTGATGAAGGACGGGGTGCTCGGTCCTGACCTGCTGGTGGACATCACGCGCCTCCCGCTGACCGGTGTCGAGCGGCGGGACGAGGTCCTTCGCGTTGGTGCCCTGACGACGATGGAGGAGCTGGCGGCCGATCCCACCGTCATCGAACGCCTCCCTCTGGTCCGCGAAGCGCTGCTGAAAGGAGCGTCGGCGCAGCTGCGGAACATGGCCACGATCGGCGGAAACCTTCTGCAGCGGACACGTTGCCGGTATTTCCGCGACCTCGACGTCCCGAAGTGCAATAAGCGCCTTGTCGAATCTGGTTGTGCGGCCGTCGAGGGCGCGCCCCGTATGCACGCCGTCCTCGGTGCGAACGAGCGGTGCATCGCCTTGCACGCCTCGGACCTGGCGGTCCCTCTGGTGGCCCTCGATGCGGTCGTGTGCCTCCTGGGTGCCGCGGGGGAACGGCAGATCCCACTGACCGATTTCTACTTCGCCTCGTCGGACAGTCCCGACGTCGAGAATCGCCTCTCACACGGCGAATTGATCACCGCGATCGAGATTCCGCTGCTCCCCGTCGAAGCTGTTTCGGGCTACCTGAAGGTGCGCGATCGGGTCTCCTACGAATTCGCCCTCGCCTCGGCCGCGGTGGCCCTGGTGATCTCCGGCGGGGTCATCCGACAGGCCCGGATCGGGCTCGGTGGGGTGGGTAGCAAGCCGTGGCGGGCGTGGGACGCGGAGCGGGAACTCGTTGGCTCGCCCACCGCCACCGCAACCTTCAGGCGGGCTGCGCAGGTTGCCGTACAGGGTGCCTGGACACTGCCCGGCACGGCGTTCAAGGTGGAACTCGCGCAGCGCTGTCTGGTCCGCGAACTGCGCACGGTGTCAGGAGTGGCGGCATGAGCGGAAGGGCTGTCGGGGCCGGGATCAACCGTGTGGACGGCCCGCTCAAGGTGGCGGGCGCGGCACCCTATCCGTCGGACTTCGACGTCCGCCATCCGGCACACGCCGCGCTCGTCGGGAGCACAGTCGCTGCCGGCCATGTCGTCCGTATGGAAACCGCCGCCGCCGAAGCCTCGCCCGGTGTGATCACGGTCCTCACCCACCTCAACATGCCACGGCTGGAGCGTGGGCCCATGACGGCCCTCGGTGTCTCGCCGCCGGCACCCATGCAGGACAGCCGCATCCGGCATTACGGCCAGCACGTTGCTTTTGTCGTGGCGGAAAGCCTCGAGCAGGCAGCGGCCGCGGCCCGGCTCGTGTCGGTCGAGTACGAGCGTGAGGAGCCGTTGCTCGACGTGCTGGATCCGCAGGCCACGCAGGTGATCGACCCGTGGGGGTTGGACAGCGATCGGGGGAACGCCTCCGGGGCCCTTGCCGCGGCGGAGGTGAAGGTCGAGCAGACCTACACCACACCGGACAACACCAACAGTCCGCTCGGCCTCTTCGCCACCCTCGCCATCTGGGACCAGGACCGGCTCACCGTCCACGACACCACCCAGTGGCCCTCCATGGTCAAGGCGACGCTGGCCGGCGTCTTCAAGATCCCGGAGAGTTCGGTTCGCGTCCTTGTGCCGTACGTGGGAGGTGCTTTCGGCGCCGGCCTGCGGACCTGGCAACATGTGATCCTCACGGTCCTCGCCGCCCGTCGCATCGGCCGGCCGGTCAAACTCGTGCTGACCCGGCCCCAGATGTTCAGCTGCGTGGGTCATCGGCCGGACACCGTGCAGCGAGTGTCACTCGCGGCGAACCGGAGTGGGGAGCTAACCGCGATCGACCACCGTAGCGTCTCGTCACTGGCGATGGAGGACGACGACTACGAGGCAATCTCGGCCGGCTCGGCGTTCGCGTACCGGTGCCCGAACGTGGTGACCCGGGACATCCAGGCACGTCTGAACCGTCCTGCCCCCTGCTCGATGCGGGCCCCCGCGGAGGGCCAGGGCAACTTCGCCCTGGAGTCAGCGATGGATGAGCTGGCCTACGCCCTGGCGATGGACCCGCTGGAGCTGCGTGTTCGCAACTACGCTGAATCGCACCCCCAGTTGAGCCTGCCGTGGTCGAGCAAGGCATTGCGGGAGTGTTATGAGGTGGGGGCGGAGAGGTTCGGGTGGTCACTGCGCAATCCCCAGCCCCGCTCCATGCGGGACGGCGACTGGCTCATCGGATACGGAGTGGCCGGATGCAGCTACCCGTGGTATGCGGCGCCCTGCTCCGCACAGGCCACCGTCAGTCGCGACGGCAGCGCGCTGGTACGCAGCGCAGCCACCGACATCGGAACCGGCACCTACACGGTGATGAAGCAGCTCTCGGCAGAGCGGCTGGGACTCCCTCTTGATCTGGTCCGCTTCGATCTCGGTGACTCCGACATGCCCCCCGCACCCCAAGCGGGTGGCTCCGGGCTCACCGGGGCCTTGGGGGCTGCCGTCCTCGACGCCTGCGACCGGCTGCTCCGCCGGTTCGCCGAACTCGCCGTGACAGACGCGGATTCGCCGTTGCACGCCGCCTCGCCTGACGCGGTGACCGTCACTGGCGGACATGTCCATGTGATCGGCGCTCCCTCCCAAGGGGAGCCCTACACCGACATCCTCGGCCGCCACGGGCTCTCGGAACTCTCGGCAGACGGTTCGAGCGCACCCGCTTCGCCGCAGGATCTCGGCATGGCCCCCGCCGGTGCCTTCGGCGCCAAGTTCGTCGAGGTGCGCGTCGACCGCGACCTGGGACTGGTGCGCGTGGCGAGGGTCGTGTCCGCCATCGACGGCGGCCGCATCCTCAACGAGAAGACAGGTCGGAGCCAGATCATCGGCGCGACGATCGGCGGCATCGGCCAGGCTCTGCTCGAAAACACGGTCACCGACCCGCAAACCGGCCGTATCGCCAATGGCACCTTCGGGGACTATCTCATCCCCGTCAGCGCCGACATCCCGGACCTCGATGTCGTCTTCGTGGGGGAACCGGACCGCTTCTCGCCGGTCGGCACCAAGGGTATCGGCGAAGTCGGCCTGGTGGGTATCGCCGCCGCTGTGGCAAACGCCGTCCACCACGCCACTGGCAAGCGCATCCGCTCGCTGCCCATCTCCATCGACGCCCTCCTGTAGCTGCTTGATCCGTTCGCCTGCCGCTCATACCGGTGGCGCCTTTCGGACGGTCGGGACGATGCCTGACCGGCGATGCCGTCAAGTTCCAGGCAGTCATGGAACAGGTTCTGGCCACGGGTACCTGCGTAACGGACCGTGCGTACCGCGTCCCTGCCGTCGCCGGAGAACAGCGCGACCGCGCCTTCTCGGCCTCGTTTTCTGCGCCTGGACGACGCCAACGGCCGCCGCTGGGAGTGTGCCTGGCCATCATCAAGGAAAGGCGATGGGCGGGGGACCGCCTGGCCGTGGTCAGCGAGTCCGGCGCCCGCATCGGCGCCACGCTGGACGTCACAGGAGCTGGCCGACTTCACGGTGCCCTTCTTCGCCGACTACGTGACCGTCGATCTGACGGGGGCGGTGCGGCTAGGCGAGGAGCCGCTGGAGCGGCTGAGCCCCTCGCACGGGCGCATTCCCACATTCCGGCGCGCCGGCAGAGCCTCCGTCCCGACCCCACCCACGACATCTGGCTGGACAACGATCCCGCGCGGGCGGAGAAGATCCGTGAGTTCGGCATGCACTCACTGCTGATCCGCCCCATCCACGCCCGGGAGTCCTTCTGGGCGTTGCGGTGTTCGTGCGGACGGAAAACCCGACGCCGTTCGACGAGAGCGACCAGTTGCCGGCCGAGGAACTAGTGGCCAGGGCGCCGCGCTGAGCCTGCCGCCGGCGTCGATCTCGATATGCCTCCGGGGAAGCTACCGACCAGGCTGGACCGGACGTGCATCCGACTGGTCGAGGACGAGGACCGGGACGGAGTGGGAGCCAGCCCCGGCCCCGTTCATGGGTGCCACCTGCGTCTACAACCCGGACGTGCACGGTGGCCCTGGCAGGGCATCCGCCGCCCGCCCTCGTCCACCCGGGCGGTGGCGTCACCTTCCCCGACCTGCCGCACGGCACGCCGCTCGGCCTCGGCGTGCTGCCCTATGAGTCCGCGGAGCTGGAACTGCCCGCAGGCAGTCTGATCGCCCTCTACACAGACGGACTCATCGAGGACCGTCACCAGGACATCGACGTCAGGAGGGAGCGGGTGAGAGACGCTCTGGCCCGTCCGGCTCGACCCTGGAGGAACTCTGCAGGTCTGTGATCAACACGCTGCCCACCGCGACTCCGGCTGACGACGTCACTCTCCTGCTGGCCCGCAGCCTCCGAAACAGCTGAAGCGTCCGCCCATGGCGGGTTGGTCAGTCAAAGCGCACGCCAGGGAGACAGAATTGCCTGCTCCGTGATCTAGCCTGGCCCTGAAGGCACGTACCGATGGCTGACAGTGGCGGCCCCGCCGTACGTCGTACGGGGCGGCTTCTCACCAACGCGCTGGCCCTTGAGCGATGAACGCGCTGACGACCCCAGGCGTGACAGCCCACCAACAGGAGGTGGAGCGGGTGCCGGCACCCGGCAGCTCACCGGTCGGGCGAATTCATGCCTGGCTGCGAGCGAAGGACCCAGAACTGGCCGTGACCCGGAGGGCCGCGCGTGCCGCGCTGGTACTGCCGGGTCTGTTCGCCTTGTGCACCTACATTCTCCACTCACCGACCATGGCAACCTTCGCAGCATTCGGCTCTGTTTCCATGCTTCTCTTCGTGGATTACGCCGGTCCCACGGCACGAAGACTGCGGGCGCACATGGGACTGGCAGCTGCCTGGGGGGTGCTCATCTGTCTGGGTACCGTCGCGGCCCGCGAAAGCTGGCTCGCGGTCCTCACCATGACAGGGGTCGGCTTTCTGGTGCTCTTCGCCGGCGTTGTCAGTTCCGTTCTGGCAGGGAGCGCGACCGCGCTGCTCCTTGGGTTCATTCTTCCGGTGACCTCGCCCGTACCGCTGTCAGAGGTTCCGGAGCGGCTCGCCGGAGCAGGCCTTGCCGCAGGTGCCTCGGCCCTCGCGGTGACCCTGCTGTGGCCGCTGCCCGCAGCAGACCCCCTGAGCGCGCCTGCGGCTCAGGTATGCCGCACCGTTGCCACGCAGCTACGGACCGATGCCTCGAGGCGCACCGGCGGCCCGCACTCACCGAGCATCCACCGATACCGAGAAGTCGCCTCTCAGGCGGCCGACGCCGCCGCAGCATTGCGCACCGCATTTGAAGCCACCCCGTACCGGCCGACTGCACTGTCCACCAGCTCTCGCGCCTTGGTTCGTCTTGTCGACGAGCTCACCTGGTTGAGCATCATCGCGGCCGCCGGTGAGCTCTCCCCCGAGCACCGCCCCGCCTGCGACCCCGACGCGCACACCGTCCAGCGAGCCGTCGCCACCGCCCTGGAGAGGACTGCCGTTCTGCTGGAAGCCCCGCGAACGAGGCCCGATGCGCTGCAATCCGCGACAGCAGGCTTGCACCAGGCCATGACGGGGATGGAGGACAACGCCAGCACGAGGCTCCCCGAGCAGCAGCAAGGTCCCTCTTCGGAAGAGGAATTCCGCGCATTTCTGGAAACACTCGACCTGTCGTTCGGCGCCCAGGAACTCGGCTTCGTCGCACTCCAAGTCGCTGCCAACGCGGAACTGTTCGCCACAGCACACCAACGGACGTGGAGGGAACGACTACTCGGCCGACAGCCTGGAGCGCCGAAAAAGCCTCTGGCTTCCGCCCTCGATCGCGCGAAAGCCCATTTCCAGCGGCACTCTGTCTGGCTCCACAACAGCCTCCGAGGGGCCGTAGGGCTCGGTACAGCAGTTGCACTGGTGTACCTGGCCGACGTGCAGAACTCCTTCTGGGTACTTCTGGGGACCCTGTCGGTGCTTCGATCGAATGCGCTCAACACTGGTCAGAGCGCCATCCGCGCCTTGGGCGGCACATGTGTGGGATCGGCTCTCGGGGCCGCATTGCTGTACGCGTTGCACGACCAGCGTGCCGTCCTGTGGTTTCTCCTGCCACTCGCGGTGCTCATCGCAGGGATCGCGCCGGCCGCCATTTCATTCACAGTGGGTCAGGCAGCCTTCACCGTCACCCTGATCATCCTCTTCAGCGTCGGACATGGCTCCAACTGGCACATCGCGCTGCTGCGGGCACAGGACATTGGCATTGGCTGCGGAGTCGGACTACTCGTAGGCCTTCTCTTCTGGCCCCGCGGCGCCGCAACAGCCGTCGGCCGTGCCCTTGCTGACGCGTACACACAAAGCTCTCGCTATCTGGCTGCGGCAGTCCAATACGCCGTCAATTGTTGCGAACCCTCGTCCACCACTGCCCCAGGGCCCCCGATGGAGGACGGGCGGCAGGCCGCCGCGGCGGCACACAGACTCGATGATGCGTTCCGTACATATCTGGCCGAGCGAGGAGCGAAGCCTCTGGCCCTAGCGGACATGACCGCCCTGGTCACCGGCGTTGCGGGACTTCGCCTGGCCGCCGACGCTGTGCTGAGCTTGTGGCAGCACGCCTCGGACGCCTCCACGCCTTTGAGCCGAGGTCACGCCCGCCTTGCCCTGCTGGAGGCAGCCGCGAGGGTGACTCACTGGTACCTGTACCTGGCTGCCAGCCTGGAGAAGGGAGCAGGCAGCCCCCCGGCCCCGTTGCCGCCCGACCAGACCGTGGTGACACGATTGGTCGGCTCCATTCTTGATGAGCTGTACACCGAAAGCGGGCAGGCCACTACCACTGCCGTCCGCGTCATCTGGACAGGTGACCACATCAAGGCAGCTCGCCGTCTCCAGCCGAGGTTGTGGTCCGCTGCACGGAATAGCGGTCTTACTTCGTAATCGCCGCCACCGAGCCCCTTCCTGCCATCGGGCTGCCGACATCCGTCAGGCGCGGCACCCACACACCAAGTGAGACGGTTCCTCAGCACCGCCCCAGCGACGGACTCTCGATGTCAGCCGTCCACCCGGGGAGTCAGCAGGTCGGACAGGCCGATGCGGTCGTAGAAGTCGGCGCGGATGCGGTCGGCCACATCGCTGGCCTTTTTCGGATCCGTCGTCGGCCGGGCCGATGGTGGTGCCGAAGGGGCGGCTGCCTTGGGATATGGCGACGATTGCGCGGGCGACCTCGTTGACGTCGGCGTCCGGGGGCGCCAGGGTGGCCAGCCGCTTGCCGACCTCGTCCATCAGGCTCGCGTAGAAGGCGTCGTGCGCCTCCGCCGTCGCGGTGTCCTGTGGCTGCATGGCATGCGCGAAGTGGTTGGTGCCCGATGTGAACGAGCCGGGGACGACGAGGGCAGTGTCGCTGCCGAAGCGGGCGAGCTCGACGGCGTAACTCTTGGCCAGGTGGTCCGTGGCGGCCTTGGCGTCGAAGTAGGGGCCCGAGATACGGGGGCGTGCCGCCGTACGTACTGGTGGAGCCCACCCATACGAGCAGGCCGTCACGGCCACTCGCATCTGCGGGAGTACGGCTCGGTCGACCCGTTGGATGGAGACCATGTTGGTGTCATGGATCTCGGCGATCCGCTCCGGGGTGAAGGGACTCGGTAGGGCCGAGCACCATATGGCCAACGTTGTGCACGACGACGTCGAGCTGCGCTTCCTGGGTGATCGTCGCGACCGCGGAGTCGAGAGAGCTCTGGTGGGAGACGTCGAGTTCGGCCGTACGGAGCTGTACTGCCCGCGCCGTTCACCACGCCGGTACGGGAACGGGGCGTCCACTGGGTCGAGCCCGTCCTCGTGGTGGAGATCGGCTTCACCGAATGGACCCGTGACGGGATGTCGCGCCCACGCTTTCTCGGGCTCCGGCAGGACGAGCCCGCAGCCGATGTCGTGCGGGAGCGGGCGCGCATTTCGCGGTGAAGCCCACCGGAGTCCGGCACGCCGCCACGTACGACGACACCCTCACCCCCTGGCCGCGCCGAGACGCTTCTGCGCCGACTCAGGCAGGCCCATGAGCGCGCGTCAGCCCGGATCGCCGGGTGTGAGCCTGTCCCACCGAATCTGACCGGCCACGGGCCCGAACCGGCCTCCGGTCGGAAATCCGTTGAAGGTCGGACCGGAGGATGCGCGGGCCCCTGTGAAGTGGACAGCAGCGGTGCTTGGTCTGCCCAGTACGAGGTGCTGTTCGGTCAGCCGGCTGCGTGGCTCCCAGCTCTCAGCCGCTGGTGTGGGGCGTTGAGAATGGGTCTTGCGGTCTCAGTTGTCCTCGATGTCGTTGCCGCTGAGTTCCGGAATCTGACTGAGGATCCGGGTGAGCGGGTCGTCTTCGCCGGCGGAGACGTTGTCGGCACACTGCTGGGTGTGCGGCGTGGACAGGATGGGGATGTCCTGAAGTGCGATGTTGGCGAGGCCGACGACGGTCTGGAGGCCGAGCTTGGCTGGAAGGTCGCCGCAGACCTTGTTGAGCGCCGCTCCCTCGACGAGGCCGAACTGTGGTGAAAGGTCGTCGGACGACACGGCGAGCCCGTTCAGGACGTCAGACGACTTCAGCTTTTCGATGAGCGCGTTGACCGGGTTGTCCGAGTCGTTCTTGACGGCTTCGGCGCACTTTGCGTACTCCGGGACTCGCAGCCGGGCAAGGTCCTTGGCCGTGAACGTGGTCAGGTCCGGTATGCCCTTGAGGGGCGCCTTGTCGGACATGCCGAGACACTTCGCGGTGGTGTCGGCGATCAGACCGATGCGGGCCTCCTTGGCCGGGGAGTCGGCAGCCATGGCGGTGGGGGCGGTGCCGCCGAGAACAGCGGCGGTACTCAGAGCGAAGGCGGTCAGGAAGACGCGGTGATGCATCAGGGTTCTCCTGTGGGTACGCGCCGCATTGCGGCGAGGGGAAAGTTGGCATAACCCACAGTCACAGGGGAGATGAGCGGCCGCGCGGCGGGATGATCCGTATGAGCTACTGTGCCATGGCCGAGCCTGAACTTGATCTTTATACGGACACCTTGCGTCGGCCATGCTCGTCCCCGGTTTTCGGTTGGTCGACCCTTCCTCTCCGCCGACAGGGTGCGGCTTCCCCGCTCGTGTCGGTGCGTTTGCCGATGAGAATGTTCGGCCGGTGCCCGCCGTCACGCCCGCGTTCGCGTTTGGACTCCTCCGGATGGCGCAGATGACCGTACGGCTACAGTCGGGAAGCCGGGGAGGGCGTGGACCAGCACGTCGTGCCGCCCCGGGCGGGCTCCGGTGAGCCAGAACCGGATCAGGCGGTCATACACAGCCCGGATCCCGTGGACCCCCCGCGGCCCCGCCCGCGCGCTACGTGTTCCGCGACGGGCGCGACGATGGTGCAACACCACCCACCGACTGGCGGTCCGTGTTCAGTGGCCCCGCCTGGCACCGAGTGCCCGACGGGCAGTGGTACCTGCACCTGATCGCTCCCGAGCGCTTTGGACCGCCGCTCCCTCTACACCAGTGCCTTCACCGCGGTGGTGTCGTCCCCGGTGAGGTCTCAGCGATGCAAAACCAGTTCCTCGCGCATGTGCTCAGCGAAGAAGGGCACCGTGACCGAACGTCCGGTCCACATCACCTCAGTCCCGGGCGGCAGGTCCGATGCGGCCGCTTGCGTGATCTCGGCGAGGTGGGCGCAGAGCGCGGTGAACGCTGACCCGAGTTCCGAAAAGGTCAGGGCCCGGTAGGGGTCCTCCCGGTCAAAATCCGCGAGTGGCCCACCGGCGCGCCCCCCAAGTGGGCGGTGATGACCCGAGCCAGCTCTTCGGCGTTGCCGGTTTGATGAATCAGCACATCACGCACTGTCCATGCTTCACACCACGTTCCGTCATCGGGCCGCCTTGCCTGTACGGCATGAGTGAACGCCTCCCACTCGGGAAGCACATCGGCGATTGCCGCAGAGATACGCACCCACTCCCTCTCCCGCATTCCGCGCCAGGACGTATCTGTGCTCAGCCGGTTGACAGGGCTCCGATCAAGTCGCCGGGACCGGGCGGGTGGAGGCCGCCTTCTTCGCGGGCGTTCCCTCCGCTTACGGGGTCCTGGATGACGGCAGCTCACCGTTCCACAATGAGTACCCGAGTGGCGCTTCAACACGCACGGCGTGCGCGCAGGGAGCGGATCCGCGTCCCGAGGAGGTCTGATTCAGCAGGCCAGAGGCCTGGAGGCGCACCGGGCCCGCCCCGTGGCATGCCACGGGGCGGGCCCGGCTCAGGCTCCAGCGGATGCGTAGGCTGGACCTGCCTGTGGACCAATACTGGGGCGGTACCGGTAACTCGCTCGCAACTCACGATCGACCACGGGGCTTCGGCCGTGCTGAGTTCCCCGAGTGGGCTATCGCGTCACTTCCGCCAGAACAGGTGGTGTGTCACGCCGCTCGGGCTGGGCACGACCTCGAGGTGGAACCGGTCGAGCAGCTCATCGGGTGACTCCCAGAGTCGCAATCCGGACCCGAGCTTCACCTGCGAGACCGCCACATGCATGGTGTCGACGAGGTCGGCGTCAAGGAACTGCCGAACGGTGGTGACCCCGCCGCCGAGTCGGACGTCCTTGCCCTGCGCCGCCTTCCGCGCCTGCTCGAGGACTGTCGCCGGATCGCCGCCGACGAAGTGGAACGTGGTGTCGGAGAGCGCGAACGATGGACGCTCGTGATGGGTCATGACGAACACCGGGGTGTGGAACGGGGGCTCGTCACCCCACCAGCCGCGCCACTCATGGTCGTGCCAGGGCCCTCGGTCGGGTCCGAACTTGTTTCGGCCCATGATCTCGGCGCCGATGTTGCGCGCGAAGTCCCGCGTGAAGTAGTCATCGAGGCCACGGCTCCCCCCGGAGTCGGTGCGCATGGGCCAACTGGCCGTGGCTCCGGCCCAGGCAAACATCCTCTCGGGATCGACGTGACCGAACGGTCGCTCGAGGCTCTGGTCCTCACCGGCACCGATTCCGTCACTCGAGACATTGAAGTTCTGGACTCTCAGCAGCTGAGCCACCTGTTCCTCCTGTGTTGTCGTCAACGGTGGTGAGACTCTGACTCTCCGGGCCGGAAGGACTCATCGCTGCGTCCCTGGCCGGCCATCATGCGGACCACCGGGCGACCTGGCCCGGGAGGTTCTCAGGGGTTGGGAGAAGCTGCTCCCGGGAGGCGCGCCCCCGCACGGACGCCGGTTCCCCCGGCCGGTGCGAGCGCGTTCCCTGCGCTCGGCGGCGGAGGCCTCCGGTGTCCGCGGTTCCTCGGGTGTCGGCCCGGCATGTCCGAGCCGAGGGTCGTGCTGCGCTCCACCAATCTGCGGGAGACGGGACAGATGTGCACCGTACCTCCCTCTCGGCCGGCAACAGTGGTGACCTGCCCTTCAGACGTCGGTGGTGTTCCTGCGCAGGTTGCGGCGCTGATCGGGCGGCTGCCGCCGGCCGAGGTCACATGCGGTCTTCGTGTTCGCGATCTTCGTGTGTGTGGTGGGGGTGGGGGGGGCAGTAGCCGTCCGTACCCGGAACCCATCCGAGCGAGTGGCGGCGGGAGGCAGCCTGGTGACTGCTTCCCCCGTGGCAGCAACTGACCTGCGCTGTCTGCGCGTTGTGTGAAGCAGGGAGCCTGGGGCCAGCGGGCTCGGCTGCGGCCCCACCTCATCGTCCACCCCGTGTGGCCTTCACCGTCGGCCGTCACTCGGGGAAAGGTATCCAGGCGACCACGGCCATGGGGCAGATACGAACCGCCATCCACTCACTGTCCTCGCTGGATCTCGAATGCGACGAGCTGCTGGCCCGGCTCAACGACACGGTCGCGCGCCTCGCCAACGAGCGTTCCGGCCTCGACCTCGGAGAACTCCCGCGCGAAGAGGAGCTGACCGTGGGTTGTCCGTACGGCACCTTCGACCCCCGATCTGGACCGAGCAGGAGATGCCCCCGCCCACTCCGGCCTCCTGAGCCTTCCCCCGCCCTTGACGGTCTGACGTCCGGCTCGGCGACGGCGTGGGCCGGCTTCCGTACACCTCCGCGTGCGGGCCAGAGGCTCCGCAGGTATCGAGGGTGCGTTCGAACCGGTGATGGGCTTCGATCTCGTAGCTGCACCTGCCCGGCTACCCGGCGGCTGTGACCGTGTCGGCACTCAAGGAGCGCTGTCGTCGCTACGCCGTGCGATCCCCCTGGCGGATGCGTCGGCCGTTGCCACATCACGCGGGTAGGTGCGCAGGGCAAGCGTCCCCAGGAGGCCGGCCGCGATCAGCGGGAGGAGGAAGAGCAGCAGTGTGCGGTCCAGCGCCGCTCCGCCGCCGCCGAACGCGTGCTCCGACACGTATCCGAAGGCAGTGGGTGCCGCCGCCTCGCAGAGCGTGCGCAGCAGGGTCCGTACACCCTCCGCCGTCCCCCACAGATAGGGATGCATGATGTCCAGCCTCGCGGCGTCCAGCGGCGGGTTCACCGCGCCCAGCAGGAACAGCCCGCCCATCAGCAGCGGCAGCGCGACCAGCAGCGAGGTGAGAAGGGTGGCCGGCGCCAGCAGAATCGGCACGGCCAGCAGACACACGGTCGGAACCAGGACGCGGGCGTTGGCGCGGCCCCGGCGCATCAGACGATCGGCCACCCGTCCTCCGACGAGCACCCCCGCCAGCGCGCCGATGCCCACCACCAGCACCAGTTGGGTGGCGAGTGCCGTGCTTACGCCGTAGTGCTCCGTGGCGAACAGAGGGGCGAAAGCACGCATTCCGCTGAAGAAGAAGTAGCCCAGGCCCGAGGCGACGATCAGAACGAGATTCGTGGGAACCCGCAGCACATATCGGATGGCGCGCCACGGGGAGAACTGCCGGGGGTCGTCCCGCAGTACACGTTGCCCGACGGGGCGTACGCCGGCCCGTTCGGCAGCTTGCTCGGCCAGCCCGCGCACCGGTTCCGGAGGGGATTCGCCGCGCTCCCGCGGGGCGTCCGTCCCGGCTTCGCCTGCCGGCTGCGGCTTTACCTGCCCGCCCCTTTCCGGCTCGGGCAGGCGGCTGAGCGCCCATACGAGTACACCGCTCGGGATGGCCAGCCACCAGAAGGCGAACCGCCAGCCGAGGGCCGAAGCGACGGCACCGGAGACGGCAAGCCCCAGGCCCGTGCCGACGAGTTCACCGCCGAGGATGAACCCGTACATTCGCGCCCGCTCCCGGTTGGGCACCAGGTCTCCGATCAGCGAGGCCACGGTGGGGCCCGCGGTGGCGCTGACGGCTCCGAGTGCTGCACGTGACACCAACAGCCACGTATATGACGGGGCGAACCCGGACATGAACGTGGCGACTCCCCACAGAGCGGAGCTCAGAGCCAGCAGCCTGGTGCGTGACACCCTGTCGGTGAGGAGCCCGACGGGCAAGGTACACAGAGCTCCCGCAAGGGTCACGACGGAGAGCAGCAGACCGATTTGCGTATTATTGATACCGAGGTCGTCCTTCAGCGGGACTGCGATGGCGGCGACGGCCCCGTTGTCCGCTCCGCTCAGAGCGAGAGCACCGCCCAGCACCAGCACGATCCTGACGCGGGCCCCACCTCCCAATGCGCCAACCACTGGCCGAACCAGCCACCCCGAGAGGACGTTCCTTCTCACGAGGGACCCCGCACGGCACCGACCTGGGGGCCTGACGTGCTTGGCATCGCGAACATGACGTCACCATGGCATCTGCGCCCGCATCCGAGCGCCTACCTCGCCGCCGGCGGGAACCGAGTCCGACCGATGGAGCGTTCTGGGGGAGTGCCCTGTTCAAGGCCGCCATGGTTCACACCGCTGACCTGGCCTCACGGTCATCCTCGTCGCCAACATCACCCAGATCATCGTGCAGCCCTTTGGTGCGGTCATCGCCACCAGGATGGAGAGCTGGGCCCGTGCCGTGCTCGTGGTGCTGGCACCCGAACTGGCGATGCTCGGTGTCTCCGTCGCCACCATCCCGAACTGCCCGCACTACGCCGAACTTGCCCGCATGCTGGCGAGCCGCTTCCCCGCCCATCTGAGCTGCACCGGCATCTCGCTAAGCTGCCAGCTGTGCGGCACGCTGCTGGGCGGTACGACGCCGGTCATCGGCCAGTTCCTGCTCAACCGGAACGGCCCCATCACCGCGGACATCGCCTACGCCATCTTCCAGGTGGCGCTCACCCGGGGCTGCATGCTCCTGCTGCTCAAGCGCCTCAACTACGACGCGCAGTGCGCCGGCCCCGCCGTCACCGCGCCTCGCACCGTCAGCGTCTGACCGCTCCGTATGCCTCCGGTGCCTGCGGCGCATGGTGACCTGGACATGGTGACGCTTCCTCCTCGGCTGAGCGATGGAGCTGACGCCGCATCGTGCCTCTGTGCAGCCCGAGGGCACCGGTCTCCGCGCCGGCAGCCATCTGTGTCGGGTCGGTGGGTGCGGTCTGTCGCAGTGTGCGGGGTGCGAGCGGCGGGGGAACGGCAGGGGCTGGGGTGGGTTCGTGGGTGGACCTGTTCCAGCCCCTGCCGGGACCTGAGTCCTGCCGTTCCTGGGGGAGCCGGCCGTCCCACGGACTCAGGTGGTCGTGGGGTGTGTGGTCGATCCGCTGGGTCAGTAGGCGGAGTTGACGTTGTCCATCGAGCCGTATTTGTCGGCGGCGTAGTTGGCTGCGGCGACGATGTTGGCGACGGGGTCGGTGAGGCTGTTCTTGGTGCCCTTGACGTGGTAGGTGTCGAAGGTGGGCTGGATCACCTGGAGGAGGCCCTTGGAGGGGATGCCGTTTTGGGCGTTGACGTCCCAGTTGTTCTGGGCGTTGGGGTTGCCGCTGGACTCGCGCATGATGTTGCGGTGCAGGCCGTCGTAGCTGCCGGGGATGTGCTTGGCCTTCATGATGGCCAGTGACTCGCGGATCCAGCCGTCGAGGTTGTTGCCGTATTTCGTGCTCTTGACGATCTCGGTCACGGCGTCGGTGTGCTTGGCGCCGGAGGTCTTCTTCACGGCGGCGGTCTTCTCGGCGTGGTCGGCCTGCTGGGCGACCTGGGCGGCGGTGACGGTGGAGGCCGACACGGGCGCGGTGCGGACGGGCTCGGCGGCGTGGGCCGGGTGCGGGGCCAGGGTCAGTGCGCAGGCCGCGGCGGCGGAGGCGGCGAGGCCGGCCGCGGAGGTCTTGCGGAGGTTCAGGGTGCGGCGGGTGGTGGCGGTCATGCGGGTACCTCTCCATTCGGGGACGTCGTGGGGAGGCCGACTGGGGGGTCGGCGACACGGGTGAGGCGCTGGCGCCCTGGTTCGTGTCGTGGGGCCGGTGTCTGGATGGCGGGCGGTGTGCTCTGCCCGATCCGGCGCTCGGCTCCCCGGTACGTCCAACACCTTGCGAGACGGTCCCGGCCGCTGGCAATCGTGTGACCTACGACCATAAATAGTGACAAAAGGGACAGGGGTGTGGAGAGGTTGTGCGGCAAGGGGGCAAGCCCCGCCGGGGGCCTACTAAGCACCGTCCTATGTGACGCGGACCCTATGCCCGAGCTCACAGACCACCGGCCCCAGCACCCCCGGATTCCCACTCCGCGTCACCACGCGTACACGGCAACACCCCGTCCCGCCCCGCCCTCGACCGGCCCTGCGGCCGCCTCGGCCACACCCCCACCCATCGCGCGAAGTGACCAGGGCTCGACCAAGCGTCGACGTTTGTCAGGCACATGGTCTCGCCGGCCACTGCGTACTCGAAGGCGTCGCCGACTCCGGCAGGGCGCCCCCTGGGGCCGTCTGCGCTACGCGATCGCCGAGGCGAACCTGGCCCCGTCATCCGGGCGGTCCGAGGACGGGCCGTTGCCCTTACTCGACGCCGCGGGCTAAGCCACGCGCCTCGCAGCCCGCTCGCGCCCCGCGCTCCGCAATCACCAGACCCGGACCCAGACGTTCAGCCAAGCGCACGTCAGCTCGCACGGACTGGTCCACTTCGGCGCTTTTCATGTCCTGTCCGACGGTCGGCTGCCCTGTTCCGGAACTTCGGACTCGCCGAGAGCTCAGGCTTCGAGATGTGAGCGATCGATGCCGAGTTCCGTCACGCCACCTCGCCGATGACCGCTGTTACGCGTCGAGCCGTTAGCTCGGACACCGCAAGGAACACGAGCAGTCCCTGCGTCAAGCGGGTGGCCGGCCGACAGGTGGAAGGGGCCGATTGCCGGCCGCATGCCCAGAGCGCGTCGCCGTGGGCGAGTTCGCCCGCCGCCTGCTCACCAGGAGCATGCGAATGCCACTTCCGTCCACCAAGATCGAAGGGTCCGCTACGTTGGCTCGGAGGTGTCTCTGATCGGGGTGCCCTCGATGCGGGAACCCGGAGCGGAACGGTCGGGTGTGGCCGGGCTGTGCGCGTGACGGAGCGGCGCCGGTTGCTCGTCTCCCTCTGCGCCGGCTCCGGCAGGGGGGATGCGCAGGACGAGCAGGGCGATGTCGTCGCCGCTGGGATCGATGCGGGCGAGGAGTTCGTCAAGGAATTCCTCGACGTCGCGGCGCGCCAGGGCGGCGGCATGGCGTCGTAGGCTGGCCAGCCCGGTGTCGATGGGATTGGTGCGGCTTTCGACGAGGCCGTCGGTGTAGAAGAGGAGGGTCGACTGCGGCGGAAGGTCATCGCGGGTGTCGGGCCAGGAAAGGCCAAGGTGCAACGTCGCGCTTATCCCCAGCAGTGGGCCGTGGCCGCCTTCCAGGAAGCGGGCATGCCCGTCGGAGGTAACCAGCAGTGGCGGGGGGTGCCCGGCGTTGACCCAATGCAGCTGCCAAGGCCCTCCTTCGGGCCCTTCGATGCGGGCGAAGATGGCGGTGGCCATGGGGGCGTCGCTGGTGTTGGTCATCGCCTCGTCCAGGCGGCGCATGATCACGCTGGGGGGCTCCTGATGGTCCCAGGCCAGGGCCCGCAGCATGTTGCGGACCTCGGCCATGTGGGCTGCGGCCTGGAGGTCATGCCCCACCACGTCTCCGATGACCATGGTCATGACGCCGTCGGCCAGCATGAAGGCGTCGTACCAGTCGCCGCCGATCTCGGCCGCCACCTGGGCGGGCTGGTAGCGGGCGGCCATCGTCAAGTGGTCGACTTGGGGCAGCGGGGTGAGGAGCTGGCGCTGCATGGTCTCGGCGACGTGGCGCTGCTGGTCGTACAGCTGGGCGCCTTCCATCACCAGGCCGGCGCGCCGGCCGATGTCCGCCAGCACTGTCACCTCGGCGTCGGTGTACAGAGGTAGTTGCCCGGTGCGGGCCACGGTCAGCGCACCGAGAACCTGCCTGCGGGCGCTCAGTGGCACAACGACGGCGGAGTGCCCGCCGAGCCGATGAAATAGTTCCTGATGCGCTTGCGCGAGCGGCGTATCCGCTTCCCCGGCGAGCTCATCGGCGTCCAGCCGCAGGGGCTCGCCCCCGTGCATCGCGCGTACCAGGAGCGATGAGGAGGCCTCGGGCAGCGGTGGCAGTGGCCCCAGCAGTTCCTCGGCCGTGCCGTTCGTGGCGTGGACGGCGATCCGCTGCATCTCTCCGGCCTCGCCCGGCACGAGCCGGTCCACCACCGCCCAGTCACCCAGATCTGGCACCAGCAGACGCACCAGCCTGTGCAGCATCTCGGGGAGGCCGAGGGTGGTGGAGAGCACCGCGGAAGCCTCCGACACCATGATCAGCCGCTCGGTGAACCCCTCCAGGCACGCCAGCTGGGCCGCTGTCTGCTCGGCGGCCTCGCGGTGCAGAGTGAAGTCGTGGAGGACCAAGACCACCCCGTCCACCCGGCCGTCCCGCCACAGTGGGGCGGCCGCCCAGATGATCGGAACCAAGGTGCCGTCGCCCTTGACCAGGAACTCGTCGCTTCCCTGAGTCGGTTGTCCGCTCTCCAGCACCGCCAGCATCCGGCACTCACCGCGCGGAAGCTTGCTGCCGTTCGCCTGACGGTGCAGCAGGTCATGGAGATCGCGGCCGAGCGTCTGCTCCTCGGATCGGCCCACGAGTCGCTGAGCGCACGGGTTGGAGGCAGTGATACGTCCGGAGGCGTCCATCACGTACAGCCCTGCCTCCACGCTGTTGAAGACAGCACGCAAGGTTTCTGGCTCCAGGGGGCTGCTGGCAGAACTCATCGCTCCTCCTGGGCCTGGCCCGTTCCGGATGGCTGCACGGCCCTGTCACCGCTTTCCCGGCACCTCTCCACCGCGGCCGGGCCCTGCTGCCCTTCTCGGCCGTTCGGCTTCCTATAACCATGGTCCATCCGAGAGGGCTGCTGCGCTCGCCGGGCCCGGGCCCAGAGGAAGCCAGCGGGGGACGTGCCGGCCCGGCTGCAGTGGCGTCCAGCGTGGGAAGACCTGGCCCCACGGGCGGACCAGGCCCCACAGCAGCAAGGCGCCGAGCGGCACCGTGGCGTCCAGGCCCCAGGACTCCAAGGTGACGTCCATCAGCAGGCCGAACGCGGCGATGCCGTCCGGGACGCAGACCATCCACAGCAGCACGCGTAACGCCGGCAGCAGTCCGTACCGCGACACCGCACCACAGGCCAGGGCCGCCAGCGCCCTCGCCCCCACGCCCCCCAGGCCAGCGCCGAGGGTCCGGGCCTGCTGCCCAGGTAGAGCAGCGGCGTCCCGCTGAGCGCGCATGTCAGGCCGAAGCCGGCGTACATCACCGCCATCGTGGCCCGGGCAGCCACGCGACATCAACTGCCAGAACGAGCTCTCTGTGCTATCGGATGAGCACTTTCTACGCCCCAGGGATGTCTCACGCGCGTGACGTCACAGCCGACCACACGTGGGTACGCGACCTGACCTCCGTCAGCCAGCCAGAGGCGGCAGTGGTCCCGCGTTCGCAGTCACGACCCTGCCGTCATTTCCCCTCGCATGCACGAGCCGGATGGTATCGCCAACTGACTTGCGAACTGGCCGACAAACGCTGTTCCTGGAAAGGCCGGAGCCATCGGGGCCTTTGCCGTGCGACGGGAAGGGATCTGGGCGCTCTTGGCAAGCTCGGTTAGCGGAGGCAGGCCGCAGTATCCGTGGGGCGCGGACCATTGAAGGCGGCGCCCAGGGCTCGGGGCGTGGACCAGTGTGGGCACCCGCGCAGCAGGACAGAAGAGGGTGGAGGCGCTCAGGTCCACGACGAGGCCCATTGCGGACTGGGTCGCCACAGAACTCCGCGGGCTCCCGAGCGCCGACCCGGCCGAAAGAAATCGCAGCCCTGGAGTTCTTCTCGTCCTTCTGGGACGCCAGGCTTGCGACGTACGCCCTTGCCAGGCCTCCTCGACAGGGCCCCGACAGCACGCTTTCCCGACCGTGCCGGATGGTCAACGCATGTCGTGCCATGGTCCGCCACGGGTGATCGGGAGGGGCGGACTGCGGGGAAGCCGAGCATGCCTGTGGCGAGGATGGCGATCAGGTCAAGTCGGCTTCGGGCGCGCGTTTCGGTTACCTGCCATGCGTGTGAGATGCGTGGAAGGAGGGCGTGCGCGGTGATCTGAGCGCCCGTCAGGCCGCTTTGGTGTTTCTTGCAGGCAGTGGAAAGCCGGGGACAGTGCGGGCAGGGGAGTGGCTGCGGAACGACGGGCGGGCCCGTTGGACGGGATAGGCCCGAGGCGGAAGAACTGGCTCGGTGGCTACGAGAGGTGACGCCCTCTCTTGCCGCGCGGCAGCCGGCGGACCGGTTCTTCTACGGCCATGCCCGCGGGTGTGATGTTGATCTGCTGGGGCACCCGCGTCTGTATGTCCGTGAAGGGGTGACTTACTGCGTTGCCCATGCCCCCGTGTGAACGGAAGTAGACATGCTTCTTCTTGTCGTGGCCTTACTCGTGCTGGCCGTCCTGGTCGGATCGGCCACCTATCTTCCCCTGCCCGTGACCCTCGTGGTCGGCGTCGCCATCACTCTGTGGCTGGTCGTGTTCGCCGTCCGCGAGCGGCGTAAGCACGGCCAAACCCGAAAGGCGTGACGTGATGCGACTGACAGAGCCCCCGCGGCGGGAGACCGGCAGGCGGGACACCGAGGGAATGGCCGTCGCCTCCTTCGTCCTCGGCCTCGTCGGACTCCTCGTCCTTAACTTCCTCCTCGGCCCTTGCGCCATCGTCCTGGCCACCCTGGCCCTGCACCGCAACACGCCCCGCCGCTTCAGAGCACTGCTCGGTCTGTGGCTCGGTATCGCGGACATCGTGCTGCTCGCCGTCCTCATGGCAGTGAACGGCACCACGTCATGGACCATTTTTGGCTGAACTCTGCCTGCCGCACGGCATGGGGTCGGGCGTGGACTGCCCGAGGGAGTGTGAAAGCGCGGTTCCGCGACCGGCGGTGAGCCCACCGCGGAACCGCTGGACCTGACCGGGCATACCGCCGATGCACTTCGGGTACTGGCGGCCGGACCGGCGGGGGCGTCGTTGCCGGTCGGGGCACACCCGCTTCGGTCACTCACGGGCGATGCCGGGCTGGGGTTGATTCCAGGCCGGGCACGGTTCACCAGTACGCCAGGTCGTCCCGGGGACACGAAGCCGGTGTCACGGCAGCAATCGCTGCTCCTGGGCGACCGCAACCGCCCCCGCTCGGGTCTGCACACCCAGCTTGCCGTACATCCGTGCCAGGTGGGTTTTGACCGTGGCTTCGCTGATGAACAGGGCACGGGAGATCTCCCGGTTGCCCAGACCGCGCGCCAACTGCTGGAGAATGTCCCGCTCGCGCTCGGAGAGGGCGGGGCGCGGACTGCGCATCCTGGCCAGCACCCGGTCGGCGACGGGTGGCGACAGCGCGGTGCGGCCGGTCGCCGCGCTACGGATCGCGGAGAACAGTTCCTCCGGCCGTTCGGCCTTGAGCAGGTAACCGGTGGCGCCTGCCTCAATGGCACGGGTGATGTCGGCGTCGGTGTCGAACATGGTGAGTACCAGCACGCGCGGGCCCGTCGTCTCGGTGCCGTCCCCGCCCCCTGACGACAGGCGCCGGGTGGCGGTCACACCGTCCATGCCGTCACCGAGCTGAAGGTCCATCAGCACGACGTCGGGGCGCAGGCGGTCGGCCATGGCAAGGGCCTCCTCGCCGCTGCCCGCTTCACCGACCACCTCGATGCCGTCGGCGCCGGACAGAAGAGCGCGCAGCCCGGCACGCACCACGGCATGGTCGTCGCACAGCAGCAGCCGAATCGGCGGGGAGGGTTCTGGTGGGCTCACGGGGCGGTCTCCTTCGGGGTGGCGGGGGCCGGGGCGCCCTCGACGAGGGCGAGGGCCTCGGGGGCGGGGGAAGCGAGGGGAACGGCCGCCGACACCACGGTGCCCTCGCCGGGCGTGGATTCCACGGTGAGTACACCGCCCGACTGCCGCGCCCGGATACGCATGGCCGGCAGCCCGTGGCCGCGTGCCTGGTCAGCTCCGGGGGTTGGGGGAGGACCGGTCAGGTCGAAGCCGCGGCCGTTGTCGGCGATGTCCAGGCAGACCTGGTCGCCCAGGAAGGTCAGGGTCAGCGCGGCCTGCGTCGCCGCGGCGTGCTCGCGCACATTGGCCAGCGCGCCCTGGGCGATGCGCAGCAGCGCCGCATCGACCCGTTGCGGCAGTGGGCCAAGAGGGCCGTCGAGCCGGAAGTCCACTGCCAGACCCGCACCGCTCTCGCGCTCCGCGAGCGCACACAACGCCTCGGCCAGGGTCTGCTCGGCGAGGTCGGCCGGAGCCAGGTCATGCACGAAGCGGCGGGCCTCGGTGAGGCTTCGGGACGTGATCTCGGCCGTCTTCCTGATGTGCTCGCGGGCCACGCCCGGGTTCGCCTGCCAGATGCGCTCCGCGGCCTGCAGCAGCATCTGCTGGCTCGACAGGCTCTGCGCGAGGGTGTCGTGGATCTCCGTGGACAGTCGCTGCCGCTCCGCCAGGATGCCCGCCCGCCGCTCGGTGGCTGACAGGTCGCGGCGGGTGCGGATCAGGTCGTCGATCAGGACGCGCTGTCTGGCGGCCTGACGCTGCAGATGGACCAGAACGGCTGTGGCGACCGCTGCAATGGCCGGCGGGGCGAGCACCATATTGGGATTGAGCGTGCCGTGCGACACCCGCACCTGGGAGGCGACGACCAGCGCGGTGAGCCCCGCCACCACCGGCACCGAGATCCGCACGGGCAGCGTGTGCAGGCCGGCGAACAGAAGTGGCATCGCACACCACGTGGCGCTCGGTGCGAGGGCGAGCAGGAGGACCCACACGGCAGACACCGCGCCCAGCCAGGCCAGGTGCCGGGTGGTGGGCCGGGCGCCGGGGCGCGGAGGGGGTGCCAGCCACCGGCCGAGGACGTAGAGCAGCGAGAAGACGGCGAACAGGGGGACGACCCATGCGATACGGGTGCCGCCCTGGTACCGGATCAGGAAGCGGGCGAGAGAGGAGCCCAGCAGCACGAAGAACGCGGCGTGCATGACCGCCGTCACCCATCGGCCGTCGGGGTCGGCCCGTGTGCGGAAGCCGAACCGCCCTTCGGGACCGGCCTGCCCGTCCGGATCACGCCGCTCGCCGGCCTCCGGGATCCGCCCTCCTGCCGCCGCCGTCACAGGTCGCCCCTAAAAGTCGCCGCCGGCGCGGCTGATACGTCGGGCGCGACCTCTGCGGCTGTACAGGACCGATACGACCCTTGATCCGTCGACACCGACGGCCTCCTCATCGCCACACCCGGCCTCTCCTCGCAGACGTTCTGACGTGTTCCGACGCATTCGACGTGCCCAGCGTGCCCGACGCGGTGCCGCAACCCCCAATCGGCTGACACCTGCATCCCCCGAACCGGCCCCACATCCGAGCCGGTTCGCCACCTCGGGCAGCCGCCCACACGGCGAGGCTGGGATTCAGACAAGCCAGGCGCGGCGGTCACGGCCGCCGCGTCCGCACCGACGAGGAGAAGCTCCGCGTGCCTGCCAAGAACGTCACCGTCAACCGCGCCGCCCTCGGGCACCGCATCGCCTACGCACTGCGCCACCCCGAGCGGGTGCCACGCCACATGGCCCGTACCGCCCGGGACGCGTGGCTGCGCCACCGCTGGCCGGACCACGTTTCGTACTACCGAGCGGTGATGCGCTCCGACACCCGCGCAGACCCGGACGCGGCGGTCGGCAGCCGCAGCCACGAACGGTGGTTGTCACTTGGGGCGATGCAGTTCGACTACCTGCTCGGCCATGGCCTGCGCCCCGAGCACCGGATGCTGGAGATCGGGTGCGGCAACCTCCGCGCGGGCTGGCGGTTCATCCGGCACCTGGAGCCGGGGCACTACCACGGCGTCGACATCTCCCCCGACATCCTTGCCGCTGCGCAGGACACGATGGTGCGCATGGAGCTGCAGAAACGCCTCCCCACGCTCACCCCGGTGCAGGACCTGACCCTGCGCTTCCTGCCAGAGAACCACTTCGACGTGGTGCACGCGCACAGCGTCTTCTCCCACTCCCCGCTCCCCGTCATCGAGGAGTGCCTGGCCAACGTCGGCCGGCTACTGGCACCAGGTGGCTGGTTCGACTTCACCTTCGACCGCACCGAGGGCACGGAGCACCAGGTGCTGCGGGAAGACTTCTACTACCGCACCGAGACGCTCATCGCCCTGGCGGAGACGCACGGCCTGGTGGCCCGGTTCATGGACGACTGGGAGGAACTGCCGCACGGCCAGTCCAAGATCCGCGTCACCCACGCCCCCGGCCAACGACAGTGAGCGACACCAATGATTCGTCCACAAGGGGCTTGCCGGCGCTGGGGGCGCGTGGCTGTGTTCGGCCGGCGCTGGTGCGGCTGACCCGGTGGTGGCCCTGGCCCTGGGCCGGTGTCGCCGGGCGGGGACGTCGAAGTCACGAGGGCAGGCTGTGACGATGGCGTAGCCGGGGTCGGGGACGCCGAGCAGGGGCGACGAGCCGGGTGAAGACCTCTGCGTCGCCCGGACTCGCACGCCGCCCGGACCCGGCTCGCGCCGCGGCGCCAGAGCCGTCGATCGGTGTGCAGTCAGGGTGCTGGTCGCGGTCTACGCCACGGTCATGGTCGGAACGGCCATGGCGCTGGCGGTCACGGCATCACGGCGTCGCAACAGGCGACCGATGAGGCGTGCGGGCAACCCCCGCTCGTCACGTTCTTCGCCGTGCTCCTTCTGGCGCGACTCCGGTCCGCCCGATCGGGCAGTACCAGGTCGGTCCGGGCACCCGGCATCATCGCCATGGCGATGCTCGTCGTGAACACACGCGGTGATCACCGGCGCGATCAACGCCCACCGCTCGTCCGTCAGGTCGCGCACATACCGCTTGCGCTCACTCACCCGCCCAACCCAGCAGTCCGAGCCTTGTTGATCAGACGAGACGTCCCACCCCCACACCATCAGGTGACGACAATTCAGTCATCTCCTCGCGAACCGCCCTCTCAGAGTTCGGCGGGCAGCTACCGGTTCGGCAGAAGGACATGGCCGCGGAGTACAACATCCCCCGCAGGCCGTCAGCAACCTCATCGCACCGCTGTGTGAGCTCAACATCGTGCTGCGCCCGCGTAACGGCGAACGCCGAGGCAGCAGTTACCGGTTGCACCCGCTCGCGGCCGAGTACCGCAGATCTGCGCAGCCGTCACCTGAGTGCAGTCCACGTCCTGGATCAGGTCCTCGAAGGGCAACTGGGCCAGAGCCTCGGCGGCGGGCTTGGCCTGGTTCGTGTCCAGGTACATGGCAGGCCCGTAGCCCCAGTCATCGCTGGTGAACGTCTGCTCGTCATGGACGATGCCCAGGGGGAAGCCGGCCCGATCGAGGAGGAAGGCGACGGCGTGCCACGCCTTGTGGGTCGCAAGCGACGGGCATCTGACGTGGCGACGTCGTTGACGCCGTCCGCTTCCCTGGCCTTCTCGGCGTATTCAAACGCCCATTTCGGGTCCTCGATCGACCGGGCCAACTCGGCGGCGGTCACGCGCAGGTACACCATTCGGCTCACCAGCCCAGAGTTTGAGGCACCGCTGACACAGCCGCCCCCGGGAGCCCCGATCTGCGAACCGAGCCAGAGCAACTTGCTACAACCCGGAGCCTGAAGTACCTGCTGCAGCGGCCCCAAAGAACCTGCTAAGAGGTCGTAACGCGATCTTGTTGAAGAGACCTGGTCGAGCGTGACCGGTGTGATGATCCTGCGGTTGGTGAGGGAGTGAGCACTCGGCCCTCGGGATTCGAACGGAGGGGCGTCAGTGGTGAGGTCGGCAGTCGTCGGCTGACGGGGATGGTGTCCTGCGCCCTCGAAGGTTGAGTCGCATGGATCACCGAGGATCACGGACGGCGCGCCAGGAAGACGAACTCCTTTCCTGGGCGGTCGGGCGCATCGCGAACGCCACCCACCACGTATCCATGCGCGTCCAAGACCCTCTCGACTTCGTCCCGCTCGCGAAAGCGGAGCGTCGAATCCGACGTCAGCACCTGTCCGTCCGCTGCGAACCTGTAGGTCCAGCGGAACGTCACCAGAGGCCGGCTCACTTCTTTCATTTGAACCCAGCTCTCGACGGAGCCGACGCCTGGAATCGCGGTCACGCGGTAGAACTTCTCACGGGTCCACTCTTCCCAGGCGCGTCTGGCCGGATCGCGTGTCTCGAAGACCAGATGCCCGCCAGGTCGCAGTGCTTCGTAGGCTCCACGTAGCGTCTTCTGCCATGTCTGCGGATCAGCGATGGCCTGGGCGACATTCGCTGTCGTCGTCGCGAGGTCAACCTGCAGCGATGGAATGCCCGTCGCGTCGCCGCAGATCCAGCGCACTCGTCCACTTCGTGGGATCGGCGGACTGGCACGCCCGGAGGTTCACCAGTTTCATCGCGACCTTCGCGCAGCCGCGCGGGGTGGATGAGCTGCGGTTCGAAGTGCTTCTCTGGGAGCAGCTGCAGTTGCTCCACGAAGCCACGGGTGGCCGCCTTCCGTGCCGTACGTTCGCGGCCTGGCTGGGGGAGCGGGGCTGGGTGCGGCACTTCACGCACGCGGCGTCGCCCGGCACGACGTCGCGTGTGATCGAACCGGGTGCGATCCGGGCCGCCGTCACGCTGCCGCTGCAGGCACCGGCTGCACCCGGCATGGTGTCGACCGGGTTCAGCCTCCCTCCGCCGGGGTGAGCTTCTGTGGGGTCGCTCGGACGCAGGCGCCCTGGGTGGTGGCTCCGTAGCGGGCGATCTCTGCGTCCATGTCGAGTTCACCGCGGGCAGAGCGGGTCTTGTCGTCGACCAGGACGTGTGGCACCAGCCAGCAGACCTCGAACTCAAGGCCGTCCGGGTCCTTGGCATACACGCCCTTGGTGGTGCCGTGGTCGGTCGCGCCGACCAGCGCGCCGCGCTCGGCGAGCCGCTCGGCCACGGCGCGCAGGTCGGCCAGCGTGGGAACCTCCCAGGCGAGGTGGTAGAGCCCGGTCTCGCCGCGTCCGGCTCTGGTCTCGTCGGCCTGCGGGCCGATGCCGAACAGCCCGAGGTCGTGGTCGTTGTCCGATTCCGGCGCCCGGAGGAAGACCGCTTTCCGCGGTGCCTCCCCGGACTCGGCGACCACTTTGAATCCGAGGACGTCCGTATAGAAACGGGTGCTGGCCTCCGCGTCCCGCACCCACAGCACCGCGTGATTGATTCCCCGGACCGGCACGGGAATTCCTTCCGAAATCGTCTACGGCAGGGCGGATTCTGCCCCGCCTCGCCGCCACCATTGTGCATACACGTCGTCGTCCTCGACAAGGGCGAGGTATCCCTTGGCGATATGCGCACACAGCACGTCCACGACGGGGACAACCGGGGAATCGGTGCGCCAGGCGAGCACCAGCTCGCGGAACAGCGGGTCGCCGGTGAGGGTGAGGGTGGCCAGCGACTCGCGCGCGCTGCCCAGCGGGTAGAGCACGCAGACCGCGTCCCCGGCCGCCGTCAGGGAGAAGGCGACGTGCGCCTCGTCCGTGACGTGCGCGACGCGCTGTTCGAACCCGGTACGCCGGCAGGTGTCGGCCACGTAGTCGTTCATGCCGCTGTCGTCAGGGTGCGGCATCACCCAGTCGTCGTCCGCCAGGTCGCCCAGTGCGATCCGGCCCGCCGCGGCGAGGCGGTGACCGAGGGAGACTCCGACGAAGATCGGCTCGGTCAGCAGGACCCGGTGCGCGACGCCGGACGGCAGCGTCAGCGCGGTGCCCGGGAATCGGCGCAGCACCGCCACGTCGAGTTCACAGGAGGCGAGCAGCGCGCTGATGGTGTCGGTGCGCCGAACCGTGCGGCTGGTCGTACCGCGAGCGGGCAGCAAGGCGCCGAGCGCCTTGATCAGCAGGCTGAACTGCTGCGCCGGCACGCCACCGACGCGCACCGGCGCCTCCGCGTCGTCCTGGAGGGCGCGGCGGGCGGTGTGGGTCAGGCCGGCCAAGTCCACCCGGATGCGGGCGGCGTCGCGGACGAAGAGGGCGCCCGCGCGGGTGGGCAGCATGCCGTCCGGGAGGCGGACGAACAGCTCGCCACCCAAGTGCTGCTCTATCCGCTTGAGTTGAGCCGTCACCGCGGGCTGGGTGAGGTGCAGCCGGGCGGCTGCCCGCCGCAGGCTGCCCGCCTCAGCGATGGTGAGGACCAGATCCAGATGCCGCACGTCCAGACGCATGGCCGGATCGTACGGCCGCCGCGACCACCAGAACAGAAGTGTTATCGCCTAATGCGATAGGGCCGCATTCGGGACAGCGGCCAACAATTCCGGTCCGTCCGACATCACCCGGCCATCCGCCGGTTGCTCCGCCGCTGTGCCCGGTGACACGGTCGGATGCCGGCCTTCGTAGCGCCGGCTTCCGAAAAGGTGGTTACGTGCTGACGCATACCAGGAACGAGAGCGAGCGCACCGTCCGCGCGCCGGGGGATTCCGCCGTGCTGTTTTCTGAATCCGCACTGAACCGTTTTCTCGCGGCGGCCGTCCGGGAATACGCGAAGATCACCGAGAACGATCCGGTTCCGTGCTTCGCGGTATTGCTGGGAACGGCCGTGGACGGCGACTGGCTGGTTCATGACGTGGCGTTCGGCCGCAACGCCCGCACCACCGACCCGAGCGCCCGGCAGGAGTTCGCTTCGACTATCGTGCCCCGCTTCGGGGCGGCCTACGAGAATCCGGTCCGGGCATGGTGGCTGGACGCGGCGGACCTGCTGCGCATCGCACGCGAGGCTGACCGCCGGGACCTGGACATCCTCGGCTCGGTCCACATGCACCCTGACTGGCACCGGCTCGGCCCCCAGCAGGCCCGCGCCCACCCACTGGACGAGTGCCCTACCGAGATGGACCGCTACGCGTTCCGCAGCAGCAGCTGGCCGGTCAACGTCGTCTGCTACGTGGAGCGCCGGCACGCGGCGCACGGCTATGCCCTCTCCGCATGGGACGCGGAGTGCCAGCGGCTCGCCCTGCGTGTACACCGGCCGGCCGATGCCGGTGTCCTGCCCTACGGCGGAGGCGAAGATGACTGACGACGACGTGTCCGCGCTGTGGCGGACGATGGCGGCGTGTTGGCTGCGCGGCGACGCCGAGGCGTTCGGCGCCGTCTTCGCCGAGGACGTCGACTTCGTGACCGTACGCGGTGAGGAACTGCGGGGCCGTGACGCCGTGGTGGCCGGGCACGCCCGCATGTTCGCCGGGCCGTTCCGCGGCACCCGGCTGATCCCCGAGGTCCGCCTGGTCCGTTCGCTTGCCAGGGGACTCAGCCTGGTCCACGCGGTGACCGTGATCGAACCGGACGGCCCTACCACGCACGCGCAGGCGGTTGTGGTTGACGACCGGAACGGGCGGCGGATCGCCGCGTTTCACAACATGACAGTCCCAGCACCCCTAGGAGAACAGAAGTGAACCGGCCCCGCCTCCGACACGTGGCCCTGGTCGTCCAGGACCCCGCCGCTGCCGCCGCCTTCTACCGCGCGACCCTCCAGATGAAGGAGTTTCACCAGGACCCGGACGGCAGCCGATTCGTTACTGACGGGTACATCAACCTCGCGCTCATCCAGCAACGCCTGGACGGGGACGTGCCGACCGGGTTCAACCACTTCGGCTTCGAGGTTCCGGACGTCGCCTGCGTCGCGGACCGGATGACGGAGCGCGGCGTCCCCCGCCCGGTGCTACGCGCAGGCGACCGGCCGTTCGCCGAGTACCGGGCCATCGACCCGGAGGGCAACTGGTTCGACCTGTCCGCGCACGGCTTCCTGCCGCCAGGCGTGGCCGAGTAGTCCCGTTCACCCGGCCGTTCCTGCCGGTCAGCAACAGGAGTTGCCGGTGGCGGGATCTTCGGCAGGTGATCGACCTGTTCTGCACCGGGTTCGGACCGGCGTGCGGTCGCGCGACTTGCCCGTAGGGTTCGGACCGTGGAAGACCGCCAGAAGGAATTGCCACTTGATCGTTGGGGAGTTCTCCCACGTCACGCCGATCGTGGGCATCTTCAGTCGCGGATAGGGTAGGCCAGCGTGGTCGCCGTGCATTCCTCGGGCCCGGTCGCCGCAGCGGCTGACGCCTATCTTTGGCGGTGTGCAGACACTTGGCGAGGACATCCTGCTGTTGGCCGTCCGCCCGACCTTCTCAAGTCCCGCCGCGCCGTGGTCACCCCCGATCAGGTGGGCCTTGCCCTCACCGGCCACCTCCGCCGCGTCACCGGCCTACGCCGTGAGGAAGTAGCCCAGCTCGCCCCGATCAGCACCGAGTACTACACCCGCCTCGAACAAGTGCGGCTGCCCGGTGCCTCCCCGTCCACTCTGGAGGCGATCGCCCGCGCCCTGCCCCTGGACGCAGATCAGACCCGCTACCTCTACGAGCTCGCCGACAAGCACGCAGCCCAGCCCAGCCCCGCCCCCGCAAACGCCCAGCCCAACGGGTCCGTTCTCAGACCCAGCTGCTCCTGGACAACCTCACCGACACCCCCGCCATGATCCTGGGGCGCCACATGAGCGTCCTGGCCTGGAACACCCTCGCCGCCCTCTACACCGGCTTCGCCGCACTCCCGCCAGTCGGACGCAACCTGCTGCGCCTGGCCTTCCTCGACCCGGCGATCCGGGATCTGTACGCCCACTGCCACTCGAAGCGGTCAGTGGCGCGGGCTCACCACGACTTGTGCGGCGGGAACATCGCCGACCTCAATCGTCGCAGCCGACCCGGCCGCCCCCGGCATACCTGGTGCCGTTGACCTCCACCCACCCAGTGATCTCGGCGCAGTAGGTGTTGGCGCCTGAGACGTAGATACCTCCGGCGTAGGTCGAGAAGGAGCCCCTGTCGGACCAAGAGGTCTGCCAGACGTAGCGGCGGACGCGAATTTCCATGGTGTGCAAGCCGGCACGCCTGCCTGCGTGGGAGGAGCTCAGGCTACCCTGCAGGCGAGTCAGCCCTACACTATTGGCATGACTGCCTCTGAAGTTGGGCTCACTTCTTCCAGCGGAAGTCAGCCTCGGAGCGGATTGTGCGCGCTCCTGCCGTCGCGACAGTGTCAGCCGAGGGTGTCACGGTGCGAGGAAAGACACCTCCTTAGGAAGCGGCAACATGATCACCAGTGTTGATGGGGGCAGATCCGCTACGGTGCGTCATCGATTGAAGGTGCATCATGAGCGCACCAGGCGCGTCCGATGATTCAGCGCCCATTTCGACGGCAGCCTCTCCGCCACTCACCTCCGCGCAACGCGCGCGCCTGACTGCCTATGGCGTGGCGCAGGACGTGCGCAGCGGAGATGTCGTCTTCCGCTCCGGAGACCTGGCATACGACCTGATCCTCATCGAAGCCGGAAGGATCGAGATTTTCGCTCCGCCGACCCACGGCCGGGGTGAGGAACTCGTGACTGCGTACGGTCCAGGCGAATTCCTGGGTGAACTCAATCTGCTGACCGGGCAGACCGCGCAACTAACAGCCCGCGTCGTGGGTTCCGGGCGAATCCACCGCATCTCCTCTTCGCAGTTCCGACGACTGATGGCTGAGGACCCCGATCTGTCCGACGTGCTGCTGCGGACCTTCCTCACCCGGCGCGACCGGCTCCGGTCCAGTGCTGCCGCCCACATGCTGGAGATCATCGGCACCGGCTTTTCGGCGGAGGCGCTCGCCCTGCGCACCTATGTCGCCCGCCAACGCCTTCCCCACGTCTGGATGGACGCCGGCAGCCTGGCAGGCCGCAGCGTCATGCGCTCGACGCCCCTGGACGCCACCGACCTACCCGCTGCCCTCACTCATGACCGTGTGCTGCGACGCGCCACCCCAGCCGAGCTGGCCGAGTTGCTTGGCCTGTCCTACCGGCCGATTGGCGACAGTCCGGTCGACCTCACCGTGGTCGGTGCCGGCCCCGCCGGCCTGGCGGCAGCCGTCTACGGCGCCTCCGAGGGACTGGATACCGTGATCCTCGATGCCGTCGGAACTGGCGGCCAGGCAGCCGCCAGCTCCCGCATCGAGAACTACCTCGGCTTCCCGTCAGGCATCAGCGGCAGCGACCTCACCCAGAAGGCCACGCTGCAAGCCCTGAAGTTCGGGGCCCGGCTCTCCAGCCCCTGTCAAGCGGTGGCCCTGGACACCGACGGTCACTATCTGCGCATCGTCCTGGCCGACGGGACGGGCATCGACACCCGTGCCGTGGTCATCGCCACCGGCGCCCACTACCGCGCCCTTCCCCTTCCACGCTGGGCACAGTTCGAAGGTGCCGGCATCTACTACGCCGCCACCTACCTCGAAGCTCAGATGTGCCACGACGCACCGGTCACCGTCGTCGGCGGAGCCAACTCCGCCGGCCAAGCCGCTCTGTACCTGGCCTCGCACGGATGCCCGGTCACCCTCGCCGTACGCGGCAGCGACCTCGAGGCCGGAATGTCCTCCTATCTCGCCGACCGCCTCGTGGTCGATCCGCGGATCACAGTGCGTACCTCGACGCAGGTCAGCGCACTGGCGGGCACGGCGGCCCTCGAAGCCATCACGCTCACCGACCGGGCCTCCCGGACCAGCGCGGAGCAACCCTGTCGCGGTCTGTTCTGCTTCATCGGCGCAGACCCGGCGACCGGCTGGCTGCACGCCCTGTCGTTGGACGCCGACGGCTTCATCCGCACCGACGTCCAGCTGGACGCATACCCACTCAATCCCGTGTGGGCCGACCTGGGACGTGCCCCACTACCGTTCGAGACCAGCTCGCCCGGGGTCTTCGCCGCGGGCGACGTCCGCTCCGGATCCATGAAACGAGTGGCCTCCTCGGTAGGGGAGGGCGCGAGCGCCGTCCACTCCGTCCACACTGCCATCGGTCCACGCGTCTAACAGGCGCGCTGGACCGTAGCGGTGTGCGTGATCGTGGTGTCCATTGATCTGACCGGAAGACCGTGCCTGCCGACGCGGAGCCGGGGTGCCCGCCGACCCCCTGCTGCGGGCCCGTGTGGGGCTGGTTGACCAGGTCGCGCGTACCAGATAGGCCTGTTTAACTCGAACATATGGACCACATTTCGTTCATTGTGGTGGCAGTTATCGTCGCGGCCTTGGCATTCGACTTCACGAATGGCTTTCATGACACGGCGAACGCGATGGCTACGTCCATCGCGACCAGGGCACTGCGGCCCAAGGTCGCGGTCCTGATCAGTGCCGTGTTGAATGTCGCCGGTGCGTTCCTGTCCACTGAAGTGGCGAAGACGATCTCGAACGGCATCGTGAACGACACTCTGGTGACTCCGGCCATGGTCTTCGCAGGTCTGGTGGGCGCCATCCTGTGGAACCTGTTGACCTGGCTGCTCGGTCTGCCCTCCTCGTCCTCGCACGCCCTGTTCGGGGGATTGATCGGTGCCGTGTGGGTCGGGGCGGGAGCCTCCGCTATCAACTTCTCCGAAGTGGTCGAGAAGATCATTATTCCTGCGTTCGCGTCACCGTTCGTCGCCGGTACGGCCGCGCTGATGGCCACTTATGCGGCCTACCGGATCACCGTGCGCGCGCGTAAGGGCACGGTGACGCGCGGCTTCCGGCTCGGCCAGACGGCCTCGGCCTCGCTGGTCTCACTCGCACACGGTACGAACGACGCGCAGAAGACGATGGGAGCGATCACCCTCACCCTGATCTCCGCCGGCGCGCTCCCTTCCGGCTCCGGGCCACCGCTGTGGGTGATCATCACCGCCGGGCTAGCGATCGGCCTGGGCACCTATCTGGGCGGCTGGCGGATTATCCGGACGATGGGCAACGGCCTGACCGACATCCAATCCCCTCAGGGCTTCGCGGCCGAGAGCTCCTCCGCCGCCGTTATCCTCACCTCGGCGCATTTTGGCTTCGCCCTGTCCACCACCCAGGTCTGCTCGGGCGCCATCATCGGGGCCGGGGTCGGCAAGCGGCTGGCCAGGGTGCGGTGGGGAACGGCCGGGCGGATGGCCATTGCCTGGTTGGTCACCCTGCCGTCGGCTGGCCTTGTCGGCGCGGCCGCGGCCGCGGGGGTCACGCAGGGCGGGAACCTCGGCATCGTGGTGGTGTCGGTGTGCGCACTCGCCGTCGCCACGGTCATCGTCGTACTGGCCCGGCGCAATCAGGTCACCGCGCGCAACGTCAACGAGGCCAAGACGGTACAGGTCATTGCCGCGGTGCAGACGGGCGGGGACACGGACCGGTGACCTGCCGGCAGAACCGGACCAGTGCGGCACAGGCGCATCGACGAGAGGAAGGCCAGCGCAATGAACCTGCACTTGCACTGGAGCGCACTCGGCCAGGTGGTCATAGTGGGAGCGGGAGCAGCACTTGCTGTCGTCGTTGTCTTCTCCTTCGGCGTGGTCGCGCTGTCGCGACGGGACACCGCACGCGGGCACGGCGAGGCCGGAAGGGCGCCGCTCGCGGCTGCCGGCCTATGTTTCATCGCCTGTGCCGTCGCGGTGCTGTACGGGATCTACCTCATCGTTCCCCAATTCCATCAGTGATCCCGGCGCGCGATGCAATCGCGTCGATCAGATACTTGTAGGGGTGCAGCCCCGGCTCTTCTTCTTCCACACGTTCCAGATCCGTGTGGAGTACCCGCCGGCCACAGAGCACAGAGCATGCAGTGGCACGGGTGCGACCGGTTGCTGGAGTAGTGGAAGTAGATGGGCTCCAGATGCGCGTCACGCAGCGGCGTGGAACGCGGGCCTTCGCCGTCGTCCAGACGACCTGCGAGACATCTGGGCAGGGCTCCGGGCACTGACTGCACCGCGACTGCCTCGACCGCTTCCATTGACCGCGGTCAGTGGACCTCCGAACCAGTGCGGGAAGTCGATCAGATCAGCGGCTCTGCACCGTCCGGTCCGGCCGCATCGCAGGCAGCGGAACGGTACGAAGGTTTTGTACCGGCCCGGGGCCATGACGCGCTGGTCATCAGCCGCGAGTTGCCGAGCTCAAGCGCCGCGCGAACGGCGGCAGCCCACTGGGATCGTGTACGGGGACTGGCACACCTCGCCTTCACCTACATTGGATCTGTTCCAGAGCGCCTACCTCATCGGCACGCTCGGCCGTCGGCCTGAGTACGCCGCTGACCGATCGGGGGACCGAGCGCCCCGGGTCTTGACCGAGGCTGGAGGCCGCAGCCGCGCTTGCGATCCGATCTGTCTGAACTGCCAGGGGTTTGCCCGCGCCCTTACTTCAGGATCCTCCCAAGCCCTGCGTACCTGCTCGTAGTACACGCGAATCCCTGTGCGACCTCGTCGTGCTCCTCATGGCCCGGCCCCCACGCCGGGAACGTGTGGCGGCCCCGAACCCTCCTCCGGGGTTCGGGCCGCCGTCATGGGACGGCTGCTCCACCCGCGGCGCCGCCACGTGCCACATCACCCCTGCTCACTCGGAGCGCACCATCACACGCCCGGCGAGGTGTCAAAGATCGATGGCGAGGTCAGTGCGCGGCGGCTTTGGGTGTTCGGCTACGGCGACTGGACGGCCCGACCTCGGCCACCGTCGTCGGCGTGGGCCGCCCGGCCCGCGACGCGGCATAGGCCATCGGCCAGCTGCTTGCCGGCGAGGCCAAGCGCGTCGGTTTGAGACAATGAAGGCACGTGAGTGACGTGCCGCGAGGAGGCCGCCATGGCAGATCCATCCTCTCAGTCCCTCCAGCCGCAGCACCTACCCGTAGCGATCATCGAGGCTGACGAGCAGCACGCTTTCCTGACGTTCTCCGGTGTCCTGGACGCGCACGCTCTGCCCGCGCTGGAAGAGCTCATCAGTGACCGGCGCCTGCGGCAGGCAGGCGACTGGGTGTGGGATATGAGCGGTCTTGAGCGGATCGACCTCGCGTGTGCCTACGCGCTCCTCCGCGCGGTCACGCGTGCACCGCGCACAGTCTCCGTCACCACCCGCGGGGCCCGCCGTGCCGTTCAGCACACCCTGCGCCATGCCGGCCTCGACACCGTCGTGACCACCGAGGAGTAGTCAGCCGCCATGCGGCGACTGCAGCGGAGTGACTCCAGTCCGCCTGCCGTGTTGGTTAGGCCTGTTTCGTCTCAGCTCACGCTTGCTGCGGCAGTCGCTCGATCGCCACTATGGCGGCGTCGTCATCCAGACGTCCGCCGGTATGGCGCCGCAGGCCCTCGCGCAGGTGGGCCAGGATAGCTTCGGGACCCTCGCCGGACGTGCGGAGCACTCGCTCCGTGAGCGGGTGGAACATGCCGTGCGCGTCGCGGGCCTCGATGACACCGTCCGTGTAGAGACGGACGATGTCACCGGGGTCGAAAGCGAACGTTTGTGCGGTGAGGTCGGTTTCCACGAATTGGGTGAGACCCAGAGGCGGGGCCGGGTGGCGTACTTCGAGCAGGCGGCCCTGGCCGCCGCGCAGAAGCAGGGGCGGCGGGTGCCCGCAGCTGACCAAGTGAAGGGCAGGCTCGTCGTCGGGAACGTCCAGCACGGCGGCGGTGATGAATTCCTAGCCGCGGTTCTCGGACTTCTCCTCGGGGGCTGCGGGATCATCCAGGTCAGGAGAGACGGTTCCTTCCAGGAGAGCGATCAGTTCGAAAGGCCCACCTGCCTGTGGGCCGCACTCCGGAACGCGCCGAGAAGCAGGGCGGCCGCACCTACCGCTCTTCAAGGCTTTGCCCCTGACGTGGACGATGATCACCCGGGTTCCTTGCGCTGTGCGGACGGCGGCATACAGGTCGCCGCCGATCTTCGCCTCACTTTCCGCGGCCAGGTAGACGGATGCGATGCGCAAGGGTCCGATGCGGTGCGGGAGTGGCTTGAGCATCGCATCCTGCGCGGCCGTCGCCACCGAGCGCACCTGAGTCAGCTCCCTCCCGCGCTGTTCTCGCCAGGAGGTGAAGAAGGTCAGGAACGCTGAGACCAGAATCAGCGCAAGGAGCTGGAACATGTGGTTCAGATCAAAAGGCTCGTGCGCACGAGGCCAGTCACGGCTTGCGCCAGGACAGCGAGGGCGCCAATGCATCCCGTCGTCCGGGGGCCCGCGAACGACGCTGTCACAGCGGGCGCGACGATGAGGAAAGGCCCGAGGTGGACGTCGGGCGGAGCGAGGGGTCGACCACCATGAGAAGCGCGATCAGCGCGATCGGCACAGCCAGCAGCGCATGACGCGGCTCTCCCGGCAGGCGGCAATACGCACTGAACCGCCCAGGAATCATATGCCCTGAATGCACCCGATCGCACCCCGATGCCCGAGCCGACACCGCACACCTGCTCCGTCAGCCACGCCCCGCCTGTGCGGATCATGAATGGTCCCTTGGTGTTCGGGCAGCACCCCCCCAAAGGTCCTGGCAGACGCTCAGATTACGGGCGGGCCGCCTACCTTCGGACACCCGTTACAGAAACCGGACATGACGGGCGGTTAGGCGCCCCGTCGTGCGCCCCCGGCGCGCGGGGAGGGCGAAATTCTCCCAGCAAGCAGAAGGGAGAAAATGGTCCGACGGACCTGACAGACAGGCCGATCCCGCCGGCCGCTGACCGCGTCGAAGACGTTCGCGATCGGCTCCGTGACCCGGCAGCCGCCCGCGACATCCTCGACCTCGACGGCTTCCACCCCCGTGTTCAGGACGTCGCCCTCAACACTCCCGGGGCCTTGCCGGCATCGATGCCCTGGCTGGTCGCTGGCACGTTCGCGGAGGTCTTCACGCTCTGCGCGTCGTGCGCGCAGGCACTTGGTTCGTCGTCGCGGCCTTCGGCCTTGCGGACCAGGCACCGCAGGAGTCCGTTGAGTTGGTCGAAGACGCCTTGTTTCTGCCAGGTGGCGAAGTAGCCGTAGACCGTCTCCCACGGCGGAAAGTCGTGGGGCAGGTAACGCCAGGCAATGCCGGTGCGGTCGACGTAGTGGATGGCGTCCATGATGCGGCGCAGGTCGCGCTCGGGTGGTCGGCCGATGTCGAGACCCTTGCCTCTCCGCTCGGCCCGCCAGGTGGTGAGCGTGGGTCCGATCAGTTCCCAGCGTGCGTCGGAGAGGTCGCTGGGATACGGGCGGTGTCGCGTCATGTTTCGGTAGTACCGTCGAACAGCCCGCCTCCCCAGGGCGTAAACGAGGACAAGCGGGGGCGCATTGTGATCAGACAGGAGCGAACCAAACGAAACGGGTCGCCGAAGGGTGACACGAGCCCCTTGCACCACATCGGAAACATCAGCCTGAAAGTCCCCGCACCGGCGCGGTCTACAAATCAACGCCAAACACCCCTGTCGGGACAAAGCGCTCTTTGAGCGCCTGTTTCTAATCTTGGTTGCGGATGACTCCCCTCTAGGAGCATCGTCTTGACATGATCGAACTGAGTTCTCTGGGACCGGATGACTGGCCGGTGTGGCGCGACCTGCGGCTAGCCGCGCTTGCCGAGGCGCCGTATGCCTTCGGCTCGACGTTGGCGGAGTGGCAGGGGCAGGGCGACCGGGAGGAACGTTGGAGAGACCGCCTAGGAATTCCTCGGTCTCACAACGTTGTCGCAGTCCGCGCGGGCGGGCCGGTCGGGATGGTCAGCGGTGTACCGGCTGAGCAGCCAGATGCCGTGGAGTTGATCTCGATGTGGGTCAGCCCCACGGTTCGAGGTCAGGGGGTGGGAGACCTCTTGATCGGAGAGATCGCGCAGTGGGCTGTGCAGAGGGACGCTAGGACCTTGCGGTTGTCGGTAATGCCGGATAACCGTGCAGCTATCGCGCTCTATGAACGTCACGGCTTCAAGGACACCGGGGAGCCTGGCGACCTGCTGCCGGATGGTGTGCGCAGGGAATGGGTCATGGCAAAGGCTCTCGATCCCGTGGTCAGCGGCTGACGGGCGGGCCTCGGTATGCTGGTTGCGCTGTTGGAGCCGCGTGGTGGTGCGACAATTGGGCTGGTTTGACGGCCCGGTGACCTCTTGGTGGGACTGCTGACCGTCAGTGCCAAGTGGATCAGTCGCGCTGGGCCTCGTGGGAGGCCGGTTGTCTGCTTCTGCGGGAATTTCGGCGGGTGATTCGCCTGGTCATGAGGGTGATCGCGGCCCCGGTGATCAGTGACTCCCATTCTCTGAACTACGGACCGGATCTCGTGGGACCCCGCTTGTGGGGTTGTCTCCTGGGTAGGTCATGATGCGGCGATGAGCGTGCAGCATCCTCAGGAAGTTGGCCAGGGACATGTCGTGGCCCGGTATGTCGCTGGTGAACAGCGATACCTCGAACTACTGGGAGGTAGTTTCCTCCACCTTGGGGAGGAAGTACGGGCCGCCTTCGTGGCCTCGCTGCAAGCTGACTCTCTCCAGGCGAGCGACCAGGAGATCAGGGCACTCCTCGGGTATGAATGGCGTGCCCGACTGACCGCTGCGTGGTTGGTCGGTGTGGCCCGGCGGGTTGAGTGGCGTGAACGCATCGGGAGCCTCCTGCTGGCCAGTGAACTCACCTATGCAGGTCAGGGCTACTGCTTTGCGCTTGCCCGGTTCGGCAGCCAGGAGGATGCGGAGATCCTTATATCCTACTTGGACCGTTATCTTCCTCAGTTGGAATGCCGGTACGACCAGGGATCCGCCCTTGGAGCTCTCATGAGGCTGGATTCCCAGCTGGGCACAAGTCACGCCGAGCGATTCGTTTCTCCGGACGGCCTCTGGGAACGCTGGGTCGATGCACTTCCGCATACGCGCGGGACCGCGACCGCGTGGGCGGACAGATCCAGAGAAGCGATCGACGCATGGTGCGGGCCTTGGAACGCTTGATCTGTCGCTCATGAAGTGGAGAACGGTGTCGACCGTCGGCTGTCGGTGGCGCGTCCCGCGATCTGGTTGAAGGTGGGCATCCCGAGATCGACCGCCGAAGCCGTGCGGGCTATGGCGGCGTCCATCGGGACGAGCTTGTCGTTGGCGCCGGCGAGGCTGGTTTCGAGTCCTTCGACTTCGCCGAGCCAGCCTTCCCGCTTGGCCTCGGCGATGCGGTCGATGAGGTTGTCGCGGATCTCGATGAGCCGGGGTCGTTCGGCGGGGTCTGGCCGGAGCATGGCACATCGCAAGCAGGCGTGCTCATGAATGCAAGGGGTGGAGAAGGCCCGGCCGCAGGTGCCGATGGAGAGTTTCCGCTTCTCGAAGTGGCCGAGGAAGGAGTCCCATTCCTCATCGGTGGGTGTGCGGTATTCCTCGCTGGGCCGGGCGGCCCGGCGGCGGGCGATGAAGGCGTGGTGGGCTTCGATGACCCCTCGGGGGTAGACCGCGAGGTAGCCCATGGTCGTGTCGATCACACGGTGACCGGCGACGAGTTGTGCGATGTGGGGAGGCATTCCGTTCATCACCGCGTCGGTGATGAAGATTCTTCGGAAGTCGTGCGGCTGCATGGTCAGCCGCTCGCCGCTGGCGTCGGTCAGACCGGTGCTTGCAAGGGCCTGGGCAATGTAGGTCCGGATGCAGGTCGGGTGCATGGCCCGGTTCTCGGTGCCGATGCGGTGCTGGAACAGCAGCGGCATCGGCGGGTTCCAGACGCGTTCGTGGGGGTCGTAGGCGGCAACCGAGGCGACGATGTTGTTGCTGTCGCGGACTCGCATGATGATGCGGCTCAGGACGTCGGCCAGCTCGGGGGTTACCAGGATCAGGCGTTCTTGATCGGTCTTCGACGGGGCGATCTGCAGGAGCGGGACGAGCTCGCCGGTGGTCGGCAGCCGGTACTGGATGAGCGAGTGGTGGCTCAGCTCACACAGTTCCTCGATCCGGATGCCGGTGTGACGCAGGACTTCAATGGCGGCCCAGGCCCAGAACGCCTTGTGGTCCTCGTGGGTGAGATCGTGCCGGGCGGCCCGGACTGCGGTCCTGGGCGCGTCAAGCTCTTGGGCCCAGACCTTGGCGCCGGACGCGGATTTCAGAACTGGTCGGAAGAGTGTCCGGCCGTCGACAGCGAAGATGGTGCCGGGCTCGGCCTGTCGCGCGGCGGCGAGGACCGCTGCGGCCTGGAGGCGGTTGCGTTGGCTGGTGATGACGAGGAGTGGGAGCACGGGCAGTCGTTCCCGTGTGCGCTGGTCCATCTTCGCCTTGACGCGGCGCTGGTGCTTCTTCTGGTTCGCTTCCGCGCTGGTGACGGGGCTGGGGGCTGCCCAAGAGGCCCAGCGCGCGGGGTCCTCGGCAGCCCACTGGGCGAGGTCGAGGTAGAACGCCCGCACCGTTGTCAGATCCGATCGCGCGCTCTCCCGCCGACTGGTGACCGAGGCCGTGCTGCCATCAGTCCTTCGGACTGTCGTCGTCTTCGTCCGGTGCCGCGTCTTCCAAGCGGAGGCAACTTCCGGCGGCAGGCGAAGAGAGTTATGCCCGGGTGATGGGTTTCCAGGTCCTTCCAGAACAAACTCCCCAACACACGGGAGACGGCCGCGAGAGACGTGTAGTCCAGGGCGGGCTGGCGCTCGCACAGGTAGTCCACCAGCAAGTCGCGTACCGGCTTGCAGACGATCTCGTAGCGGTCGATCATCTCCGCGGCGCTGAGCTGACCTTGTCCGCCGGTGAAGGCTCGGATCGTTGACGGCGCGTCCTGAGGGAAGACGCCGGCTCTGTGCAATAGGCGGTAGAACGCGGTCCGGTCGCCGGTCGCTGCGTGGGTGGCGTCCTGGGCCTTCAGGATCTCCACGCAGTCCCCGACCGTGATGTCGCGGATGGAGCCGCCGTTGCGGGCGAGGATGACAGAGACCCGATGCCGGGCGATACGCAAGACGGCCGGCGGCACCTTGTCGGACGCCGCTTGTGTACCCAGATGCTCGAAGCCCTCTGGGTCACGGGCAGATGCCATCGCTCGTGCGAGGTGCTGCGAGGTGCGGCTGAGGAGCCATGTCGACGTGGGACGGATGACGTCCCCGCAGATCAGCATCAGGAGCCCTGGCGACAACTGGGAGTCACGCAGGACCAGTCCTTCAGTTCGGATGAACCACTGCCGGGCCAGGTCGAGCCAGCCCTCCTTCGGCAGGCTCTCGGCGCCCGTGGAGGCCCAGCGTTCCTGCCAGGTGACCCCGGCCTGAGCCTCCAGCCAGGCCAGTACGAAGCGGACGCCGCGAGACCGGGACCTCGTCGTGGCCTTGTTCTGCGCGGTGAAGGGGTGCTGTGCCAAGCGGTACACGACTTCGTCCTTGGACGCCTGGGTGGCCGGCCAGGAGACGGCCCGAGTCCGGGCAGGGAACTTCTCTCTCAGTGCCGATTGTGCTTCCCCAAATCGTCCCCGTTCCGCGGTCTTCAGAACTGGCGGGCTGTGCTCGACGGTGGTCACGAGCCAGCCCTTCCGAACATGACGTCCATCGAGACGGGGTCGTACCCGGGGGCGGGCAGTGGTGGCCGCGGCTGTTCGGTGGCCTTCATCTCCTGCCGGGCATGGTGGGCCATCATGTGCCCGACGATCTCGTCGGAGTCGGGGGTGAGGTAGATCTGAAGGGTGGTCAGCTGCTTGTGGGCCAGGACCCACTGCACGTCGGTGAGGCGGACGAGGGGATCGCTGGTCATGCGGTAGGTCGCCGTGTGGCGGAGGTCGTGCAGGGACCAGTTCGATCCGAGGAGCTCCTGGACACGGATGAACATCGCTCTGGCTGCCGGGTACTCCAGCGGTCTCCAGGGCCGCCGGAGCGTCCACCAGAGCGGGGCGTTGCGCTCCCGGGGCACCCCACAGCGCCAGGCTTCCTCCTGGGCGAGCCTCAGCCAGACGAACGCGTCCGGCGAGGCCGGCACCCGCTGGTAGTCGCGGGTTCCCTTACGGATCACGCCGATGACCTGTTCGCCAGGCAGAGCGTCGCGGTTCGTGCTGGTCAGTAGCTCTTCCGCGCGCACGCCCGTGGAGACCCAGAAGGCGAGCATCGCGCGGTCCCGGTTGTACTTCAGCGCGGCGAAGATCGCGTTGAACATCTCGTCCGGGATCCGTCGCGGGACCCGCTTCGGGACCTTGGGCCGGTAGCGGCCGGTCCGCTCGTGCTTGAACCGATCCATCGGATTGTGGTGAGCGTTGGCCCGGCCAGCTCGGCGGGAGCGGTCCAGAGGGAACGGGTTGATGATCGGTCCGGTGCCCTCGGAGAGGTGGAAGTCGTAGAAGGTCCGCACGACCGTTTCGCAGTGGGCCCTCGTGGTCGCCGCGTACTTGACGCCCGGCGACGACTTGCCCGTCACGGGATTCGGTGTCCCCGGTGCCGACCGCAGGACACCTGGCCCTTGCGGGGCTGCCGTCTGCGATCGGAGCTGGAGGCGCCAGTGCACGCGCACGGGCTTGTCGGCCAGCAGCATCCAGCGCATGAAGTCCCTCGCCTCGACGCTGGTCGCCTGGTCCCACCTGATGTCGAGCACCCAGAGGAATCGCAGCCAGCGCAGCAGGTCCAGCGCGTAGGAGCGCAGGGTCGTGTCTTCGCGGCCCGCGGCCTGGAGGTCCTTGAAGAACGCCTGGGCCTCCGCGCAGACCTTCCCGTCCTTGTCGATCAGCTGGTACGGATCCCAGGGATCACCGGTTTCTCGTAAGCGGCCCCACTGTGGCAGCTCCAGAGCGGACAGATCACGCTCGGCCCCCTCGTTCTCAGACATGCCCGGAAGCTAGCAGCAGCATCCTCCATACCGTGCCTGAACTGGGAAAACTCCCAAGTTAGTTCAGTCAACAGGAAGTGCTGGAAGAGCCGTTCGTAGTCGCGAGCGTGCCGACGGGCGTGCATGACCCAGAGCGTTCGACGACCCAGCGACGGGGCAGGACGACGAATCCAGGGGGTGTTCTTCGGGCGGCTGACGGTCTTGATCGTCAGGTTCAGGTACGTCTTCGCCCAGGTCAAGAGCTGTCCGGCATAGACGGAGTCGGCCCAGACGATGGTGATTTCGGGGTGCATCAGCCGTAGCCGGAACAGCATTTCCTCCGCCGCGTTGCGGTCGGTCATGTCGGCCGGGGTGACCATGACGAAAAGCGGCAGGCCCTTGGTGTCCACGACCAGGTGCCGCTTGCGGCCGCTATCTTGAGCCGGATCGACGATTAGCCTTCTGAGCTGTGGCTTTGCCATGGGGACAATGACCGCGACGCGACGGGCGGGACGTGGACGTGGCTGCGGAAATGTCGTCGTTCGGCGTGTCGCGGGGCAGATCTGCTGACGGTCATCGGACTTCTGGATCGATGGTTGCTCCAACGGAATGGTGCCGGAGGCGGCTGGCGATGAGTTCCATCTCGACCAGCGTTCCGACCAGCCCGGTCGTCCTGAGCTGGTCTGCCAGGGATTGTGCTTGCGCCAATGTCAGCGCGTGCACTTCTCGAAGTGTGCGCAGGACTACCACCGGACTGGCCACCGGCTCTGTCAGTCGAAGGCGGGCAGGTCCGTGTTCGGTCAAGAGGGCCTGGCGGATCTCCTCGGGTGTCTCGCCGCCGCTGTCCTGCTCGCACCAGGCGACGGGACAGGACAGGCACGTCCCCTCGGTTCCCCACCACAGTTGATCGCGGTCGATGAACTGGCCGGTGTCGTGGATCAGCACGCCACCGCAGGCTTCGCACTGTGCTGTGATCTTCACGCCCTGGGTGATCACCGAGCTCCTCGTCATCCGATCTTGCCGAGGAGGATCTCGCAACAGTTCCTGTCCGTCGACCTCGTATTTCCGTGGTCCCATGCGGCTGCGCGAGCGAGCGGTTGCGGCGCCTACGCGGCGGGTCCTCAGCAGGGGCCGAGCGTCCTTGGAACTGCAGCCTTCGCGGGGGCACCGCGAGTGCCTCGGACCTGGGCAGCTCGGGCCAGGCACCTCCCTATAGGTCCTGGCAGGCGCTCAGATTAAGGGCGAGCCGCCCACCTTCGGACACCTGTTACTGAAACCGGACATGACGGGCAGTTAGGTGCCCCGTCTTGCGCCCCCGGCGCGCGGGGAGGGCGATTCGTTCCTCCAGTACGACCATTACGTACGGGCGAGTGAACCCCAGCCTGGGACTCCGGCGCGTCGCAGTGGACCCCTGCCCGCCGCCAGGCCTACGCCAGCGACCTCGGCGCTGCGCGTTCCCTGGTCGCGGTCACCGCGAAGCCCGACCGCTCCAAAGCCGACCAGGACCCGGCCACCTGGATGCCCCCGGCCACAAACACCCGCTGCACGTATGTCGCGGACTGGGTCGCCACGACACTCCGCCGGCACCTGAGCGCCGACCCGACCGAAACCGCGGCTTGGACGACCTGGCCCAAGGCTGCGCGAACACACCCCTCGACTACACCCCCGCTGACTAGACGGTCAGTTGGGGTGGGATCGGAGCCTCGCCGCGCTGAAGTGTTCGCTGACGGGACCTACGGTGGCAGCGTCGTCTCCTTCACCCCCGCCCTCTACCCCCTGGCAGTTCTACCCGTTCAGAGCTGATGGTGCCGGGTGGTTCCCGGGCCCTGAACGGTGGTTGTTCCTATGTGTTCCGTATCGTCTGAGAGGTGTTCGTGATGAGCCGAAGCTTGACCGTCGTGGATGTGTAGAAAGACTTCTGCGAGGGAGGCAGTGTCCCCGTGACGGGAGGCGCCCGGATTGCCACCAAGATCGCCGATCTGGTGGAGGAGAGCGCGGGTGGCGACTACCGGTACGTCGTGGCGACCCTGGACCACCACATCGACCCGGGAAGTCACTTCTCCAAGAACCCCGACTACAAGGACAGTTTCCCCGTCCACTACGTGGTCGGCCACGAGGGCGGCGAGTTCCACCCACACTTCGCGCCCACCGTCTCTGGCGGCAGGGTGGATGGTGTTTTCTTCAAGGGCGCCCACAGCGCCTCGAAGAGCGGTTTCGAAGGCGCCGACGCAGCGGGAACGTCCCTGGTGGACTGGCTGCGCGAGCGGGGGGTGGAGGACGTCGACGTGGTGGGCACCGCGACGGACCACTGTGTGCGCGCGACGGCGCTGGATGCCGTGAAGGCCGGGTTCCGCGCCCGGGTACGGCTGGACTGCTCGGTTGGTGTCGCACCGGACACGACAGCCTCGACTCTGGACGACTTCCGTCGGGCAGGTGTGGCTGTCTCCGGTGAGACACCGGTACCGCGGTAGCGGCCTCGGCTCCTGGGCGCTGAGCTCCTGTCGCACAGGCAGATACGCGGACAGCTCGTAAAACGAGAACGGGCTCCCGCGGCCCGTGAGGGACGCGGGAGCCCAACCGGTTCGCTGACGTGCTGTCCTTGTCCTGGCTGGTTTGCGGCGTACCGGTGAATTTCGTTGCTCCCGTGGGTGATCCAGACGGTGCCCGCGGCGGCTTTACCGATGTTCTGGGCTGGGCTCTCGATCTCTACCCAGGCTGGGCAGCGCGTCCGGGAGCTGACGTCGGCTGAGGCAGCGCCGCTCCTGTGCGCGGGTTTCACGACGTTCAACGCGCGCCTCAGGCGCGCACCAAGGCCGACGACCTGGTGGCCATCCAGGGCATCGGCGGCCTCGGACACCTGGGTATCCAGTACGCGGCCAAGTTGGGCCTGCGGGTCGTCGCCGTCGCTCGCGGCACCGCCAAGGAGAAGCTGGCCCGCGAGCTCGGCGCGCAGCACTACATCGACTCCACCGAGACGGACCCCGGCGAGGAACTCAGCAAGCTCGGCGGTGCAACAGGTCGTCATCGCAACAGCTGCCGCCGGCGACATCTCCCCCCTGCTCAACGGCCTTGCCAGCGGTGGACGACTCGTCGTCGTGGGAGCGTCCGACGAACCGGTTAAGGTCACCCCGATGCAGCTCGTCTTCGGCAACGTCCGGATCATGGGATCCCTCACCGGAAGTGCCATCCAGAACGAGAACAACCTCCGATTCGCCACGGACCAAGGGATCCGGGCGATGATCGAGACGCGGCCAATGAGCGAAGCGACTGAGGCGTACGAGCGGATGTCCAGCGGCGACGCCCGCTTCCGCATGGTGCTCAAGGTGTGACCCCACAGGCTGGCTGATACGGGCCTAGGCGGCGGATCTCCTCCGTGAAGACGTCCCGGAGTCTCGGGCCTCGATGACGCCGTCTGTGTACAGGATCAGAACGTCGCCGACACCGAAGGGGAACGTCTCTTCCGTGAACGCGACGCCGAGCAGGTGGCCCAGGCCGAGCGGGGGGGGGGGGGGGGGATCAGGCCCAGCTGGTGCGTTGGATGACCCATGGGCGGCGCCCTACAGGCACTGAGAGTCACCGGCGGAACTCCGCCAGGACCTTGCCGAGGTCTTGTTCGAGATCGCCGGGTGTCTGGAGGCCCCGGTCCGCTAGGTAGTCCAGGCGCTCACGGCTTTCGGGCAGGGCGATCAGGGCCTGAAACGTGGCGGAGTCGGAGCGGACCTGCGCGGAGTCCGCCAGTGTGAGGTCGTTGATGGCGCGCTTGGCGGCCTTGGCGCCCTCGGGAGGGAAGCCGGCGATGCGCTGGGCCAAGCGCGCGACGAAGCCGTCCAGTTCGGCATCGGGCAGGGCGCGGTTGATCCAGCCGTAGCGCTCGGCGAGGTCGGCGTCGAAGTCATCCGCGCCGACGATGGCTTCGATGGCGCGTGTCCTGCCGAGTCGCCGGGTCAGATGCTGGATGCCGCCCGCGCCGGGCAGGGCGCCGGTGCCTGTCTCGAACTGAGCGAAGACCGCGTTCTCGCGCGAGGCGAAGATCATGTCGCAGGCCAGGGCGAGTTCGTTGCCGCCGCCGCGGGCCCTGCCGCGCACTTTGGCGATGGTGATCACCGGGACCCGTGCCAGCTTGTGCAGGAACATGCCCAGCGAGGCGTCACCGGGGCCGCCGGCCTTCGCGGCCTCGGCGGTGTACTGCGGGACCGCCGTGAGGTCCACGTGTGCCGAGAAGAAGTCGGGTGAGGCGCTGTCGATGACGACGACCCGCACGTCACGGGGGTCGGTGTACAGCGTGTCGACGAGCGAGACGAGGTCGCGGACGAGGTCGACACCGATCAGGTTGAGGGGGCCGGCGTCGAGAGTGGCGAACAGGACACCCCCTTCCTGTCGGGTCCTGATCGACGAGTATGCGAAGCTCATGACAACTCCTGTGGGTGAGAGGCAGGTCGGGAACCGGCAAGCGTCGCGGGTTCTGCTGGAGCGCGCGGTGTGGGTCGAAGTGCCCGCGCCCGCTCGTTGGCCGTCGGCACCAGATCCAGGTCGATCCACTGTCCGGTGATTTGCAGCCTGCGGTCAGACGCAGCAGTGCGGATGCCAGGTCAGTTCGCCTGCCACCAACGGGTGACGACCTCGGCGTAGTCGTCGGCACCTTCCTCCCAGACGAAGTGGCCCGCGTCGATGACGTCGAGCTTGCTGTTGGGCAGGTGCTTGTGCAGGTACTCCTCGTTCTCCAGCGGCACGACCGGGTCGTTGCGGCCGGCGATGATCTGGACCGGCGTCTCGATGGCGGGCAGCAGCTCGCCAAGGTTCGGCAGTTCGGTGGGGTACGTGCGAACGTAGGTCATCTGGTCAACGAACCGCTGGCCCACGTAGGACGCGAGGTAGTCCTCGCGCACGACGTCCGGCAGCTCGTAGCCGTGAATGTTGTTTATCGCGGCCGTCACGGCTGCCTTGGGGCCCATGGCCCGGTACGGAGCCAGGTCCTCGGCTTGCACCCACTCGTTCAGGGGATCCCCCAGCTTCAGGGGGACCACCGCCCCTCCGGTGCCCACAACCAGGCTTTGGAACCGGTCCGGGTGCCGGGCCGCGGCGAACAATGACGCCGCCGTGCCGATGTCAGGGCCCACAAGGTGCGGCCTCGCCAGCCCGAACTCGTCGGTGAGCCGCACGATGAAGTCGCCCATCGCTGTGGGGGACAGCAGGTCATGTCGGAGTTCAGAATGCCCGAATCCCGGCAGGTCCACCGCGACCAACTGCGCGTGCGCGGCCAGCTTCGACCAGGTCGCGTCGAAGCTGTACAGGCTTTCCGGCCACGGGCTCAGCAGCAGGGCCTGGCGATCGCGGGGCCCGTCGCTCTCTGCATACCGGATGGCCAATCCGTCGATCGTGCGAAATCGGGGTTTGATCTCGCTCATGTCCTTGTCCTCTCAGATCGTGACGTGAGGCTCCGGGGGTTCTTGCGCGGATGCCAGCCGGTAGCGCGTCGGCGACGGCCGCCCTGCTGTCGATCAGCAGAGCGCAGGCGGGTGAGCTGCTCGTGGCGCCGGGCCTGCGCTCAGGTGTCGTCGCTGCGGGCGGTCGCGCGCCGCACGACCGGCCAGCGGCGTTGTGGATCGCCGAGCAGCCACGCGGGCCGCAGGTCCTGCTCGCCAGAGCGGCCCCCGAGCCACAGCGCCAGCGAGTGCGCCATGGCTATAGGTGTCGACCGAGATCAGGAATCGCGGCATCGAGGACTGTGCATATGCACCATAAGATTGGGCCCCACGGGGCAGGGCCGCAAATGCTGGACGCACTACGTCTGGCACCGGGCGACGACGCCGCCACCGTCACCGCCAGGCAGATGCGCGAGCTCATCGAACGGCTCATCACAGCCGGCCGGTGGAAGGACGCCGACCCGGAGATCCTGATCGTGGTGGACGCCGGATACGACGTGCCACGTCTGGCCTTCCTTCTGAAGGATCTGCCGGTGCAGGTGCTGGGCCGGATGCGCTCGGACCGCGTCCTGCGACACGCGGTCCCACCCCGTGAGCTTGCAGTTCGGGGCCGCCCGCCCCGCCACGGCGGCGAGTTCGTCTTCGGTGACCCGGCCACCTGGAACACACCCGACATTCAGACGGTGACCGCGACCCGCCTTTACGGCAGCGCCACCGCACGGGCCTGGGACCGGCTCCACCCGAGACTGACCCACCGCTCGGCCTGGACCGCAGAGCTGGGTGCCCTGCCGGTCATCGAGGGCACCGTGATCCGTCTGCAGGTCGAGCACCTGCCCAGCGGCGCGACACCGAAGCCGGTCTGGCTGTGGTGGTCAGGCACCGCCGCCACCGTCGACCTGCTCTGGCAGGCATTCCAGCGACGCTTCGACATCGAACACACCTTCCGGCTCTTCAAACAGACCCTGGGCTGGACCTGCCCGAAGATCCGCAGCCCCGAAGCCGCCGATCGCTGGACCTGGCTGATCCTCGCCGCCTTCACCCAGCTCCGGCTCGCACGCCCACTGGCGGCAGACCTCCGACGGCCGTGGGAGAAGCAGGCCCCGCCCGACAGGCTCACCCCCGCACGAGTCCGCCGCGACTTTCGGCACCTCCGCACGAAGGCCGCCTGTCCAGCCGAAGCACCGAAAACCGCCCGGCCCGGCCCAGGACGCCCACCCCGCCGCAAGAACAACCAGCCCACTGCCCGCTATGGCGTGCACACAGTTGGCAGACCAGGCTCCGCGAAGCGACGCACGAAGAAGTCAACGACCCCGCGTCCACGCCGCACTGTTAAAGATCAAGCTAGGAGGGGGATCGGGTGCGGGTGCACACGGGTTACGCGCAGTAGGTCGGTAAAGGATCAGGCGCCGGTGGTGCAGGACTCCTGTGCTGTGGTTCGTCGTCCCGACCAACCACCCACCTCATGGGTCCCGGCGTCGGTGGGTGGGGCCGGCGGCTTTGCTTGGTGTGACGCTCAACGTGAGGTGGGCATCGGGCTTCGGTCAGGCTGAGGTGCGTTCGCGAATCCATGACGCGGCCAAGGTTGTCCAGGTCTCCACGTCCCCCGCGCCTTCGGCCAGGCCGAGGCTGTGCGGTCCGTGCGTGAACACGTGAACGGCATGCGGGACGGTGTGATCCGCGAGCGCGGCAGCGAATCGGTAGGTGTGTTCGGGAGGGACGTAGACATCTTCCGCGGTGTGCCAGACGAAGAATGGTGGTGACTCAGACGTCACCAGTGCGTCCAACGATGTGGAGCGTCGCAGCGCCGGGCCGGCATTCTCCCCCAGCAGGATCAGTCTGGCGGGGCGATAGGTCTCGGTCTCCATCGACGTGATCGCATATCCGAGGACTACGAATTGCACCGCTCCCTGCTCCTCGACACCAGGTACGAGGGCCGCAAGGCCAGCCAGGTGACCGCCCGCGGAGAAACCCATCAGACCGATGCGCTCCGCTCCGCTCGTGCGGATGCGTCGGATCTCCGCACGGAGGGCATCGAGAGGTGCGGGGTGCCTGGCGTTGAGCGGATAGCGGAAGACGCTCGCCTGCACCCCGAGCCCGCTGAGCCAGTCGACGATCGGCTCTGCCTCGTGAGGCGCATGCTCGGCGTACCCACCGCCCGGGAGGACGATCACGTGCGTTCTCGCCATTGATGGTCCCTCGCTCCAGTCACTCTGCTGGCACGATTGCAAGCCAGTCCGCCAGAGAACGGTGTCCTTTCGGTGGCGCCGCCATCCGACTCACCAAGCAAACCCCGGCACGCCGGACATCGCACGGTGAGCCCCGCCGGCGGCAGCGGAGAGATGGGCCTCGCCGCGCCTGCCCCGGCATCACCGCGGCCGCGCCCTGGCGCGCAACACCACCGAAGCCGTCGTCGGCGCCGTCACCGGCTCCCGCCGCTGTCCATCCAGTTAGATATGGGGTCGGCACACGACCTGGAGGCCCCATGACGACCCACGCCCAGCTCGAGACGCTGACCCTCGCCCACGACCTGACCATCACCCGCATGGGATACGGCGCCATGCAGTTGGCCGGACCCGGCGTCTTCGGACCGCCCGAGGACCGAGACCAGGCGATCGCCGTACTGCGCGAGGCGGTCGATCTCGGTCTCACCCACATCGACACCAGCGACTTCTACGGCCCGGCCGTCGTCAACGAACTGATCAAGGAAGCTCTGCACCCCTACCCTCACAACCTGCACATCGTCACCAAAGTTGGTGCCCGCCGCGACAACCAGGCCGGCGTGATCACTTCCCTCGATCCCACCGACCTCCAGGCCCAGGTCCACGAGAACCTCCAGCACCTCGGCCTGGAGACCTTGGACGTGGTAAACCTGCGCGTGGCTGTCGGGGCCGGTAGCGACGACTCCATCGCGGAACAGTTCCGGGCCCTGGCCGCCCTGCGCGACCACGGACTGATCCGCCACCTGGGCCTGAGCGGCGTCTCCGCAGCCCAGCTCACCGAAGCGCAGGCCATCGCCCCGGTAGTCACCGTGCAGAACTTGTACAACCTGGCCAACCGCGCCGACGACGCCCTGGTGGCCCGCTGCGCCGCGGAGAACATCGCCTACGCCGCGTACTTCCCCCTCGGCGGATTCAACCCGCTGCAGTCGCAGACCCTGACCGGTGTGGCTGCCCGGCTGGGTGCCTCCCGCCAGCAGGTGGCCCTGGCGTGGCTACTGCAGCGCTCGCCTTCCATGGTGCTGATCCCCGGCACTTCCTCGGTGGACCACCTGCGGGAGAACATCGCCGCCGCCGAACTGACTCTGCCCGCCGACGCGGTCGAGGTACTAGATGCCATCGGCCAGTGACCCCCGTCCCTCTCGCATCAGGGCAGTTGCGACGCCTCGCCCACTGCGCCTGACGCGCGTCGCGCCGAGGGCGCGCCGGAGCCTGTCTGGAGGAGGCAGTGTTCGAGGCGTCGTAGAAAAACGTCGAAGGACTCGTCTTCGGGCCAGGTCTGATAGGCGGTGTGGGTGGCGGCCACGGCGAGGTTCAGGCGCAAGGTCGCGGTCAACTCGTCTGACTTGGTGGTGCGGTCCGCCACCCAGTTCCGCAGATCGGTGAAGAACTGCTCGCCGAAGCTCTGGCCCGACTGGGCGAGGGCGGGTGACTGCGTCTTGAGTCGGCGCTGTAGCGGCATGCGCTCGCGCAGGCTTTCGCAGAACCCCGTCAAGATGGCGGTCAGCGAGTCCCAGAGGGGCTCGTCGGCGGGGCGGTTGTTCATCAGGGCCTGCCAATGGCGCCGCTCCTCGGGGTCCTGGTCGAAGACAACAGCCTCCTTGCTGGCGAAGTAGTTGAAGAAGGTGGCGCGCGAGACGTTCGCTGCGGCCGCGATCTGCTCGACGGTCGTGGTCTCGAAGCCCGACTCGTCGAAGAGTGCCAGGGCGGCGGAGCGGATGGCGCGCCAGGTCGCCAGCTTCTTGCGCTCTCGCAGATTCATGGTTCCTGCCATGTGCGGCATTGTACGTTTTGATTTATGGACGAGTGTATATTTGGACGAGTCTAACTTTGTGGGTTACGGTGAAATCGGCCCCGGGAGGTCAGTTCCGGGAGGCCGACCCCGAAGGAGAAGTCATGAGCAAGGTCTGGTTCATTACCGGTACGTCGCGCGGCCTGGGGCGTGCCTTCGCCCAGTCCGCGCTGCAGCGTGGCGACAGGGTCGCCGCGACCGCCAGGAACGTGGCCGCACTGGACGATCTGGTCACCAAGTACGGTGACGACGCGGTCCTGCCGCTGGCGCTGGACGTCACCGACAAAGCGGCTGTCGCAGCCGCGGCGGGCGCCGCGCACGACAAGTTCGGCCGCCTCGACGTCGTGGTCAACAACGCCGGCTACGGACTGTTCGGCATGATCGAGGAGATCAACGAGCAGCAGCTGCGCGACCAGATGGAGACGAACCTCTTCGGCGCGTTCTGGGTCACCCAGGCGGTCCTGCCGATCCTGCGTGCGCAGAGGAGCGGCCACATCGTGCAGGTGTCATCCGTCGGCGGAATCGCCGCGTTCCCGTCGCTGGGCGCGTACCACGCGTCCAAATGGGCGCTCGAGGGCTTCAGCGAGTCCCTTGCCCAGGAAGTTGTCGGACACGGGATCAAGGTGACTGTCGTCGAGCCAGGTGGCTTCACCACCGCCTGGGCCGGCTCCTCCGCCGCGCACGCCCAGCCGAACCCCGCCTACGACCAGGTCCGCGAGGACATCGCGGCCCGCTTCGGCGACGCCCGGTATGCCGACCCCGCCGACGCAGGCGCCGCCCTGCTGAAGATCGTCGATGCCGAGAACCCGCCGCTGCGGGTGCTGTTCGGTACAGAACCCATCGAGATCATCGACCCCGTCTACGCCCAGCGCCTTCAGACCTGGGCCGACTGGGAGCACGTCTCCCGGATCGCGCAGGGCTGACCCGGGAGCGGCCCGGCCGCGCTGCTGTGCGTCGGCCACTTCGCTGTTCCCACGCCTCCGCGTCCGGTCGCGAAGGCACGCCCCGGCTGTTCTCATGGGCAAAGATGCAGCCCATCGGCCCGTACAAGGGAAGCAAGCGGTCGAACGTCGTGCCGGCCCGTAGGAGCAGGTCCTCGACATCGCCCGGCACCCCCCCTCGTTGCGGCATCTTGCCAGGCAACCGCCCCTCGTCACCGAAACAGGCGGAGCGCCCCGCTTTCCGGACGGCGAGTTCGACCGTTACGTAGGCGGGCGCCGCCCGACCCCGATCGCCGAGTCGCCGAACGCGCATGGCGGACGAGCTACAGACTTCGTGCGGCTCGGTTTTCTGAAGTCATTTCCAGTCAGGAGATTCAACTCATGTCCGTACCTCACAGCCCTCTCTCCTTCGGGCCGAGCACCACAGCCGCCGAGGTGATCGACGGTGTCGACCTGCACGGCCGCCGGGCCGTGGTGACCGGAGCCAGTTCCGGAATCGGGGTGGAGACGGTCCGGGTGCTCGCCGCGGCGGGCGCCGACGTCACCCTGGCCGTGCGGGACACCGCATCGGGGGCCCGCGTGGCGGCACGCCTGGAAGAGGAACTGCCCTCCGAAGCAGGTAAGTTGACCGTGCGGCGGCTCGATCTGGCCGACCGGTCGACGGCCGCGGAGTTCGTGGCGGCCTGGCATGGCCCGCTGCACATCCTGGTCAACAATGCGGGAGTGATGGCCACGCCGCAGCTCACCCGTACACCTGACGGGCAGGAATGGCAGTTCGCCGTCAACCACCTGGGCCACTTCGCCCTCGCCACCGGCCTCCGTCCGGCGCTCGCAGCGGCGAAGGGTGCACGGGTCGTATCGGTGAGCTCCCTCGGCCATCTCTTCTCACCGGTCGTCTTCGACGACCTGGCCTACCGCTTCCGTCCGTACGACCCGTGGACCTCCTACGGGCAGTCGAAGACCGCCAACGCCCTCTTCGCTGTCGGTGCCGCCGAGCGATGGGCCGACGACGGCGTCACCGCCAACGCGGTGATGCCGGGCAACATCGCGGACACGTCCCTGGCCCGGCACATCGACATGGAGCAGGTGGCCGCCTTTATCGCCTCGGGTGAACTCGCACTGCCGCCCGGCAAGACGGTGGAGCAGGGTGCCGCGACCTCGGTACTGCTGGCCGCCTCACCGACGGCGGAGGGCATCACCGGCCGCTATTTCGAGGACTGTGCGCAGGCCGAGCTGGTTGCCGAGCGAGCCGGTGCCCCCGCCGGCGTCGCGCCGTACGCCCTGGACCGGGACAACGCGGCTCGTCTGTGGGCCGTATCCGAGGCTCTCGTCCGCTAACGATCCACGCTGCGGGTGTGACCTCGGGACGTGATCACTGGGCCCGGCTGCGCCGTCAGCTGTGGCGGCCTCCGCGCGCCCATGGCGCGCACCCGCGTGAGCGTGTGGTCGGCCCGCTCGAGCTGTTCCACGACCTGGTCGTGGTGGTGCTGGTCGCCCAGGCCGCCCACCGCTTGGCCGGGCACCTGACCTGGCGTGGTCTGGGTGAGTTCGCCACGGTGTCGCGCTGGTGTGGATCGCCTGGTTGTTCAGGCCCTTGTGCGATCGGTGCTCCACCGACGGCATCGCCTCGCGGTGGGCCGCGCCGTAGGAGCGGAGTTTGTCCGTGACGATCACCCGCGGAACCGCCCTGGTCTTCTTCATCAGGCGGCGGAAGAACCGCCTGGCCGCAGCCGTGTCCCGCCGGTTCTGCACCAGGATGTCCAGGACGTTGCCGTCCTGGTCGACGGCCCGCCACAGATACTTCAGCTCGCCGGTGATCCTGACGAAGACCTCGTCCAGATGCCACTTGTCGCCTGGCCGGGGCCGGGGCCGGGGCCGGGGCCAGCGGCGGCGAAGCGCGTTGGCGCACGCCCGGCCGAACTTCAGACACCAGCGGCGCACCGGTCTCGTAGGAGACGATGACGCCGCCCTGGAGCATCAGCTCCTCGACCTCGCGGAAGCTGAGCGGGAACCGGAAGTACAGCCACACGCAGTGCGAGATCACATCGACCGGGTACCGGTGACCCCCTGCACGACGGCGACCCGTCCCCCACGGAGAACCTAACAGGCGCGTGGCTGCTGCTGAATCCCGGACGCTGATCGAGGACTACCTCTCGGTCTGGCACGCGATCACGCCGGGCACGGGTGCCCCATCTCCGGATTCGCCGCCAACTGGGGCGCGAGCCCGACCAGGCCGCCCGCGCTCACGACGTCTTCGCCAACGGGGTACCGAACCGCGCCGCTCGGCTGGCCACCGGCGAGGAAGACGGCCTTGCGCAGTTCTGCACCAAGGTCGGTGCCGTTGTCCTCGCCCGCGCCACCCAGGGCGCCCCGATCTCCGAAGAACTGCTCCAGGCCGCACGCACCGCTCTCACCGAGAGCGGCATCGGGCAGCCCGAACCGCAGCAGCGCACGGACTGACCCAGGGGCCGGGTCCGGCGTCAGCTCGCGACGCGCGGCCGGACCGGGCGCCGACGCAGCCGTCCGCAGACCACGGGCCCGCAGTTCGGCCTCGGGGAAGCGCCCCCGGTGCAGGCTGCCGAGCAGGTCGCTGGCCGTGCGGTAGTGCTGGTGCCGTAGTGCGAGCGCGGCAGCGACACGGTGGTCCCGATGTTCGCATCGGCTACGTCGACGTGCACGCGGCCATCGAAGACCACTCGCGTCTGGCCCGCGCCCGAGATCTGGCCCGACGACCGCGGTTCCCACCGACCGAGGCGGACACCCGCGCCGACACGCCGGACCACGTCCGCCGCGGCTCCGGGCCGCTCAGGGCACACGCGATTCCGCGTCCTCGGCCCGCTCTGCACCGCCACGGTGTTCGCCAGCACGCAGGGGGACCTGGCAGCAATTGCGGTGCACGCAGCGCCCGGCGCCCCGTTCAAGCGGCCCGCGGAGTCAGTCGGTGAAGCCCCTTGCGGTCGTAGTAGCGAGTCATGGCGAACCCGAAGAGCAAGGCGGTGGCGATGCCGATCGCGATCATGCTCCAGCCGCGGCTCAGCCCCGCGTCGGCCCGAGCATCGAAGTAGAGGATGGCCCGCACGCCGTCGCTCAGCTGACGCATCGGTTCGAACAGTGCCAGGAAGCGGTAGAAAACAGGAACGGCCTGCAGGGGCACCGTTGCCCCGGAGGACGGCAGGGCCAGTGCGATGAACACGAACATGGACACCACCTGGCCGATCCCGCCGAAGGCAGCGTTGATGGCCTGCACCCCCAGGCCCACAGCCAGGCTCGCGCAGAAGGAGAAGGCCCACAGCAGCGGTAGGTGCGAGGCGTCCATGCCCAGGATCGCAACCGTAGTGATCAGAATCAGGCTGGTGGTGAGCACAGCGATACCCGCGGTCATGAGCATCTTCAGCAGGAGCGTCTGCGTGCGGCTGATCGGGACCGTCGGCCGCCGGCTGTGCCAGGGCCCGATCTCGTTGTCGGTGTAGCCCAGGCCTGCGTCGACCCCATTGTTGATGACGTTCCCGCCCACGAACGCGCCGAGTACCAGGAGCAGCGTGTAGTAAAAGGCCGTCAGGCCCACGCCGCTGTGCCGGCCGATTGGACGGCCCACCTGGGTGGCGACGGTGACCGGGTCGGCCAGGAGCACGCGGAGCCTGGTGTCGGAGCCCTTCCCGGTTGCCTGGGCCGTCAGCTGCCGGCCGATCGTCAAGGACGCCTGGTGAGCAGCGCCCTGGGTGATCTGGCTGGCCAGTGAGGAGCCCAGGCTCCCCAGCCCGGGGTTGGTCAGGACGGTGAGGGCGGGCCGTACCGCAGCCCGAGGGGTCGTCAACGCCGCCACCGATGCGGTGAAATCCGCTGGGACGATCAGAGCGCCGTAGATCTTGCCCGACGCCAGCTGGTCCTGCATCTGGGCCTGGTCGATTCGGCGCCACTGCACAGTGCCCGCTGGGGTCGATGCGATGACTGCCCGGCTCAACTGCTCGCCCAGGGTTTGGCGTTGTCCTGGCAGCGATGGGCCCTGGTCCGTATCGACCAGGGCGATCGGGAGGTGGTGCAGGTTCCCCCTCAAGTTGAGAATGCCACCCATGTAGAGCAGCGACAGGAACAGTGCCACCAGCGCGGACAGGATGGTCGGCACGAGCCAAATTTTGCCGCGACGTGCCACAACGGCGGCGCGTGCACGTGGCTGCTGCTGCCCGGAACCCGCTGAGGTCATGGCACTCCATCAGGTATCCCGGTCCTGTGCTGTCCCGGACCTGGCTGTCGTCTTGAGGCCGCACACACGTGCCCCTGGCGCTCACGCGTTCGCAGTGCGTACGCACCGGTCGCGCCTACAGCGACCATATCCCCATGGCTGCCAACGCCCCTCCCGACACGACCGCGGCCGCGCCCACCAGCCGGGGCCGATGTCGGAGGCCCTGATGCCAACGGCGCTCGCGCGCTTGTTGATCTGAAGGCCGTTCGGGGCCGGCCGGGGATCGAGGTTGTGCGGGGCGAGCAGTGCGGTGCGGCGCAGGGAGCCTCGATGCTCTGCCCGGCACTCACGACGAGCAGCGCATGCGATCCGGCGCCGACCAGTCCGAGCGCGCCCCGTCTGCTCACGGACGGGCGGGCCAGTGCGGGTGCGACGAGCCCGTACGGATTGGACGGTTCCGGTTCGGTTTGCCCCGTGTCCGTGGCCAGGACCGAGCGCAGGGTGCGGGAGCATCCAGGATGTGGCGGTTGCGCAGGCAGTCGCGGTGGGCGGCGACGCAGGTCTCCACGGCTCGGCCGAGGCCCTGCCACAGATGGAACCGGTCTGCGACCTGCAAGGCGTCGGGGGCCCGCGCCGGGCCCCCTCGGCGTAGGCGCCCGCCCGGTCCCGGCAGATAATCTCCACGCCGGGGTGGCGGATCAGCCACGCGGCCAGCGGCCCGGCTTCACGCGTCGGGAGGACATCGACCACGCGATGATCTTCGACACTGGTCAAGACTGCTGTCCCATTTCCACATGGGACACGAATCCCACGCTGCCGAATCCACACCGGTCCGCCCTCACGCTGACAAGGCATACGACGTCCCTCACCTGCGTAAATGGCTGTGGGGCAAGCACATCGGAGTCCGGATTGCCCGCAAGGGAGTCGAGTCCAGCGAGCGGCTCGGCCGACGCAGATGGGTCACCGAGCGCACCATGTCCTGGCTGACTGGCTACCGCAGACTCAACCACCGCTACGAGCGGAATCCAGGCAACTACCTGGCCTTTCTCGGACTCGCCGCCACGCTCTGCTGCTACAGACGGTTCCTCAACCTCACCATGTAGGACATGGTCTAAGCCGGACGAGATAGCGCCGGAGGAGAAGAACCTCGTGCGTAAGCAGCGCGACCGGCCAGTGGAGGTACTGGCCGGGGGACCACAAGGCACGCCACAGTCACCGTGACACGGGTACAGCGACGCCGCCGGAGTCATCGACGCCGTGGGCCCCCAAGTCGACGCCCACCGCGTCGGACAACGGGTCTGGGTATACGGCGCCCAGTCCTACCGCCCCTTCGGCACCGCCGCCCAGTACACCGTCGTACCTGACCACCAAGCCGGACCTCTGCCCGACCACCTCAGTGACGAGCTGGGGGCGAGCTTCGGCATCTCCGGCATCACCGCCCACCGCGCCGTCTTCGCCGACGGCCCGGTCGACGGCCAACTGGTTCTGGTCCACGGAGTTCTCGGCGGCGTCGGCTCCCTGGCCGCCCAGCTCGCTCGCTGGGCCGGCGCCACCGTGATCGCCACCGTCCGCCGCACCGCGGACCTCAACCACGTCGACCCGGCCGTCGCCCACGCCATCGCCCTGGACACTGGCGACCCCGCCGCTTCCATCCGCGCGTACGCGCCGCAGGGCGTCGACCGGATCATCGAGGTCGCGCTGTCCGACAACGCCGATCTCGACAACGCCGTCGCTGCCAACAACGCCGTCATCGCCGCCTACGCCACCCGCTCGGACCGCACTGAGATCCCCTTCTGGCCTTTGCTGTTCAACAACGTCACCCTGCGGCTGCTCGGCAGCGACGACTTTCCCGGCGAGGCCAAGCGCCAGCCCGCCCGCGACCTCACCTCCGCCGCCGTCGGCGACTGTTACCCGCTGGACGACATCGCCAAGGCTCACGACCGCGTCGACGCCGGCGGTGCCCACGGCCGCATCCTGCTCACCATCCCCCGATAGCGCAGACTCGGAACACTGCCCTGCTCAACTGCCTAGCTCTACGGGTCGGCCCGTCGCGCTGCCAAGTATTCGGACCAGTTCCCGCCGGCGAGGGTGGCCCAGCGTTCGGCTGTCTTGGGGTGGATGCCGAGCAGGTCGGCGATGACCATGGGCGGCAGGTCTATCAGGGCGTCCATCATGGCGGTGTTCCGTGCAGCGCGGGCGGGCAGACCGTGGTGTCTCAAGGTGTCGGCGAGGCCGAGGGGGTTGCGCGGACGTCCAGGGCTGTGACCGGGCAAGAGGTGAAGGCGTCGACCTTGACTGGAAGAGGGACTTCTACCGGGGCACCGACGCGGGCAGGAAGGAACTCGCCAAGGATGTGTGCGCCATGGCCAACACCGTCGGGGGCCTGGTCGTCGTCGGCGTAGACGACGGTAAGCAGGATCAGCTCTTCATCGCCTCGTCCTCGTCCAACAGCTCCAAGTCCGACTCGGGACCCGCGGACTGAAAGCCTTCTGGTGCACCTACTGCGAGGACTACACCCACATCAAATCCGTCGTCAACGTCACCACCACCGACCCCGAGAAGACCGCCCTGACCTCCGTGCTCGACACCTGCAGCTCCTGAGACCCCGGCACGACGCGAGCAGCGTGAAGCGGTCTCGACAGCTGCAGTACTGGGGCCAGTAGCCCCGTGACCTACGGCGTCTGATGGCCATCCGCGCGCAGTTCACGCGGGTGGCCATCGGCGGTGTGCTGTCGTCACAGGGTCGTAGAGGGTCGCGGCCTGCAAGGTGGCGTGGTTGCTGTCCCGACCCTCGGCTTTCAGCGTCAGGGGGGTGGCCTCGTGACTGGCGCAGCGGGGGATGCGGAGGCGGGGCTGGCGAGAGCGATGAGGGAGAGCGCGGCCGCACCGCGCAGCAGGTGGTTGATCACGCCCGACTTCATACCGGTCAGGTCGCGCTCCGCCGGCTGGGCCGCAGCGAGCCCACCCGCCTGGGGGTACATGCTCACTGCAGAACGGGACCTCTTCGCCACACGACTTGGGGCTTAGCCGTGGGTCAAGCAGTCCAGTTCGCTGCTGATCGCATCCCGCAGCACATCGTGTTGCGGGCCAAGCCTGAACTGCTCGTCACTCCACCGGTCACGCGGATACAGCCACACCGGCTTGCCTACTAGCTCGGCCGGCTCCCATTCGAATCGCGGCCAGACATGGGCATGCAAGAACGGGTCTGTGTTGCCAAGGATCTCCAGGTTGACCCGGCGGAAGCCGGGGTCCAGCCGCCGGCAGGCCCGCTCAACCGCTTCTCCGAGTTGGTCCATGTTGGACAGAAACGACAGTCGCTTGGCCCTAGGCAGGTCAGATAGCCGTTGAACATCCGGTTCGTCCGCGAGGAGAACTGAATACCCGGGCAGAAACTGAACGTCGCCGATCGCGGCGAAGCCAGAGTCAAGCCGCCGCAGCACAGTCGGATTCTGGCCCCGCAGAGCAGCCCCGATCCTGTCCATCCGCCAGTCACCAGTCATGGCCCGAACCTACCCACAGGTGATCAAGACCTGCTCTTCGCCCCCACCCACCGAGCCGAATAGCGCAGGGTTGAAACACCGACTCTTCCCCAGTCGCACGGTCGCTCGTGCTGCCGCACACCCCATGGATGGTCCGCTGCTGGCTGGCTCTCCGTTCTGACCCGCTACTGCACCTGGAAGTGTTCGCGGGCGTACGCGCGCAGCTCCTTCATGGGCTGCTCAGGTCGTCCGTCAAGGCGGCTGATCAATGCACACGCCAGGTCAACGCAGCGCGTCGACGCCGAGGTCACGGCCGAAGCTCTTCGCCCTGCACAGCACCCTCGCGTTCCAACCGAACCCACGGATCTACCGACCTGAAGCAGACCGGTGTCCCTGCGGGTTCAGGCTGAAGGACCTTCGGTTTCCTTGAACCCACGGGGATCAAAGGGGATCGCCGAGATAAGCTCAAAAGGGGCGGGATGATCTTGAAGCCCCGAGCGCCGGGCCCGTCCCGTATTTCAGAGGGACACCTACGCTGTTCTGCCAGCGACAGAACACCGGCCGGACAGGGCTCGACGATCACTACAGTCCAGTCTCATGACGACGATTACGACGCGTACGGTCGAGTACTCGGCCGACGGTTTGACGATGATCGGGCACCTCGCGCTCCCGGCCGGTGTCGACCGCCGGCCCGCAGTGCTGCTCGGGCCAGAGGGCATGGGGCTCAGCGACGTCGAGTGCCGCCGGGCCGATGCTCTCGCCGAGCTGGGGTATGTAGCGCTGGCCTTCGACCTTCACGGCGGGCGCTATTTGGGTGACCCCGAGGAGATGCTGGCCCGTTGCATGCCACTGCTCGCTGATCCCGACCGGATGCGACGCATCGGCCATGCGGCGCTCGACGAGTTGCGCACCGAAACCCGGACCGACCCCGACCGGACCGCCGCCATCGGCTACGGCACCGGGGTCGGAAGACCCGATCATGCCGCCCGCGCAACGGAACGCGTTCACCGCCGAGATGCAGGCCGCGGGCGTCGACTGGCGCCTCACTGTCTACGGCGGCGCCTTGCACGCCTTCCATCACCCGCCGGTCGACCACCCCTTGGCCCCCGGCGTCGGCTACCACCCACAGCACGCGCAGCGAGCCTGGCGCGACGTCGTCGACTTGCTGGCCGAGTGCCTGCCCGTGACGGAGTTTCCCTGCGGATCCCGCTCATCAGCTGCGATAGGTTGCCCGCCATGACTGAGCTCGGACCCGTTGCCTGGCCACCTTCCCCGATAAGGACCGAACGGCTCGTGCTCCGCGAGTCCGAGGTCCGGGACCGTGCGGCATTCATTGAACTGTTCGCCTTGCCAGAGGTGCGCACCTATCTCGGTGGCCCTCGACCGCGTGACGAGCTCGAACGCGCGGTGCCTGAACTGCCCGGTCGGCGCCCTGGCCTTTTCGTGATCGATCTCGACGGAGCGATGATCGGCTCGATCACGCTGGATCGGCGCGACGCGGAGCGTCCAGGGCCCGTCCGTCCGGACGCCGGGGAGGCGGAGCTCGGCTATATGTTCCTGCCGGAGGCGTGGGGATGCGGGTATGCCGCCGAGGCGTGCGCGGCGGCGCTCGGCTGGTTCGCCAACGTGCTTCCTGGCAAGCCGGTGGTGCTCTGCACTCAGACTGCCAACGTCCGCTCGATGCGCCTCGCGGCGAAGTTGGGGTTCACCGAGGTGCAACGGTTCGAGGAGTGGGGCGCCGAGCAGTGGTTCGGCGTGTGGTCCCCGGCCACGGTGCCTGGTTGAGCTTGGACTTGGGCCTGCCTGGCGGCCTTCGAGGGCAGCGCCGGCGGATGAAGTGGCGAAGCAGCGAGTGGGAGACGCAGACTTCGTAGTCGTCCATGAGCCACAGCCATATCGGGGGTTGGGGAACATCGGAACGAAAACTGGCGCTAAGCCTTGATCAGTCCTGGTGGACGGCTGACGGAGCGTCGGAGACCGGACCCGTCTGAAGTCTTCCCACGGATAACGCCCTATTATCTGCGGGAGTGTGTCTGCCCTTCCCACAAGGCGCGCATTGCCTCTTCGATCGGCGCCAGCGGGTCCTTTCCCGACATGGTCGATAGGGCAGTGCCGAACTTCTGACGAGCGTTGCGTAGTTCACCGAGCATGGTGCCCAGAGTGGCCCGGCTGTTGTTGGGCTGTACGACCGAGTGCGCCGCAGCCTCCACAGCTTTGATGGCCTCGCTGTAGGCGTGAACTGGCTTTGGCATGCGCCCGTAAGCGGCCTGCCACGCAGCGGTCAGATGCTCGCCAGCAGAGCCAGCAGAGCCAGCAGAGCCAGCAGAGCCAGCAGAGCCAGCAGAGCCAGCAGAGCCAGCAGAGCCAGCAGAGCCAGTCTGAGACGTCGCTTCGGCGACAGTCTGTTGTACGGCGTCGCCCACGGCTGGCATGACGCGCTCTTCCAAGCGGTCGCCTGTGTCCGCCACGCGATACGCCGACCCTCCCTCGTTCAAAATCCTCACGAGGGCATCAACCCAGCCCTTGGACAGGCGGCCCTCGCCAATGAGGTCCAGCACCTGGTCCACCACGTCGAGCAGAGCGTCATCGGTGGAGCTGGTCAAAGGTTCGAGGTACCTGGCGACGCCTGAATGCTCCTGAGATGGAGGGAGACGCAGTCAGCAGAAGGACGGTGCGGACCGCCTCCGTGTCAACTCCTCCACGGAACCCGAACGCTTCGGACACCCACGACTGCAAGGGTTCGACGAGGTACTGGGGCGCCCCCTCATGCGGTCCGTCGAAGGTGGGCGCGGATCTTCCTGTACGGACGGAGAAACGAGGACGCGATGGCATGGTCATAGCGGGACGGTACCGGCGGCCTTGAGCGCCTTGCACTGCATATCGCACCAGATCATCGTGGCGCGGGCAGCGAAGCAGGGGTGTCGCTCGGCAGCAAGGAGTCGCGGCCGGCTGCCAGCTCCGGCAGGTACTTTGTCCGCCCGTCCTGCTACAGCACTTCGCCCCGGCACGGGCGTTGATCGGCTCGTACCAGGGCGGGCAGGAGTTCAGCGGCGTTATTGGCCGCTGCTGACTTCAAACTCCTCTCCGGTTTCATCAGTAACCGAGATTCCCTGCCAGAAGTTGACCCTCACGCCCTTGTGGCTGCTCGAGCCTGGAGCTTGATCTGCAAAGGCGGGTCCTGCCAACGACAACGCAGCCACCGTGAGGGCAAGAGCGGCGATCGCACGCGTAGTGATCTTCATGGGCTGCTAACGAGTCCAGGTATGAGCGGTCACGGAGGCGCCTTCTTGGCCCTGTTCTCGTATAGCTACCGCCAGGTGGCGTCTAGCGCTGAGTAACTACTTGCGGCTGCGGCGACAAGGGCGGTGTCGGGCCCCATCATGGCCGCCCCTGACTCCTCGCGCGCCTGACGAACGGCGCTGCTCGTGTCAGTGCCCTGGGGCAGGATCGAAGGATGACCGATCTTGTACAGAACCCGTTCGACCCCGGAAACGACTGGAGCAATCGCACACGGCACCGATTCACTGGCTTGTCAGCAGAGCTGACTGACCTGGTCCTGCACTTGGGCACCACCTCCGAGTTCTGGGACTACCGCTACAAGGTCGACACCGTCTGGAAGCGTCGAGCCAAGGCCCTGCTCAAGACATCCGGCGCCCGCGAGCTGGTCCAGTACGCTGTCCGGGAACTGGCCCAGTCAGGCTCCTTCCACGGAATGACCGATCCGCGACACGTCATCAGAGAGCTCGGACAGGCGAAGCCGCCTTCCCCGGCTCGGAGCCTGGCGATCGGTGCAACGCTCGCCGCAGGCTGGCTCGCTGGGGATACAAGCGAACTCGCCGATAACCTCGCAGTGGTGGGCCGGAAGAACGCACAGGCCATGGACACCTATTACCGGGTGGACGACGACATCGCTGGCGCCGCATTCATGGCCCTGGGCGAACTGCCCGGCCGGGACGCATTGGAGGAACTATGGGCACTGCACTATTGGGTCGTCCCGGCCCGGCACTCGCACAAGGTCCTGGTGAAGTCCGTAAAGAAGGCCGCCACCCGCGCCGGGGTCCCGCCCCACGAGCTGGCCGAACGCACCGTGCCGCGTCATGGACTGGAACCGGACGGGACGCTGACGCTCGGCTGGATCGGGCGCGGCGCACGCTGGTGGAACGCCGCGCTTGACGCGGTCATCACGGTCCACGACAGCGGGCAGGTGACCGTCGACTGGATAGACGACGAGAAAGCAACGCGCACGCGCACCACGGCACCTTTCCGATCCCCCACCGGCTACAAGACGCGGACCCGAGCCGAAAGCGTCGACGGGGTGCGGCTTCACGCTCAAGACATAGTGAAGACCCTGGCCGCAGAGCGGCTCCGACTCACCACCGCGGCCTTTGAAAAGCGCACCTGGCTCTGGTCGGACTGGTCGCGGTACTACCGTGACCACCCGATCACCAGCGTCGTCACGCGTTCGTTGGAATGGGAGTACGAGACACCTGGCGAACACGGCTACCGGCACCTCGGCACCAGTGCCGCCGGCGTCGAGATCGAGCCCACAGCACGGGTCCGGCTGCGGCCCGCCGGCCCCGGATCAATCACCGGCCGAGCTGCCTGAGCTGGGCACCGGGGCCGACGCGGAACGCCCAGTATTGTGCGGCAGCGGCCACACGGTGGCGTTCCTCGGGATCGAAGGGTCTCGAGAGTCCCGTCGAGGGCGGGGCAAGAACGTGGTCACTCTGGGAGTGGCGTCCAGCGATCATTAATCGAACACGCGCACCCTTGCCGTGTGACCATGTACCCCTTTCCTGATGATCTCCGGGCAGCTCAGACGGAGCTCCATGTGACTCGTGCTGCGTATGAGGCGCTGTTGCGGGAGCTGCCGCGGTCGGTGGAGCCGGTCGAGGCGGTGGAGGACAGGGAGCACTGGTATCGGCGCAACCATCCGCTCCCGGCGTCGCCCGGGTACACATCCGAGCAGCGCCAGCAGGTTGAGGATCTGCACGCCCGGCTGCTCGATACGTCGGCCCGGGTCGGCACCCACCCGTGATTGGGGGAGCCCGGGCGGCGGCCTTGTGCGAGGCCCGGATGCGGCTCAAGGCCGTCACCGGGCCTGCCGGGGCGGCGACGTAGATGGCGGCCGGTCCGCCGCCGAGCATCACGGTCGTGCTCCCGGATCGGCAGGAGATCCGGGGGCGTCTGTATGCCCGACGGCAGGTGGAGAGCGGTGAGTGGCGCTACCAGGTCGGGGTGCCGATGTGGCGCCACGAGCAGGCGGAGGTCATCGCGGCCGAGTACCGGGTGTGGGTGTCTCCGGAGCAGTTGCGGCCGCTCGAAGGTGTCCGGTACGACCAGGTGCCTATCCGCGGTCTGCCGCCGGATCAGGAGCCGGCTCCGGCCGGCCCGCGGTGGGGATGGCGCGTCGTGCCGCTGCTCGACAACCGCCGCAGGACGCTCGGTCAGGTCGTCCATGTCCACGACTGCACCGAGGCAGAGGGTGGGCGCGACGCCGACCTGGACGAAGCGCTCGACGCGTTGCGCCGGCCGGGAGGCCAGGCATGCCAGGAGTGCGCTGCGGCAGAGGCGCTACTGCCGCTTCAGTGAGGGACTGCCGGAGCGCGCGCTCAGCTTGTTCTTTAACATTTGGCGGAGCCTCATGACGCTGGTAGGTTCTCCGCGGTGACTTTGATGGAGACGCAGGGCCTCGTGTCGATGACCGACGAGGCGCAGTTACGTTGGATGGCGCTGGGGGACACGACTCGGCAGCCGCCCGTGGTCATGCTCCATGGTGGTCCGGGGCTGCCGGACTATCTGGGCGATGTCGCCCCCATGGTCGCGGACCTCGCGCCCGTGTACCGGTACGACCAGCGTGGCACGGGCCAATCCCCGTGGCGGGGCCGCCATTCCTTCGCCCGGCATGTCGACGATCTCGCCGAGCTGCTCGACGCATGGGACGTGCCCAAGGTCGTACTGATTGGGCACTCCTACGGCACTGACCTGGCGAGCCGGTTCTGTCTGACGCACTCTGACCGGGTTGCCGCGATGATGCTGATGTGCGGGCCATTCGTCGGTGATTGGCGTACCGGGGATCGGGCGGAGCGCGGCCGTCGTATGTCCGCAGCGCAGCAGGAGCGGCTACGCGACTTGGAGGAGTTGCCGCACCGCACGGAGGAGCAGGAAGTCGAGCTGCTCACGCTGGCTTGGTTCACCGACCACTCCGATCGCGAACAGGGGTGGCACTGGGCCGCGCAGGGTGCCCGGCGGCGTCGCCCCGTCAACTGGGCTATGAACGGTGAACTTGGCAGGGAAGGACGTGCGGACCCGCTCGATGAGCATCTTGCCGAGCTGCGCTTGTGCCTGCCCGCGCGAACGGAGCTTCTCGGTGGGGCCGACGATCCCCGCCCTATGTCGGCTCTTGAATCACTCGCGCTCCGGCTCAGTCTTCCGCTGACGCTGATCGAGGGCGCTGGGCACGAGCCCTGGTTGGAGCAGCACGACGCCGTGCGTGCGCACCTTCGGCGATTCGTGCAAGGCACGGTGGGCGCATAGGGCTTCGATCGGTTTGCCGGCTGGCCTCATTCCAGGTTGTCGGCGCTGCAGCGGATCCGGTGCCGAAATGGACCTCGAACTAGGCCGCTCACCTGGGGATTCGCCGGACATGGGGGGGCTTCGTCTGATCCTGTGCTCCGACCACGGTGCACGTGACCAAGACGAAGGCTGTGAGGGTGAGTCTGCTGCCAGATGCTGTCCGGAGGGAAGCGTTCGCTGAAGCGACGCGCTTCCGGGGCGAGTTCTACGAGTGTCTGACCGCCCGGTGCGATGAGTTGTTCGAGCTGATGGACGCGGTGCTGTGCGCGGACGGTGCGTGAAGTCTCCGCCTTCCCCGAGCGGGGCTGGCTGGCCGGACACTGTCGTTGCCGCCGGTCAGCCGGTGAAGGACTCGGGTCCGAAGCGGCCCCACGCAATGAATGCTGCAAGCGCGAGATAGATCAGGTTCAGCATCACGAACTTGGCTTCGCCGCGTCGGCCGTGGGTGATCATCGCGCCGATCATCAGCAAGACCCAGCAGACGGCAGTCACCGGCACCAGGACCGGTGCGATGTCGAGGGCGGCGGGCAGGATCAGGCCTGCCGCGGCCAGGATCTCGAGGACGCCGAGGGTCTTGACGAAGCGGGCGCTGGCGTCTCCGGTCCATCCCCCGCCCGGGGCCGCAGCCAGTCTTTCCTTGGGCACGAATGTCTTGGTGATGCCGCCGGCCAGGGCCACTGCGGCCAGCAGTCCGGCAGCGATCCACAGCGCGAGGTTCATCATCTACTCCTTGATCGAGGATTGCCTGCACCTCGTACGACGAGACAGGAACCCCGCCCGTGACATCTGCGAACCCCCGGGCATGTGAAGGCGGGCGGCGCGCACGGCCTCCCTGGGCATGTCCTCATCCCGGCCATCAGTGAGCGGGAGCAATCCGAGCTGCAGCATCAGGAACCGGACGCTTTCTGACCGGCTCGTAGTGACCGGTGCGTTCTGGCCCGCCCGTTCTTCGAAGCCTGGTCAGCGTTGACGGCGGTCGGTCAACGCTGAACTGTTCGCCTCTCCCCCGGACTTGCGTCAGCGGCATCATGGGGAGCCGCTGGCTTTCCCGTTTGAGAGGCACCGTCGAACTGGTCGTCGGCGAAGTACGCTCCTGGCACCACGCACCATGGATCTGGGTCGACCTCACCTGCGCCCTGCAATGACGAGCCGGGCATCAGGACTCGGCGGCGGCACTCTCACGTTCGGCGAGGAACATGTCGAGCAGTTCGAAGAGCACCTTGAGGACGTGTGTTTCCCGCTCCGGCGAGAGGTCCCATCCGCCGTTCCAGCCGGGGATGGCCACCTGCAGGATCTGGGCTTCCCAGACGAGGTTGCCGCTGGCCTCGTAATTTCTCATCAACCACTCGCGCCAGCCGTCCAGGCCGGCCCCGCCGTGACGGCGGGCCGCCTGTTCGTAACCCACTATGAAGGCCACCACACCGGTCAGGGACGGGCGGCCGATGAACATACCGGTCCGTTTGGCGAACTGGGCGAAGTACTCACGCTCGCTCATGTCGATCAGTGTTGTCACCCCAGAATCCTGCTGTCCCCTGCACCAGCTGTCGACCAGCAGCACCAACTGGGCCACGTACCTCAGGCACCCTCGCCAATTGCCCGGGCAACTCACGACGATCCAATACGTGATGCCGTCAGTAAACCGTGGTGGGAACAGGCTTGTAGCTTGATTGCCATCACAGTGGCATTGATCGACTCGACTTGGCCTTCTCTCCACCGCCGGCTGGCTGCGGTACCTTGCCCCGGAACTCGATCCGCTGCTGCTTTTGGATCCCGAGGGTGTCCCCTGGGGACCGAAGAGCACGTCCTTCATCACAGACCGTCTGGTCACTACTGCTCACGCAGTAGTCGAGCGGGGCGCGAAGTTAGTCGTGGTGCCCTGCAATACCGCCACTGTCACTGCGATCGACGCCCTGCGCCGGGAGTTCGAGAAGGACTGCCAGCAGAGGTCGATGTCCGCTTCGGTTGCGTCGGTGCGCGACCACCACAGCCAGACCGGCTTGTTGACTCCGCCGCTGGGCAGCTTCTCCACGACAAGACGGATGACGGTGCTCTCGATGACGGGCAGCGGCCCGCCGTGGTCGAGCCACGCGGCCCGGCGGGTTAGCCGCGGGTGCAGCCGGTCCCACGCCTGCGCGGTCGCCTTCCCGTAGAGCCGGGTGTCCGTGCCCGTCACGGCCTGCTCGGTGCCCCAGGTTGCGGGATCGCCGAAGACGAACTCGCCGCCGTGCTTGGGTGGCCGGCCGCCCTTGGGGTGGGCGGTGGAACTCTTCGCGGGATGGTGTCGGACCCCGCATCTGTAGGACAGGACACGTCCGGGCGGCTGGTGTTTCCGCCTCCTGGGAACTACGGCCCATAGGCTGCGTCACATGAACGTTGCCTTCATCACGAGTACGGCGGTCGTTGTCGCTGACCCGCCGCAGAGCCGCAAACTCTTCATTGACGCCCTTGGGCTCCCGCTGGTGGGTGAAGGCGATGGCTACTACTCCAGTGGGAGCATTCCGGGCAGTAAGCACTTCGGCGTGTGGCCGCTCTCGCAGGCAGCCGAGGCGTGCTTTGGCACGGCGGCGTGGCCCGCCGACCGGGTGGTCCCTCAGGCGTCGATCGAGTTCGAGGTCGAGGATGCAGATGCTGTCGCAGCGGCTGGCGGGGAGCTTGAGCGCGCGGGCTTCGACCTGCTTCACCCAGCCCGTACGGAGCCGTGGGGACAGACGGTGACCCGGCTTCTCACGGACGATGGCTTGATCGTCGGTATCTCCTATGCCCCCTCGCTTCACGACGAAGAACGGGCCTGAGCTTCGAGTTCCACGCGCCGTAGGAGTGCGGTGACCTGTTCCGCGGGAGTGGTTTGCGGGAGATGATCATGCACGGCATCGGCAACGTCCTGTTCCCCGTACGCGCGGGGATGGTCCCGTGGCTGTAAGGACGAGCTTTGATGTCGCGTCGGTGTCATCGGCCGTCCGCACGAGTGCTGTGTGTCGTGGTCGGGAGGTCGTCGGGCAGCAGGGAGAAGAGGATCAGGTCGACCCGGCCGGTGTGAACGTAACCTGCGTTTCGCAAGATGCCTTCACGGTGAAAGCCGGCTTTGAGCGCGGCTTTCTGGGAAGCGGTGTTCTCGGTCGCGGCTCGGAGCTCCAGACGCTGGAACTGCTGGTCGGTCAGAAGCCACCGAGCCAGGGCCCGAGTGGCTTCGGCGGCTGTGCCGTTGCCGCGCGCCCAGGGGGAAATCCAGTAGCCGACCTCGGTCACCCGAGCTCGCCAGTCGGTCTTCTTCAGCCCGGTGGTGCCCATCAGCCGCCCGGTGTGGGAGTCGGTGATCGCAAAGTGGATGCCGTCGCCGGATTCGCGAAGGGCGGGGGCCACTGCCGTGCACCAAGCGGTGGCGTCGTCCAGGGTGTAGGGCTGAGGGAGGGGGAGCCATTGCTGGGTGAGCGGGTCCGAGCAGCTCACTTGGGTGTCGCGGATATCGCTGCTGCTGAATGGGCGAAGGGTCAGTCCATCGGTATGGAGCACCGTCTCGGGGAACATGTGTGGCTCCGCTCATTCCTGATCACTGGCGCGGAAGACGGTAACAGTGCCAGCCCGGACTTCTGTCTCAGCGAACCTAGGCGCGCGACTGAGGGCGCTGGGGGTGCTGGGTGGCTGTACCGGCTGGGGTGGATCGTGCAGAGCCATGTAGCGAGTTGTCGTCCGTAGACGCGGTGCACGGACGCTGTCGGCGTCCGCTGCGGGACTGTGTGACGGGCCGATTCGAGGAGGTCGCTCCGGTGCACGTTTCGCTGGTCGCGCGGTCAGCGTCACTTCCCGGGCTGGTACTGGGCAGCGACGACCGGGCGGCACGTCGGCTTCGAGTCGTGGCTGGAGCGGGACCGGCTGCTGCTGATGGATTTCGACCCGAGCGTGGTGGGGATCGGCTCGCAGCCGTTCTGCACGCCTTCTTCCCTCGCGATACCATCCCTCCGCCACGCAACCCCGGGGACACCGACGCCGAGACACGACGGAGCCTGATCGCCCCCTACTTGCTCTACTGCTGAGGTTGGAATCGTGGCGTCTGAAGGGGGACATTCCTTGCTCAACGCGGTACGCCTCGGGCACGCAGTATCCATAACGCACCAGTGCTGGCAGCAGGTTGAGGCCGCAGACGACGCATGACAGGCTCATGCCCCGTGATCGATGATTTCGCGAAAGACTACCTACACAACGATCTGCGAGTGATTCGCGAGGCGATGCTCTGGAAGCTCGACGGGCTCGGCGAGTACGACATCCGCCGCCCCGTGACCTCGACGGGCACGAACCTTCTCGGCCTGGTCAAGCACCTGTCGATTTGGGAGTCCAGGTACTTCGGCGAGGTCTTCGACCGGCCGTTCCCCGAACCTCTGCCCCGGTGGGACGATGCCGGGGAACGAGGTGCGGACATGTGGGCGACCGAGCACGAGACGCGCGAGGAGATCGTCGACCGTTACCGTCGCGTCTGGGAGCACTCAGACGCGACGATCACCGCCCTCGCCATCGATTCTCCCGGCTACGTGCCCTGGTGGCCACGCCCCAACGTGAAACTGTTCAACATCCTGGTCCACATACTCACCGAGACCAGCCGGCACGCCGGACACGCCGACATCCTGCGCGAACAACTCGACAAGTCGACAGGCACAACAGCCCAGTACGCGGCTCCACAACGCGACGCGGCCTTTTGGGAAGCCCAGTGCGCAGAGATCGAGCGAGCCGCCAAAGCGGCCGTCACCAATCCCGATCACACTGGTCCCTACGACACCACGCTTTGAAGGTCAGCGGGCCCCATCGGTCCAGGCACCGACCTTTCGTCTCAACTAACCAAGTCCACCCGTCTCATCCAACCTAGTCCACGCAGGTCAGCGTCGCGTGGACGACTAGCTTCCTTGAGACAGGACATGCCCAGAGACGCGTTGCCGCATCGAGGTGGCATGCCTTCTGAGTGGTACGTCGTACGCGCGCCTTGTGACCCCCTGAGACCGGCCCTGTCCGTGCGGGTGCCTCCGGTCAGCACGGGTAGGGCCGCCAACTCCGCTCCCTATCAAATCCTGGGCTGGTCGGGCGCGTTCGGAGCGGCTACCCCATCTGCACAGCGAACCCCCTGATCAAGTCAACTGGAGGTTCGGGGCGTTGATCGTCTGCGTGTTCGACCTGTCGCAGCGTGTTAATCTGAACGGGACGCGGTAAAACGCGTCCACCCCCCTTTTCGAAGGGGGTAGAGACTCGATGAGCAGTCCTCCATCGAGACCCGCCAGATGTCTTCTGTACCGGGCCGTCGCCCCGGAAAACGAAGCGACGTGAGCTATGTCGTAAAGGCTGCACGACAGAACTCGACCAGGCCCCCTCCTTGTGGACGGGGGGCCTCTCAAGCCCGCCCGTTCAAAGGGGGGTCGGTCGAGTCTGTCTTGGCCGGTCCCCTCCTCCATTAGTCGAGGAAGAATAAGTGACCGGTAATCAGAAGAAACTGATCGCAGTTGCCTGCTGCGTGATCACGTCCCTGCTTCTCGCCGATGCCTGCAAGGACGTGACCGCCGCGCTTGGCGCATCGACACTCGCCAGCGTCTCTGCTGGCGGAGGGGCGTTCGGCTTGTCCTGCGGCCTGGGGCTGCTGGGCACCAGCCTGTTCACCTATACCGACAGTCCGCCGACGCCCCCCGGCCCGAATCAGCCGGGGGCGCCCACGACGTGACTACCGGATCGGACAGGCGCCGCTCGCACAGTTCACGTCCGTGGAGTCCTCGATCGAGGTCACCGAGGAGGAGTTGAACTCTTCCTCGGTGATCCGCTCCTATGGGCTCTGCGGGCGGGTCTGTCAGGCATCAGGGGCGTGCCCTTCAGGTCCGGCAGTCACGACTCGATGAACTTCATCGCCTCGTACTTCCCTCCGGAAGTTCACCGTGAACGAGACCGCGTTGTCCGCCCACTCGGCCTGGTACATGGGAAGGTGAGCGCCGAGTTGAGCACGATCTCGTCCGCCGACCCGCAGCGCAACTCGACCCCCGCCCGGCCTTCGGTGCCTCCCCGGCGTAGGGCCAAGCGATACCTCTCGCCCGAGGGTCCCGGTGGCTGTGATCAGGACCACGGACTCGCATGTCACCTGGAAGTTCGCGCGTTGAGGCGGAGAATCCGCACAGGAGCGCCACATCGGCCTCACAGGGTCTTTCGAAGACGCCGTTACCGTTGCAGGCTGCTCGATCCCACGCTCGATCCCTCGTGCAAAACCGTCAGGAAGAAGCGGATGGACTACTGCTCCTCGTGTCGTCGGCACCTCAACGGAGCCCTGGTGTGCCCGGGTTGCGGTGCTTACGCCCCGGACATAGCGCCGTTGATCGAAGGCGGCCGCACCGTCCCGGCCCTGGCAGCCCCAGTGCTCTGGCCGGAGGTGGCGGCGACACCGGGGACCGACGCGTACGGCGCCCACGACGACGCCGGCAGTATTTTCGACGATGCCGACGGTGATTTCGAGGGCGCCGACAATGATGCCAAGGGTCCGGCACCCGCGCCGCAGGGGCGGGCGGCCCGGCGCCGACAGCGGGCCCGCTGGAAGAAGAACCAGCGCCGAGCCGTGGTCGCGACCGCCGTCGCGCTCGTCGGCGGCGGTCTGACCGTCGCATCGATGGACAGCGGTTCCGGCCACCGCGCCCAGGCGTCGACGGCCACGGACCTCTCGAGCGTGGGCACCGATGAGCAGCCGACGGACCAGACCGCCGAGCTCCCGCCGGCCGGGAAGGGCAAGCACCGGAAGCCCTCGACCACGAGCTCCCAGCCCTCCACGACCGGCACCTCGCAACATCGTCCCGAACCCTCCGCGACCCACACGGACTCGGCAGGGGCGCAGCCCTACACGGGCGCCGCCCCGCACACGACGACGAAGGCTGCCGCGCAGCGGACCGCGTTCACACCCTCCGCCGACACGACCACCGGCACCAGTACGCCGGCGACCCAGTCACCCGCCCCGACGGCCCGGGATCGGGAACAACGGGATCTTCAGGCACATCGGGCACATCGGGCACATCGGGCACTTCGCATACTTCGTCTTCGGGATCTCCGGGCTCTGTGGGAACATCCCAGTCGAGCTCCACACCGGCGGCGACCTCTCCGTCGGGGATCTGTGTGCTCGGGCTGATCTGCCTGAGCTGACCCCCCCTACCGGCTCAACTGGTCGAGCTGTGCTTCACCCCGACCTACGGTGTCCTCATCGGTCTGCACCCGGTGTGAGATCACCGAAAGCCGACTCCCTCCTGACGAACACCAGCACCCTCGCCCCCGCCGGGACTGCCAACCTTCCTGATCGGTCAGCCTCCCGACCCGGTCAGAGAGCGGACTCCAGCAGCCGCTGGGCCAAATGCTGCAACAGCCCGCCTCGCCGTCAGTAGCAGGACCTCCCACTGAGGCGGGCCCGCCGGCTGCGCCTCATCTCCCTCTTCGCCGCCACTCATGCCACCCAGTCGAGTCCGAGGTTGGCGAGGGCGGTGAGTTGTTGTTCGTTTAGGCGGTCGCGTCTGCTCTTTTGGTTGCTGAGAAACACACCTAGACGAACATTCGTTCCATCGGGCATCTCCTCAACGTGTGCTCTGCCGACCACGGTCTTCCCCTCCCTGGCGATGTATTGCTGGAGGGCTGCTACGCCCCTGGTGAAGGCGTCGGTGCTCTTCCCTGTCTCCGCGCGGGTCTTCGCACCGGGCTGCCGCGGTGCCTTCTTGGCCCGTACGGCGGGTTTCACGCCGAGGGCGTCCAGGCGCCGCTGTTGCTCGGGGTTGAGCTGTGTCCAGTCCCGCTTCTGCCGTGTGGTCCAGCGTCCGATGTCGTCGCCGCGGTAAGTAACGCCGGGTTGGATGTCCTCGAGCTTCCCCCCGGCCTCCAGCAGGGCAGCCAGACCCACGTGGTGGCGTTGCCAGTCCACAGTCCACCCCAACAGTCCGGGGTTCCAGTCGGGGTCGATCGCGGCGAGCTGCTCGCCGCGTCGCTGCGCCCGCCCGGGGTCTTTGCCGAGCCCGCCGGGCCGGCGGAGGTTGGTCAGCCATTGCCCCACGGGCTTGTCCAAAGCAGTGGCGTGCCGCGGGGCGGCCAGGGTCCCAGCTTCGGCGTAGTAGGCGCGGGCCGCGGCGAGGTTCTCCTCGAACCCGGCGTCAGCGGTGTCCCACACCATCCCGAGCTCCTCCAGCTCGTCCGCCCGGGTGCTGGGCATAGTCCCGGCCCGGTACGCCCTTCGCTGATCTGACAGCCACCTGCCCAGTGGATACGCGCCCTCCTGGTGCCCGTAGGGCACATCGAGACTGTCTTCCCGCTCTTGGTAGCGGCGTGCGGCGTCGTACCCGCGGGCCCAGTCCTGGCGTTCGGTGTCGAGGACGTGGAACTTGACCCACTTGGCGACCATCACCGGATCCCGGGGGGCCGCGAAGCGCAGCAGCAGCCGCGACTCCTCTGCGCCTTCCTCTGGTTCCGGGCCGATGTTTTCCGACGGATCTACAACCCGCTTCTGTCCTTCTTGAGGAATTGCGAGCATCTCGATGGCACGTTCATCATGCGCCCGAAGCCCTTCAAGGACCTTCACCAAGGGGCGATACGAAGCGGAGGTGAACATGTCTTCCGGCTGCTCACCCGGCGCCAGAAACACGGGCACGATCAGTGTCGCAATCTTCCCCTGCCCAGGTTTCTGACGTAGTGCCCGACCGATGGCCTGAACGATATCGACCGCGGACCCCTTCGAGTCCAACAGGGCCACACTGTCCACCGCTCGAATATCCACACCCTCGTTCAGAACACGACAATTCGAAAGGACCGCACGCCCCGCCCTGCGCCCGAAGTCGGCGAGCACGGAGCGCCGGTGGTCCATCTCGTGCTCACCGCCCAGCCAGTTCGCCCACACCTTCTCCGGATACCGCTCCGGATCCGAGGCGTGCAACCGCTGCGCGACCCGGGGCAGTCCCTTCGCGAACGCACTGGCTTCTATGGTCCGGTGGTGGAAGGTGATGGTGGTCTGGAGCTGATGGGCTCTCATAGTCTCCAGCAGCGCGGCCTGCAGGGCGCCCATCCGCTCACCGCGGACCTGTTCCTCCCGGCCCTCTTCGCCGGCCAGGCGGGCCGGGGTCACGAGAGGATCCCTCAACTCGGCCACCACAATCTGGTAGCGCGCGAGCAGCCCGCGCGAGACCGCTGACGCCAGCGACAGCTCGTACACCACAGGGCCGTAGATTTTCGGATCGTCCATAGAACAGGCCAACTCCCGAGGCAACCGATCCCACCCCTCAAAGGGCCCCCCGGTCGCCGAGACGGCCCGCTCAAGCCGTCGCGGCGGACGCTCCTTCCAGATCCGAGGGGTCGCGGTCATATAGAGCCGGCGCATCGCCGGAATGACCTCCTGGTCATGAACCGCAGCCCACGCCTTACCTGCCGAGCCACTGGTGCGGTGGGCCTCATCAACGACCACAAGGTCAAAGACGTCCATGGGAAGCCCATACGCACCCTCATGCGCCTCCGCCAGCACCGGCAGGGAGGCGTAGGTGGCGTAGACCGTCACCGGTCCGCTCCCGTGCCACAGCGCCAACTGCGGCGCACTGGTAGTGGATCGCACATCCAGATCCCACATGTACGGGTCATCGTCCAGCGAGCACACCGCCACAGCCGGACCCGTATGCCCGGCAGAGCGCCACTCCCGCACTGTCTGCGTCAGCAGATCCAAGGTCGGAAGCAACACCAGGACACGCCCGTTGCGTGCCAGACGCAGCGCAGCATGGGCGGCAATGAAAGTCTTCCCGGTACCGCACGCCGCCACTACCGTGGCCCGCAGACCATCGCAAGGAATCCGCTTGCCCGGAGGGATATCAAGACCGCACACCACGGCGTCAACAGCTTCAATCTGATGAGGCCGCAGCGTGATCTTTTCCGGATTCGACATATCCGTACTCCAAGAATCGAGAGGGGTGACGGTCCCTGACGGAGGGGGTAGCGATTTACTCGGGATTCTACACAGTGCATCTTCGCACACTGATACAGATCCACGATGATAATGCGCGAGTCCCACTCTAGCGCAGCTGTATATGCTCGTGATGTTTTTCGGGTAGACTTGTTCACGCACTGACCACCTCATGCGGAGGTGAGAGGGCATCAGGGGTGAATGGAGCGAAGCGGAGTTCGAACCCCGACACCCGGGTGCCGGCATCCGGGTCGAGTGACGTCCCGTCAACATCTGAGAGTGGCTTGTTCTTCGGGATCCTACACAGACCCGCAGTGATGCACCCACCCTGCCCTGTAGCCAGCCGTTCCGGCGGAGCCGGAACAGGCAGGGGAGCGAAGCGGACCTGCCCGTCTTTCAGGAATTTAAGCGAAGCGTAATTCCCATTCCTGGCGAGCCAGGAATAAAAGGTGCGAAGCACCTTTCACGAATTGCGAAGCAATTCGTTTTCCTTGCACATCGCGCAGCGAT